>NZ_CP009122.1:1370271-1672213 GCF_000803645.1 Sphingopyxis fribergensis | reverse complement strand
CGACGCGGACCACGCTGTGGCCCGGGGTATGGCCGCCCGTGAGTTCGACGACCACGCCAGGTGCCACTTCATGCTGCTGGTCGAACGTATGTACCTGGCTACCGTAAAGCTCCATGAAGCGGGTGGCGGTACGGCGGAGGGCGTCGGGGAAGCCCTCAGGCATGGCGGTACGGGAGAAATCGGGATCTTCCCAGAACTTGACCTCGGTCGCCGAGACATGAACGCGCAGGTCGGGGCGCATTTTTTCCTTGATGCCGTCGACGACGAGACCGCCGATATGGTCCATGTGCATGTGGGTCAGCACCACGTCGGTCACCGACCCAAGCTCGATCCCGGCGGCCGCGAGGCGCTGGATCAGGCGACCGGCCTTCCCCAGCTCCAGGTTCGGATCGAACCCCAGTCCGGCGTCGACAAGGATGGTCTGCTCGCCGCTGCGCACTACGAGGACGTTGAGCGGCCACTCGGCGATCTCGCGGGGCAGGAACTGACCGTCCAACCAGGCTCCGAGGACCTCCGGCTCGACATTGTGCGCCAATACTTGTGCAGGGATCGGCAGCACGCCATCGCTGATCACCAATACTTCGATGTCGCCGACCTGCAGCGCGTAACGCGACGGGACGAGCTCATCGAGGCGAGATTTGTCGGCAGTCAAGGTCGTGTTCTGTGTCATGTCGGTCTCCATTTGCTCGACTTGCGTGAAGACCTTTGATGGCGCGTTTACCGGGCTGTCGATATCGTGCGAGCGGACAGGTTGGGTCTCCTGAGCGGCAGCCGTACCTGTACTTAGAGATAGGTTGGGTTCGCCTCAAAGATTTGGCGGTCGGCGTCGACCTCGCAGAGATCGACCCTTGTGCTTTCCAAAGCTATGAATCCAGGAAGTTTATACCACCGCCGATCGCCGATCCAAGCGAGCTTCCGTGCCGCCGTTTGCACCTTCCACCAGCGACAGAAGATGCGTTTGCTCGAAACTGACCGTATTGTGCATCTCTGCCGCCGCCGGTCCGACCGACATGGGGCACACAACGCCCGGCATCGCCGTCACGTCGAACATTTCGGTAATATGACCTTCGAGGCGGATCCACTCGACGATGTCGCCGCTTGTAAGATTGACGATGAGCACACCGCACCATGGCTCGGCATCGCGCGCCTTGAGCTCGCCATCGAGCAGCAGACCGGCGAAGCTGCCGTTTCGGGGCTTGGACACCGTCACAATCGCATGACCGTCGACGATCGACATGCCGCGCAGGAAGCCCGGACAGAAAGCGACGTCGGCCTTTTCGCCGGTAGCCGGGTCAATCCGCACAATCCGCCCGCGTCCGCTGTCGAGCACATAGACATGATCGCCGACGACCCGCGGCGAGTGCGGCATCGACAATTGATCGGTGACGATGCGGTCGGTCTGCACGTCGATCAATACCCCGCCCTCGTGCCGCCGCTCGCGCCAGCCCGCGATGACGTCCGACCGGCTGACCGCGGTCACATAGCGCGGCGCGCCATCCTGCATCGCCAGCCCGTTGAGGTGGCATCGATCCTCGGGCGCGAGCTTCGAAATGAAGGCCGGCTTCCAGATCGGTTTGAAACTGTGCGTCAGGTCCAGCGTCGCGAGGCAGCTATATTTTGTGTTCACGAAGACAACGCGGCCCTCGCCGTCGATCGCAACTTCGTGGATGTCGACATCGCCCGTCGTTTGCGCGTTGCGCGGCACCAGGACCACGTCGAACGCCTGATTGCCGACCTCGCCCGGACGCAGGATATTTTCCAGCCGCCAGAGCTGGAACAGCGAGCCGAGATACAGCCGTCCCGGTCGCCAGCAAACGCCCATCGCGCGGCTGAAGCTTTGCTGGTTGAACGACACCGTCCCGTTGGGGTGCAAACCGACAAGGAAAAGCTGGCCGGTCTGATAGCTCGTAAACGCCAGGCTCGTCCGCCGGGCGGCCAGCCAACCGCTGAGGCCGCGCGACACGGCGATATTGGTCTTGCCCGGCTCGGCTTCGGGCGCCGCGCCCGGCGCATAGGCCTTGCCGGTCGATACGGCTTCGATCGTATCGGAAGAGGACGTGTCGGGGGTTTCGGTCTCGCTCATCATGCTCGCTCATGCAGGCAAGGCCCGGCATGAAACCGGGCCTTGCAAAGGTTGGACTGGATCAGAATTTGAAGCGGATGCCGACGCGGCCGCCGCCGCCCGTGGCCCCCTTGCCGACGGTCGCATCCCCCTCGATAAAGCCGCTTACCGGCCCCTTCGACAGGATGTTCACCCCGATTGCCGCTTCGCCATAATCGCCGATCTGCGGCGTCACGATCGATTGGCTGACGCCACCGCTCGAGAAGAGCAGGCCCGCCTTTCCATCGAATGCGTGGACATAATTGCCGCGTGCATAAAGCACCGCCTGTGTCCCTTCGCTTTTGCCGATCGCGGCACCAAGTCGTGCCCCGATCTTCCCCGTGAACGCGCTATTGTCGTCGAACTCGATCCGGTGGCTGAACGCCTCGATCGAATCGATCGAGCTCGTCTGCCAGGCGAGCGTCGCAACGGGTTCGACGAAGAATTTCTCCGACCCAAGCCGCATCCCGACTTCGCCCTGCACGCCATAAGCATCGCCGCCGACCTTGTCCGACCAGCGCTCGGTGCCGACGCCGCCGCGCGCGCCGATCCAGTAATGGCTATATTGCGCGAGCAGGTTCGCAAAGACATGTTTGCCGCGATAGCTGCCATAACCCGCAAGGTTGAGTGCATCGAAGTCGGCGCGCTCGTCGCCGCCCTTGAACCGTTGCTTCGAGCTGAGATAACCGCCCGTAACGCCAAAGATCGCAGCGCTGTCTTCGCCCTCGCTGCCGCCAAGATCGTAACCCGCCTGCGCACCGAAAAAGTCCTGGCGATAATCCAGCGGCGCACCGTCGATCGCGCCGTCGCGATCGACCACACCGCCGAACATCTGGCCCCACAGCCGGTTGCCGTTGCCATTGGCATCGCGCAGTTCGGCCATGTGCGTACTCCACGCCTGCGCCGATTTGTCCCAGATGGCCTGCGCCGCTTCGTTGAGTTTGGCGAGGCGATAGGCTGAGCTGCCGACCTGCGTGCCGAGGCTGTAGGTGCCAGTAACCGCGTCATAGCGCATATCATACTGGATGAAGCCCATGTCGGCCTTGTCGAGCTTGAAGGCATCGGCCGCCGACCCGGCGCCGACCTTGATGATCGCGACCGGCCCGGCGAACAGAGTGGCCTTGCCCGGAAGCGTCGCGACAACCACGCTGGTCGCCCCCGTCGCCGCGCCCTCGACAACCAGTTGGTCGGCGCTTGCGCCGCCGACATCGACGGCCAGCGTCGAGGCATCCGATCCCACGAAGTCGCCGGTCAGCACCAGCCGGTCGCCGGCAATGCCGTTACGCATGTCGATCGTCCCGCTGTTCTCGAACCGCTCGAGGCCGGCGAAGGTGACGCTCGTACCCGCAGCGGCGGCACGCGCGGCCGTCGTGACACCCGCGCTGCCGATCCGGACCACGCCGCTATTCTCGAAACGGTCCTCGCCGCCGCCGAAGATGCTGTCCTTCGTCGCCTCGAACACGCCCGAATTGATCATGACGTCTTCGCCGGCGGTGAGGCGCAAATTGCCCTCCAGCACGCCGCTGTTGTTGATCAGGCTGCCCGCGCCCGGAACCGGCTCCCAGTCCCCGGCATATTGGTCGGTCACGAAGATCGTGTAGCGATCGCCGACGTTGCGTATCGTCCCCGCATTGTTGACCACGACCCCAGAATCGGAGCCGAGGATGATCGCATTGCCCGGACCGGTATAGGGGTCGTCGGCGGGGTTCCGCTTGCCGCCGCCGATCACCGAAGCGCCTTTCGCGACGTTGAGGACGGCTTGGCCGGTGCCGGCGCCCATCTCCACCGCCACATGATCGCGGGCAACGATATCGCCAGTCACCGTCAGCGTCGAACCGCCGCCGCTGATCAGGATTACGCCGCGGCCGCCCGATGTTATGTCGCCCGCCTCGACGTCAATCGAATCGAGAGCAATCGCGGAAATACCGATGCCTTTTCCGTCGACCGAAATCGAGTCGGCGCGAATATGCACATCACCCGCGTAATTCAGGCCGATAATGCCAATCGTCGAATCACCTGTCACGGTCACGGTGGCAGCATCGATATCGACCTTGGGAGCGTCGGGTCCGCCGCCGCCGCGACTGCGCGGAATCACACCGAGGATGCCGGCGGCATAGTCGCCCGCCGCGCTGACACTTCCAGTGGAGACGACCTGGACGCCGCCGCCGAGATAGGATCCCAGCGCACGGATCGCCGATGTCCCGGCGCCCGTCACCGTCACCGATCCGCTATTGGTCACAGTGGTGAAACCCTCGCCGCGTCCGAGCGCATAAAGGCCATGGCCGAACTCGCCACGCGTCTCGACGCTGCCCTGGTTGTCGACCGTGATATTGCCATTGCCGAAAGCAAGGATGCCATAGGAATTGGCGCCCTCGGTTGTGACATCGCCCGTGGTGGTGACGGAAATGTCCCCCGTCTGGCTGAAGGCACGCACGCCGGAGGAGAAGTCGCCTTGCGTCGCGATGTCGCCCGCCTCGACGACGACGTCGCCGATCAGGGTCGACGCATAAATGCCCGTAGCAAGATTGCCTTCGGTCGACACCTTGCCCGCGCTGACCTTGATGTCTCCATAGAAGGAGAAGGCTTCGATCCCGCTCGCGCCCTCACCCTTCGTGCTGATCGTCTCCGCGGCCACCGTCAGGTCGCCAAGGCCGTATGCAAAGACGCCGCGCGACGCGAGACCCTCCGTTGAGACGGTCCCGACACCGATATCGATCGCGATGTCCTCGCCGTTGGCGATCGCCGTCACGCCCGACGAATAGTCGCCGCTGGTCGTGATCGAACCCGCGCGGATCGTGGTCGCCGCCTCGCCAGTCTTCGGCGCACCGCCGGCATAGGTATAAATGCCCGCCGCGCCTTCGCCGCTGGTCTTGATCGTGCCAATGTCGACGCCGATGTCGCCATATTCGCTGATCGCCACGACGCCAGCCGACTGCTTGCCGGCCGTCTCGACGCTACCCGCCTTCACCGAGATGCTGCCGGCCGGGGCGGAAGCATAGATGCCGAGTGAATAATCGCCGCCCGTTTTCACGCTGCCGACGTCGATATCGATGTCGGCGCGCCGCGCGCTATTGATCGCGACCACGCCGTGCGAGGCAAAGCCCTCGGTCGAAACGCTGTCGGCGGTGACGCTGATGTCGCGCGGGACTTGGCCATTGTCGTTCACGAAATTGCTGTTGGCGTAAATGCCGGTCGAATAGTCGCCCTTGGTGCTGACATTCCCCGCCTTGACGATGACTGACGCGCCGACCGCCTTGATGCCGCCAGCATCGGAATCGGGCGTGAGTCCCTTCCCTGCCGTCGTGACGTCGCCCGCGATAATAGTCGTGGTGCCACCAGAATAAGCGGTGATACCGCGGCCCGCGTCGCCGCTCGTCGTCACCGCACCGGCTTCGACCGTCGCATCGCCCATATAGCTCCACGCAAAAATGCCATCGGCGCCATAACCGCTCGTCTTCACGCTCCCGGCCTTGATGTCGACCGAACCGCCGTAAGCCACCGCGCGAATCCCGCTAGACGCGGCCCCGGATGTCGTGATGCTCCCCGCGCTAATCTTTATGTCGCCCGCGACCCCGCCGAAGTTGGTGTTCGCGTAAATGCCATCGGCGTGGTCGCCCTGCGTTTCGATCGTGCCTGCGTCGATGACGATGTCGCCAAGGCCCGACGCCCTGATGCCGGTCGATCGGGCGCCTGTCGTCGTCACATTCTTCGCAGCGATGGTGATTGCACCATAAGCCAGCGCGTCGATGCCCGGGGCGTCGTCACCGCTCGTTGCAACAGTGCCGACATCGATGTTCAGGTCGCCGCCGAAAATATTGCCATATGCGTCGATGCCGGAGATCGCGGCGGCGGTTACGCCGGACGAATAATTGCCCGACGTCACGATATTGCCGGCCTTGATGTCGGCGTTCGCGCCCAGCGCGAGCAGGTTGATCCCTGCCGAATTCTCGCCCTGCGTCGTGATCGATCCCGCGTCGATAGCGGCATGATGCGCCTGCCCGTCATAGCTTGCGCTCTGCAATATGATCCCTGACGAGCTATTGCCGAACGTCTCGATCGATCCGGTGCGGATATCGACGTCGCCCGATCGCATCCCGACGTTTACGCCGTGGCTCGCTTCGCCCTTCGTGATGATCGTGGCCGCATCGAGCATCAGCGAACCCGTGTCGATATCGGCCTGAAAGCCGGAGGCATGATATCCGTCGGTCTTCAGGCTTCCGGTAATCGTAAAGCTCTGATCGGTGTAAAAGCCGTTTGCCAGAATAGCGGGAGAATTGCGGCTGCTGGTTTCCACCGATCCGATCGTGGCATCGACCGAACCATGATTGGTGCCGATGCGGATGCCGATCGTATCGCGGCCATATTGGGCCTCGCCCTTGGTAATGACGCTATCGACGTTGAGGGAGAGATTGCCCCACCCCGTTGCGATCGCCACGCCGCGCGAACGGTCGCCCTCGACGACGACCTCGCCAAGGTCGATCGTCAAATTCCCGCCCGACAATATCGCAACGCCGCTCGAATTGACACCATGCGTCGTCACCTTGTCGGCGGTCAGCGTGATGTCCTGCCCTTCATTATACGGCCAATAGGGACCGCCGACATAGATGCCCGTCGACGAATTGCCGTGCGTTTCGACGCTGCCGAGATCGATCGTCGTCGGCTTGGTGGCGTCGTAGTTCAGCACGTTGACGCCGTTGGAAAAATCGCCGCGAGTCGCCACGCTGTCGCCCGACACCTTGATCGCGCCATAAAAGCTGACCGCGCCGAGGCCGGCTGAGCCGGCGCCGGTCGTTTCGACGGAACCGGCGTGGAGCGAGACGTCGCCAAAGCCGCCGGCATAGGCGCCCCAGCTATTGTCCCCGGACGTCTTGATATTGCCGACGTCGACCGACGTCTTGCCCATGGTAAAATTGGTCGCGATCACGCCGTCCGAAGCATAGCCATGCGTCTCGACATGGTCCGCCCGGATGGTCAGGTCGGCGGGGTCCGACAGGATCGGCAGGCCGGTTTCCTCGTCAAAGGCGGGCGGCTGGCCGACCTGCCCGTTCACGCCGACCGAATGATCGCCGGTCGTCAGCACATCGCCGACATCGATGGTCACATTGCCGTTCGACATCGCGTGAATGCCGGTCGCATAATAGCCCGACGTTTGCACCGCGGCGGCCGTCACGTCGACCGGGCCGCTATAGCCCGTTGCGTGAATGCCGAACGATCCGCCCCCTTCGGTGATGACCGTGCCCGCCTTCACGCTCACGGCGCCATTGGCCGACCCCGCCACGATCCCGTTTGCGCTGTCACCCGATGTATGCACATCGCCGATGTTGAGCGTCGCATTGCCGTCGACCGCGATCGCGACGGCGCCGATTGCACCCGTCCCTTTTGTCGTGACCGCGGCGCCTCCAGCATCGATCGTGACCGAGCCCCCCGAAAAATTGGTGAGCGTGACACCGTGCTGATAATCATCCTCGGTGACGATCGCAGTCCCGTCATCGATGCGGATGGTCAGATCCTGCGGCTCCGCGACGGCGTCGTCCGATACAGGCGCGCGTGCCGCCCCCTGGTGAAGCGGTGCTTGCAGCGTCGAGATATCGGGCGCGGCTTGCGCCTCGGCGGGCGCCGCGGTCAGCAGCAGCGCGGCGGCGCCGGCAAGGCATGTCCCCAGACCCAGTCGCGTGCGGCGATTGCGCGCGCGATAATGATGATGCGATGCGATCCCGAGGCTCGAAAACTGCTGCACGCCAAACTCCCTGTCATCTGGTTCAGGGGCTCGCCGTCCATTTTCCGTTTCCGATGAAACGATCGAGCCCGATGATGACAGAACGATGTCGCTTTAGGGACACCTTACGCCGCGCGGGAAAAAATCCTGGGGTTCGATCAAAAAGCGGCGTCGAAGCCGACGCGGATCGTGCGCGGTCGTTGCGGCGACGCCTGCGGGTGATAAATGCGGTAAGGCGTGCCGAGCGCAAAACGATTGGCGCTGCTATCCGTCAGGTTGGTGATTTGAAGGCTGAGCCCGTGCCGGGCGTCCGCGATGCGCAGGAGGATACGGTCATCGACATAATCGCCCTGCGCCGCATCGAGCAGCGGGCCGCTCCCGATGCGCGATCCGCCGAAATATCGGATATCCGCAACCAGATTGGCGCGAAGACCGTTGGACAGCGCCCATTCGCGGGCGATGCTGCCCTGAAGACCCATATTCGGAACATTCGGCAGGCGCCCGCCTTTTAGCGCGATCGTCCCGATATCGGATCGGGTCAGGCGGCTGCGGCTCAGAAAGAGCCCGCCGCGCACATTCCACCCGGCGGCAGGACGCCAATCCGCACTTGCCTCGATCGCGGCGATGTCGCCGTCGCCGATATTCAGCGTCATCAGATCGCCCGATTGCGAGACGACTTGAGCCAATATGCCCTCCCAAGTCGCATAAGATGCCGCTGCACGGATCTCCACCTTGCCTCCCGGCAGGGTCAGGCGCTGGCCGATCTCCCAAGATCGCAACCGGTCGCCGCGATGGATTTCGGGTTGCAGACCGGTCACGCCGACACCGCCCGGCCGAAAGCCCTCCTGATATCGTGCGAACAGCAGCAGATGTTTCGACGGACGCAGCGATAACGCAAGACTGGGAAGTCCCCGCAGATCGCGGCGATCCAACTCGACCACGACCGGCCGGCCATTTCCCGGCAGCGCGCTCAGACTTTCCTTTGCCCAAGCGACGCCTTGCAGCCGCACCTGACTGATGCGCAAACCCGCCGTAGCGATCAACCGGGGGGCGAGACGGAAGCTGCCTTCGCCAAAAAGCGTCCATTCGCGCGATTTATTGACCGCTCGCTGCCGCAATTCTGCAAGGCTGAGACCCGCGCCATTTGCGCGGTGGCTCAAGCTGGTGGAGTCGAAGAGGCTGAGGCCGGCGACCCAGCCGACGCCATCGTCCGCCTGCCGCGAAAGGCGCGTCTCGCCACCGATCATTCTGGAGCGATCGCGTTCGGTCACGGCAAAGGGCGGTGCGGTCGCGCCATTATCGTATCGCTGGACCATCGAACGGCTCACTGCGGCAAAACTCGAAACCAGTTGGATGCCGCCCAGATCGCGTGAGACAGCAGCACTCGCCTGACGAAAATGGGCGTCATAGTCCTCGCGCGCCCGGCTTGACCGGGTCAGTCCGGGGCCATCACGATCGGTCCATTGGCTGTCGTCTGCGCGGATCGACTGCACGACCCCGCCAAGATCGACCGTCCAGCCCGCCGACACAACCCGCAGCGCAGCGCGTCCGCCACGGACCGAGACGCCGTTTATGTTGGAAATTCCGAGCAGCGGATTGTCGATATACCCCCCCTCCCGAACTGCGTAGCCCACGACGCGCACCGCTGCCTTTCCGTCGACCAGCGGAAGATTGAGCGTCGCTGCCGCGTCACCGCCCGGATCGCCGTGCGCGAGATGCGTAAAGCCGGCGCTGGCGCGCGCCTCGGTGCGATCAAGCGCCGGTCGATTGGTCATGATGCGGATCAACCCGCCGAGCGCGCCCGCACCATAAAGGGTTCCCTGCGGCCCTTCGAGCACCTCGACCGACGCGACATCATAAAGACGAAGGTCCGGGTCGGGACCATTATGATTGATCCGGGCGTGGTCGAGATATTGGGCGGTGGTCGCCTCGCCGGGGCCGGCGAAGGTCGAATCGATGATGCCCCGCACGAACAGTTGATTGCGGCCCGGTCCCAGATGCGTCGATCCCACGCCCGGCAAACCACCCGCGATAGCTTCACTGTCAGGAACCGTGCCGGCGGCTCCCAGATTGGTGCCAGACAGGATCGCGACGGTCGCCGGGCAATCGGCCAGCGGCGCGTCGCGCTTCGATGCGGTGACGACGATCTCGATCGGCGGGGTCATGGCGACGGGATTTTCCGTACGCTTCGGCCGCGCGGCGAAGAACGGCACTGCAACGGCGCGCGGTCGCCGCACGACATGGAACAGCCCGTTACGCCCGCTCCGCCAGGTCGCCGGCGTACCGCGCAACAGCTTGTCGAGTGCGGCTTCCGCACTCATTGTTCCGCGAATGGGGGGCGTCGCAATGCGGTGCAGCGCCGGGTCGTCGACGCCGACGTCGATGCGCGCCTGCCGCGACAGCGTGGCGACGGCTTTGCCGAGGGGGCCCGCTGGCACGTCGATCTGCGCCGCATCGTCGGCGGCCCGCGCGGCAACAGGCGCCGCCAGCAACAGCATAGCGGCGCCGACCCTCATTCCAGACCCGAAGCGGGCGCCTCCAATATCCAGCCCTTGCCCTTCGCGCGAATACGCAATCCCATCAGGCTTGCCGCACGGCGTACCGTCTCGGCGTCGCGTTTCCCAAGTGCGAAGCCGCCACTGAACGGACGCCGCGCGACGGCCGGGTCGGCCGACACATCCAGTCCGGTGGCGCGCGAAAGGTCGGCAGCGACCGCTGCGACGTCGACGCTGCCATAAGCCAACCGCCCATCGGCCCAGGCCGCAACATCGGCGGGCTCGATCTCGCCCGCGACCAGCCTGCCATCGCGGCCTATCCGAAGCGTATCGCCCGCGGCGAGATCGCGGCTGATGCCGCCGCGACTATAACGGACCGCGCCTTCGGCCACGGCGACGCGAAGCTCGCCGCCTTGCCGCGTCACCGAAAAGACGGTGCCGAGGTCGGTCAGGGACGCCTCGCCCACTTCGACGATAAAGGGCCGGGTTTCGTCGTGCGCGATCGTAAAGCGCCCTTCGCCATCGGCGAGACGGGCCCGGCGCGGATTTTCCCGGTCGAGCTGGATTTTCGAGCCGCCGTTGAGCAATATCTCGCTTCCATCGCTCAGCGGGATACTGCGGGTTTGGCCGGGCGCCGTCTCGACGGAATAGGTGACCGTCGGCCCCGGCAGAAACAGCAAAAGAAGGAGCGATGCCGCTAGAGCGAGGACGCCGCCGCCCAGCCACATCGCTTTCGCTGTGCGCGCCGGCTGCGCCGCAGTCGGGACGATTGGCCGGTCCTGCAACAACGCGTCGGCCACATCCGCATCGTCCGCCGCGAGATCCCAGTAAATGTCGGCGGCTCGCGGATCCCCCGCCATCCATTGCTCGAACGCCTGCCAGTCGGTGGCGTCGCCTTCGCGTAGCCGGATAATCCAGCCGAGCGCTTCATCGCGCAAGGTTTCGAAGGTTTTTCTTGGCGCGGTCTCAGCCATCGTTATTCGCCTTCCGAAATTCCAGAAGCGCGGCATAGGCACGGCGCAAATGCTTTTCGACCGTACTGAGCCCCATATCGAGTTCGTCGGCGATCGTGCGTTGCGTCTGTCCGTGCAGGCGATGGCGGCGAAAGATGCTTGCCGCGGGTTCGCCAAGCAAATCGATCGCTTCGTGGATGGCGCGGACCTCATCGATTGCAAGCACGCGGCGCTCGCTGTCGGGCTGGACGCAGCGATCGGCACCGCCGCCGGACACGTCCGCCCATTGGGCGTCGCGGCGAACGGCGCTGCGTGACGCGCGGCGGCGGTCGATCATCAGATTATGCAGCATGCGATAGAGATAGGATAATGCTTCGGCAGGGACCGGCCGGTCTAACGACCGGATTCGTATCCAGGCATCCTGAAGCAGATCCTCCGCGTCCTCCGCTGCACCGATCCGTCGCAGAAAAGCAAGCAGGCGCGGACGTTCGTCGAGAAAAACCTTCTCCAACGAGTCTCCACGCTGATGGCCCTGCGCGATTGCTTCCGACAATTTTTCACGACTCTCCAGCAGCTTGCGTGGATGGGGTAGAGAGCACGTCCGTCGCTGTCCAGAATCTTGCTTTCACCCGATCGCACAATTTGGGCGGCGGCTAAGAGCTATTGACTGTTCGAATCGAGCGCCCAGAGATCGTCCGCCACGAACCGCCCGGCGCGCGGCCTTGGTACTGAATGGCGAAGGCTGGTCTGTTCGCTCATCGCCGCAGTAGACCGTCCAATGTCAGCTATTTCAGATTTACGACTTACAGCGGACGTCGCAAATCGGCCAAGGAATTGGTCATTGCTAGGGTGCCTCCCCGAAAGCCGCATCCAACGTCATGCCGAACGACGATCTGATCTCATAACCCTTGACCAACCAGAATGCGGAAAACACAAAAATTCCGCAAATCTCGATGGTCAGCGTCCCATGGCCGCTTTGCTTAAACGAAATTGCGGCAGCGGCGGGGGTCACGAGCATCAGCGTTCCGAAGCATAGATATATGCGATGAAATGCTATTCTGCGCCCTGCGTCATGTGTAAGAAAAAGCGTATCGCGGGCGCGGAAAATGCAGACATACCCGATCATGACGAAAAAGATCGTTGCCGACACCCAATGGATCGTTCCCTTGATGGTCGTCGAGGCTCCAGCGACCGTCGGCCAGTCCGTCGGTATGAAAGCCACAAGGACAGCCGCGATGCCCGCGCAATTAAGGGCAATATCCTCCCGAAGGGAGTGGCCGCGATAAAAGAACAGAAAGGCGCCGATTGCGCAAAGCATACCCACGAACGCATCGCGCATCGTCCCGGCGCCATATTGGGTCGGAGCCGAAGGATTGAAATGATAATAGGCGCTGAGTGAGCCCTGGATATGGTCGAGTCCGCCCCCCACCAGCATGACGATCGGGAATGCCAGTGCAAGGACCCCTATTCCATTGCGCAGAATTTCATAACTCAGCGCAATGCTTAACGGGTCCGTCGGCCGAGCGACCATCTGCTTCGTCGCGGGCTTGAGCAGATCGACTACACGCGCCGCAATGAAAAAGCCATCGGCACGGCGCGCGGCTGTCGGCGTATTATCAGTTGATCCTCGACCCTGCTTGCAAGCCGCCTGATCGTTAAGGCCCGGAACGGGCGATGCACTGGGTTGCATTTCTCAGTCCTTGCTGTCCTGCATCGCTGCGGCTCTCAGGAACCGCGATGAGAATGTGGTCGGCGTTCGCCGCGCACAACCAGCCCGTAATCCTCATTGAGGCGGACCTTTGTATTGCCGCCCCTGCACCTTGGTGTGATGCGAAGCGACAAGCCGCTGGTTTCGATTAGCGATGGCATATCATAGATGGTGCAGTCCGTTTGGCACCGGCCGGTGCTTGCTGCGACTTCCCCATTCAGAGCATTATCTCGGAAAAGTCGCTTCAGCGCCGTTGGCTTACGCGGCCGGCCAAGGCGCCTTGGATGCTCTCCTTATCGAGAGGCAGACGTGATGTGGATCGTTGAAAATAGGACAAACAACGCGGTGAACGGAAACACACGCAAACCTCTACGTGCGTGCGGGCTCGCCAAAACGCATGCCATTCAGAAAAAGTTCGACGACGGAAGCGACAAATTGGCGACGCTCGCGTGCATCGGGCGGTTCGCGGAGGCCCAGCATGACGTGAAGATGCATGTTGCCACGGATCATTCCGACGAAATGATCACCCGCCATGATGCAGTCATCGACGCGAATGTCGCCGCGAGCCTTCGCCGCTTCCAGTACATCGGCGAGCGTGGCGGCTGCGCGTCCCGGGCCAAGAGCGTAGAAGCGCCGGACGAGTTCGGGAAAGCGGGCGAATTCGGTAATCGCGATGCGGTAGACCCCCAGCAATGCGGGCGACATATAGATATCGATCAGCCGGTGGCCGAAGTCGAGCAGGATCTCCTCAAGACTTTGACCCGCCACATTGTCGATCGTAAGTGCCGACAAAGCGCGGCTGGCCTGTTCGGAAATGATCGCGGCGAACAGCCCCTCCTTGTTGCCGAACTCGCTGTAGATATTTCGCTTCGAACCGCCCGTTCGTTCGATGATGTCGTCGATGCGCGTTGCGGCGTATCCTTGTTCGAAAAAGATAGTGGCCGCGGCGCTCAGAAGCTCTTCGCGCCTGACTTTAAGGCGGCCCTCATTCGCCGTTTCGCTCACCTGCATATCCTTCCAAAGCCCGCCACCATTGACCGGTAATGTATATTACCGTATGGGTCAATGGTAACACATATTACCGGAGATTCTGATGGCCAGCGCGAGCAAAAAGAAAAAAATCGGCGTTCTCCTGTGTGTGACGGCCATAATCGTCGCGCTCGGCGCAGCGGTCTGGGGCGGCAGCGATGCTGCGGAAACCGACAACGCCTATGTACGCGCTGACGTCACCTCGATGGCTCCGAAAGTCGGCGGCTATGTCGTGGCGGTCGCGGTGAAGGATAATCAGGCGGTACGCGCGGGGGACATATTGTTCCGTATCGACGACCGCGATTATCGTGCGAAGCTCGCGCAGGCCGAAGCAAATGTGAAGGCAGCTGAAGCGCGACTTGCGAACAGCGGCGAGGATATCCGATTGCAGCATATCCTGATCCGTCAGGCAGCGGCGCAGCGCGGTGCGGCGGTCGCCGACCTGGGGCTGGCGCGCAAGACGAGTAATCGCCGCAACGAATTGATCGACGGCGGTGCGGTCAGTCAGGCGCAAGTCGACGAAAGCGAGACCGCGCGCGCGCGCGCCGAAGCCGGAGTCTCGGTTTCGACTGCTGCAATCGATGCCCAGCGGCAGCGCGTCGAGCTTCTCGGGACCCAGCGCGAAGCGGCCGTCGCGGCGCTCGCGCAGGCGGTCGCCGCGCGCGATCTCGCGCGTATCGATCTGGAAAATACCGTGGTGCGCGCGCCCGTTGCCGGCGTCGTCGGCAATCGGCAGGTTCGCGTCGGCCGGCTCGTCACGCCGGGCGCGTCGCTGCTCGACATTGTGCCGGTGGCAGATTTGTACGTCGTCGCGAACTTCAAGGAAACGCAGCTCGAACATATCCGCCCCGGGCAAGGCGCCCAGATCCGCGTCGACGGTTATCCCGACGTTGTGATCAAGGGTGTCGTCGACAGCCTCGCGCCCGGCAGCGGGTCGGCCTTTGCCTTGATTCCTGCCGACAATGCGACGGGCAATTTCGTCCGCGTTGTGCAGCGCGTCCCGGTCAAGATTCGGATTCAGCGCAACCCCCTTCCCGGACGGCTGGTCCCCGGCCTGTCGGCTCGGGTCGAAGTCGAGCGCGGCGCCCGGTCATGACCGCCGTCGCTGCTCCGGCGGCGGCGGCGCCTTCAAAGGGCGCAACCGGCTGGCTTCTCGTCACCGGCATCATACTCGCGAGCCTGACCGAAGCGCTCGCGGGCACATTGCTGTCGCTCGGCCGCGCCGACATCATCGGCGACACCTCTGTGACGCCCGACGAATTCGCGTGGCTCGATGTCGGATATACGGCGTTCAAGTTCATTGGCTTTGCGCTCGCGCCCTGGCTTCTGACGCGGATAGATCCGCGGCAATTGCTTTTGATCGCAACGCTGGTGATGGGCGCAGCGTGCACATGCGCCGCCGCGACGGCGCACCTTGATACATTGATCGTCCTGCGGATGGTTCAGGGGCTCGCCGGAGCGACTTTGCTGATCAGCGGGCAGGCGATCCTCTTCTGGAACTTTCCCGCCGCGCGGCAGCCGATCCTGCAGGCGATGTTTGCGATGGGCTCGGTCGTCGCCCCGGCAACTGCGGCACCTCTGCTTGAGGGATGGCTGGTCGACAACCATGACTGGACCTGGATTTTCTTCGCAATCCTGCCGCTTTCCCTGGGCGCTGCGGGGTTGCTGCTCATCGCCGATCCGACGCCCGCGCGACCCGCGCCGCCGCGCCGCCTCGACTGGGCGGGGTTGCTTGCGTTCGGAGCGGCACTTTTTTGCGCGACCTATGTGCTGACCCAGGGAAGCCGATGGGACTGGTTCGAGGCCAGCCGGATCGGCTGGATGACTGCAGCCGTTGCGGCTGGGCTCATATTACTCGCCGTTCGGCAATATCACGCGGGGGCTGCTCGATTATTCGACCTGTCGACCTTCAAGACCGACGATTTCGCGTTTGCCTTTTTCGTCAGTTTCGTCGCCGGCGCGGCGCTGTTCGGTAGCGGATATGTGATCACCGCTTTCGCGGTGTCGGTGCTCGGCTTGACCCCGACCGAGGCGGGCGAACTGCTCCTGCCCAGCGGCGCCTGTTTTCTCGCCACATTGATGCTCGCGGCCTGGTTGATCCAAGCGCGGGGACTGGCGCCGGTCGCAACGGTGCCGCTAGGCATCTTGTCGATCATGATCGCGATGTGGATGCTTTCGGGTTCGAACGGCCAGAGCGGGGCGGACGACATGCTGCCTGCCATCTTGCTCCGCGGCTTCGGCCTCGGCTTTCTTTTTCTGTCTATCACGCTGATCGCCTTTAGCAAATTGCCTGCCGCGAGCGTTGCCTTCGGCATCGCCATCTTCAACATCGGGCGTCAACTCGGCGGACTCATGGGCGTCGCTGCGCTCCAGACGTCGATCGACCATGGCCTTGTTCATAATCAGGCGATCCTCGGCGCGGCCATCACCGCTGGGTCGCCCGCGCTTGCCGAGCGGATCGCCGCGACGACCAATCTGCTCATATCGCGCGGGGTCGAGGCGGGCGCTGCGGCGAAGACCGCGACCGCGATGGTCGGCCGCGCTGTCGGTGGACAGGGAACGATCATAGCTTTCGATACCGCTTTCAATCTCGTCGCTTTGCTCTTCGTCTTTGGCGCGCCGTGCATCGTCGCGTTCAAAATCTTTCTCACCAAGGCGCATGGCAAGCAGAAATCCGTTCCAGCAGAGGCCGTACCATGAGACAGACGTCGCACACCAAAGTCATTTTGACGGCGCTTCTTGCGGCCGGTCTTGCGGGCTGCACCACCGTCGGCCCGGACTATCAGCGACCCGAAGTCGCGGTTGGCCAAGAATGGGTCGGCACAGTCAGCAGCGAAGATGTCGATGGCACCTGGTGGCGGAAATTCAACGATCCGCTGCTCACGGAACTCGTCGAGGCGGCGATTGCGGGTAACAAGGATATCGACGAAGCAAGCGCCCGGCTGCGCGAGGCGCGTGCCAACCGCGACGCCGTCCATGGCCGCGAACTGCCGCAAGTCGGCATTTCGGCAACCGCGACCGAAAACCAGCTCAGCGAAAATGGCCAGCTGCCGATTGGCAAAGTCCCCGGCCTCGGTCGCAATCTGTCGATCTATGACGTCGGTTTCGATTCTTCTTGGGAAATCGATCTGTGGGGTAGCACACGCCGCGCAATCGAAAGCAGCGAGGCCCGCGCGCAAGCGGCCGAGGAAGCGCGGCGTGGCGCCGTCATTCAGGTGATCGCCGAAGTTGTTCGCTCATATGTCGACCTGCGCACTGCGCAAACGCTGCGTGCCAATGCGATCCTTGATGCCGGCGCGCAGGGTGACATCGCGCGATTGGTCGTCGACCGGCTGCGCGTCGGCGCCGCGTCCCGCGCCGAATATCTTCGCGCCGAAACGCAGGCCCGGTCGACGGCGGCCGTGATTCCGGCTTATGAAAGCGATGAGGCTGCCGCTGCGTTTCGTCTCGCGCTACTCGTCGGGCAGCCGCCCGAGGCGCTATATGCGCGGCTTCGTCAGGTCGCACCGATGCCCGAAGCGAACTTTGCCGTTACCGCAGGTCTGCGCTCCGACCTCCTTCGCCGTCGGCCGGACATCCGCGTCGCCGAACGCGACCTTGCCGCGGCGACCGCCGATGTCGGTGTAGCAACGGCCGAACTCTTCCCGCGCTTCTCGCTGATTGGCGGCATCGGGCTGCAGGCGCAGGAGCCGGGGGATCTGGTTTCGAGCAGCAGCTTGCGCTTTCAGGTCGGCCCGTCGCTCCGCTGGCCGATCTTTTCGGGCGGCCGCATCCGCGCGCAGATCCGCGCCGCTGATGCGCGGTCCGACGCCGCGACCGCGCGCTACGAACGCGCAGTCCTCAACGCGCTCGTCGACAGCGAGACGAGCATCAACCGCTATGCCTCGGCGGGCTTCGTCGGCGTCGAACGCGCCGCGGCGCGCGCCGCTGCGGCCGAGGCGGTGGAGCTTGCCCGGCGACGTTACAAAGCGGGCGAAGAGGATCTGACGGCCTTGTTGCAGGCGCAGATTGCGTTCAGCGCCGCCGATCGCCTGCATGTGCAGGCACAAGCCGCGCGATTGCAGCAACTGGCCGCGCTTTACAAGGCGCTCGGCGGCGGCTGGGAGGCCGTCGAGAGTGCGGAGTCATCTGATGCCCATCCGGTCAGTTGAAGCCGTTGAGGCGCACCGCGTTATGCAACGCGACAAAATACTCGCAGCGGCGCGCAAGCAATTCTTTGATTTCGGTTACTTCAACACGACCATGTCGGGCATTGCCGCTGATGTGGGTGGGTCGAAGAGCGTTATCTGGAGCCATTTCAAGTCGAAAGAAGAATTGTTCTCAGCTGTCATCGATCGGGAGACACTGGGATATCACGACCGCGTAATCGCCATTCTGAAAGAAGATGAGAAGCCGTTCGAAGTCCTTCATCGGTTTGCCGAGGCGATCATCGAGCGAATGATAAGCAGTGAGACGCTCATTTTGAGGCGGTTGGTCGGATCAGTGCTCGGGCATGTTTCCGTCGGCGATATGGTTTACCAACGGTTGGTACGCGATATGGAGAGCGCGCTGACGGCATTCTACGCACGTCAAAAATCGGTTGGGGTGGTTCGGCTTGGTTGTCCCTCGCAAGCTGCGTCGCTTACCATCGCTCTGTGTGCGGGATCCGACCAGTCACATATGCTATGGACAAATCAGTCAATTGACGCAGCCGTGGTCCAGGAGCGGTCCGAACGAGTAATCCATGTTTTGAGAACATTGTATGGCGTGTCGGATGGCACTCGCTCGGGCGATTGATCTACAGCCATTCACGACGAGGCCAACGGAATCGGCGGATCGCGGTCAACGAGCAGACCTATTATGGCAGGCGTAAGGGATATCCTATCCGCATAAGCTCTATCGCGATCGACGTACCGACCTTGGCTGCGCCCTGAGAGAGCCTTGCCAAAGCATCCTGCATCAGGGCGATGTCGGGGATCAGCTCCGCCTCGGCCGGATTGGCAGCCGACCAGTCGTAGACTGCGCGCGAATGTTATTTCACGGGATGAAGCAGATAGGAAAAGTCGCCCTTTCGCGCGAGAACGTCGGCGAGCGAATAGCGGTCGAGCGTCGCGAGAAAAGCCGAAAGAGCTTCGTCGAGGATACTCGTGAGGCCGCATGCGGGCGCAATGATGCACGCCCCGCAACCCGCGAGTTCGAAATCATCCTCAGTATGCCGCACCACCGTACCAACATTGATCTCGGAGGCGGGTCGAGCTAGCCTGATCCCGCCATACCGTCCACGTACGCTTTCCAGATACCCCGCGTTGACCAGGTCATTCACGACTTTCATCAGATGGTTGTTGGAGACGGCATAAGCGCTTGAGACTTCGGCGATCGAGCACAATCGGTCGGGCCGCTGAGCAAGATAGAGCAGCACGCGCATGGCATAGTCGGTGTATCGTGTCAGACGCATAGCGGGCATATCCTAACCATGCATGTAGCTTACATCAAATTTGATGACCGACAAATCCCGCGATCAGCCATGATAGCCAGACCATTGAACCGCTTCAGCGGGCAATCTCCGCGAGTCAGGACGACGGGCATTCAGAACCCCCCGACACGACTGGGGGCATAGGGTCATTGGCTGCAATCGGAACCGACGGCTGCGCGCGAAATCGCGCTATCCGCGTGTGCATTGCGCGGATAGCGCTCAAAGGAAAAGATGCGCCGCACGCGCTGTCCTGCCCAGTGCCGGTCATTAGCCCCTATCACGAGCCAAGTTGTCGCCGCCCTTTTGGCTGAGCAAGGCTCGCGGCTCGGCAAGCACCGCACGGTCGGTCCCACGGCGATAGTTTGTGACCATCCTGGGCAACGAGTAGCGCGCGCACAAGCGGCGGCGGCGAATGCTCGGGGAAAGCAGCCATGCGATAGACCAAGTCAGCCGCGATCGTCGCCCCGCGATCCATTCATGCTGAGATGGGAGCACAAGCTGCTTCCGGATGGCCGATCCATAACGCGCCATTCACGGCGAAAATAAATGATGTATCGATATTGCATGTTTCAATCGCCTCTTATAGATGCACCGATAATACATGTTAATGGAGTCGCTAAGATGACAGAGCCGACCTTGGTGGACGAAGATTTGAAACATCTCGTGACGCTATTTTACACGAGGGTGCGGGCGGACCCTCAGCTTGGGCCGGTTTTCAACGACGTCATATCAGACTGGCCCGAGCATCTCGACCGTATCACCGATTTCTGGTCTTCGGTCGTTTTCGCAAGCGGACGATACAAGGGCAACCCCCTTGCCATGCACATGCTGCACGCGGACCGCATCACACCCCCCTTGTTCGATCGCTGGCTGCTCCTCTGGGCTGATACGACCGATGCTCTGCTCCCGCGCGAGGCCGCCGCCGCCGTACAGGCGAGGGCATCCCGGATCGCGGAAACGCTCCGTGCCGTTATCTGCCCCCCCCCCCCGCTCCGAACTGATCAAACCTAACTGAATATTCAACCAGGGAGTTACCATGACCCAACCTCTTTCCCCGCGCACGATTGCTTTAGTCAAAGCCACCGTACCGGCGCTCGCCGACCACGGCACTGCGATCACCGCCGCCATGTACCGGCGCCTTTTCAAAGACGAACAAATCCGCGCATTATTTAATCACAGTAATCAGGGTGAAGGCGGGTCGCAGGTCCATGCACTTGCCGCAGCAATTCTTGCCTATGCGCAGAATATCGACAATCTCGACCAGCTAGGACCAACGATCGAACGCATCGCGCACAAGCATGTCGGCTATCATATCCTCCCCGAACATTATCCTTCCGTCGCGACCGCGCTTCTCGGCGCGATTGGCGAGGTCCTCGGCGATGTCGCATCGGAGGAAATATTGACGGCGTGGGGTGAAGCTTATTGGTTTCTTGCCGACGTTCTCAAGGCTCGCGAAACCACAATCCGCGAGCAGATTACGGCCGCCTCAGGCGGTTGGACGGGATGGCGCCCCTTCACCGTCGTCGAAAAGAGGCGGGAGAGCCAACTTATCACTTCCTTCGTCCTTCGCCCGGCCGACGGTCTGCCGGTTCTTCGCCATCAGCCCGGTCAATATCTGACGTTCCGTCTCGACGTGCCCGGCGGGCCGCCGGTCAAGCGCAATTATTCGATTTCTTGCGCGCCGAACGACGAAGCGTACCGCATTTCGGTGAAGCGCGAAGCCGAGGGCGCTGGCGGGTCGCGTTTTCTTCACGACCAGGTCAGTGTCGGCGATACGCTCGAGGCAACGCCCCCCTCTGGCGACTTCGTCCTGAACGCCCCGACGGGCCGCCCAGTAATCCTGCTCTCGGGCGGGGTCGGCCTAACCCCGATGGTGAGCATTGCCGAAACGATTGCGGCCAATCACCCGGACGTCGAAACTCATTATGTCCATGGCACGCTCAATAGCGCGACCCACGCCATGGGATCACATCTGCGCGGGCTGGCCGAACGCCATGGCGCGATGTCGGTCTCCACCTTTTACGACCAGCCCGCCGCAGGCGACGCCATCGGCAAGACGCACGATGTTACGGGGCTGATCTCGGTCGACTGGTTGCGCGCTAACGCTCCGTTAAACGAAGCGGACATCTATCTGTGCGGCCCCAAGCCATTCCTGAAGGCACTCGTGACCGGGCTCCATATCGCGGGGGTGTCGCCGGAGCGGATCCACTACGAATTTTTCGGTCCGACCGACGAGTTGGTCGCGGCCTGATGCCGTCGGCTGAACCTCGTGCACAGCTCGCATCCTCATAGTCTCGCCGCCCGCGAACGGCGGCAAAGCGATGCCGCCGCGATGGGCATCGACGAGGCGTTCATCGCCGCGCTGGTCGATCGCTTCTACGCCTCGATCCGCGACGATGCCGAGCTGGGGCCGATCTTCGCCGCGCGTGTCAACGAATGGCCGAAGCATCTCGCTCAGATGAACCGCTTCTGGCAGTCGATCCTGCTCAGCGCAGGAAACTTCAGCGGCAACCCGATGATGAAGCATCTGGCGATTCCCGGGCTGGACCAGCATCATTTCGATCGATGGCTGCGGCTTTTCTACGCCGCGCTGCGCGACCTCGCGCCGACGCCCGCCGCGATCGACCATATCGGCGCGAAAGCGCGGATGATCGCCGAAAGCCTGCTCAGCGGCATCTGGATTCACCGCGACCGCGACGCGGCTTTGGCAAAGAAAGTGGAGCTTCCCCATGTTTGATGAAATGCGTCAGGATATATACGAACAGCCCGCGTACCGACCGAATGACCCGTATGAGACGAGCGGGATACAGGTCGGCTTCCAGTTGCCGCGCGCGATCTGGCGGACGATGTTCGCCTGTTACGGCATCTTCTTCGTCGGCATCTTGGCGGCGACGGGGCGCGATACGGCGACCATCTTCATGCTCATTGTCTCGATGCTCTATACGCTCATGTACTTCTTCACTGCGGGCATCCTGCACGCCCAGAAAGGTCCCGAACATGCGTCCCCCCTCGATCGCAGCGACGGCGTGCTTCAGACTTGGACCGGACCGATGGACCGCCACACGGTTGCGGCACAGATTCTCGCGGTTCCGGCCGGTTTCGCGTTCCTCGGCGTCACCTTCTTTGTGATCCGTGCGACGACGGGTTTCTAACGATGACGCAAGTGCTAATTGTCGAGCGGGATCCCGGCTTACCGGACGGCGCCCGCTCCCATCGACATATCGGTCCGTTCGATGGGGACGACATTCCTGCCGGGCTGTTGCGCCGTCACGACCTCAAATGCGATGTATGGGGAATATTATCCGTCGATATCGGTTCAATCCGCTTTTGCTGGGATGACGAACGCGGCGGTAGCTTCCGCGTTACGGAGGGTTTCTCTGTCCTTATTCCACCCTTGGTACCACACCATCTGGAGCGCGAAGGGCCCGTGACGATTAGGATCGAATTCTGTTCCGATACATCTCCCCGGGAATGCTTAGGGACGTCGTTAACCTAATATCGAACCGAGTAGCTGAGGAAGATCAAATGGGTGAACAGGGTCGACGAGGATATCGGCGACATTCTGTACGTCGCGGACTTCGCACGCGCCTTTGAGCACCTCGATCAGCGGATTGTAGCGCGCCGAGCGGACGTCGGTCGGGTCGAAATAGAGGCAGTGCGAAACCACCCTGCGGACAGCTGCCAATTCTCGCCCTATGCGGCGCATAGGCCACCACCGAAAGATGTCCCACCGCAGACAAACTGGCAGCTCTGCGGGACGGAGTCACGGGGAGCGGGAGCCATCCGCCTCATCCGCTTTAGAGGGCGAAACGGAAGAAGCGGTCGTTTTCGACGGTGCCTTGACGAGGCGACCGCTCGTCATGATCACCATCAAGAGCGAACTTCACGCGGCCGCCGGCGCACATTCCATTACAGCCGTCCGCGCCATTTCACGGCCCGGACGGCTGCCCCCTTTTTTGCTAGAAGTTCACGCGAACGCGAAGACCATAGCTGCGCGCGTCATTGAGGAAGCGGATATTGAGCGACGATCCGACAAGTGCCTTTTGCGAGACTTCTTCATTGAGAAAGTTGCTCGCCCAAGCTTCGAGGCGAAAATTGTCGATCGTATAGCCGATGCCGAGGTTGAGCGTTGCATAGCCTTTCTGCCGGTCCGGGAAGCCCGCAGCTAACGCACTCTGGCGCGTCCCGTCGAGAAAGACGATATCATCTTCGTTGAACTGGCTGAGGAAGTAGGATGAGCGGTAGTTCAGCAGCACCTGCCAATCGAGACGACCTGGACCCGCGTCGAACCATTGCGACAGCCGTGCGCTGATATTCATTTTAGACGCGAGCGGCAGGCGATTTCCGACGAGACTGATCAGCGGCGAATTTCCGCCTGCGCCAAAGTCCTGCGCGCGCGCGTCGGCGACAGTGCCGCGGGTGACTTTGGTGTCGAGATAGGCGGCATTGATATCCAGTCCGAAATTACCCGGCAGCTTGAACCGCATTTCGGCCTCGGCACCAAAGATCCGCGAAGCGCCGATGTTGCGGTTGACGAGCGAATAGCCGTTGCAGACCGGCGGCGTCTGGGTGCTGTCGAGATTGATGCAGGTAAGGTCCTGGAAGACCTGGTTCGAATAGTCGTAATAGAAGCCGGTCAGGTTGACGACCGCCCGGCGTCCGAAGAAATCGAAGCTGTTGCGTGTGCCGACTTCGTAGACGAGCAGCTTTTCGGGGCTGAAGGTCTCGGGGATCGGTGAGCCGTTGAAGCTGTCGTTGAAGCCGCCCGACTTGTGACCCGTCGAAACCTTTGCGTAGAGCATATTGTTGTCGCTGAGGTCATATTCTAGGCCGAACCGCCAATCGATGAAATTGAACTTCGAGCTGCCGCTCTGCTGACCGGGAATGGTCAGGTTAGCATAGCTGAAGCCGCCGTTGGTGTTCGACGGATTGAGCGCCGGGCAGTTGACGAAGCCATTGTCGATATCGGGCCGGTCGATACAGGTGCCGTTCGGATTGGTGCCGTTGGCGATCGCGCCGATCTGGTCGATCAGCGTGTCGCGAAGGCCCGGCGTCTTGATCCCTTCGATCAGGAACTGCGCCATGCCCTGCGGCGTCGTGATATTCGAAACATCGAAGTTGGGCCGGTCGAGCAGCGCGGGCCGGAAGCCCTCGGTCCCGACGCGGGTCGCGAAGCAGCAATCGAAATTCTCTCCTCCGAGCGTGAGCGCCCAGTTGCCGCCAATACCGTAGCGCGATTTCTTTTCCTCGGTGTAGCGGATGCCGGCGAGGAAGCGGAGGCGATCGGCGACATCATAGGTGCCGTCGGCGTAGAAGGCATAGCTCTCGCCGTTGACATCGGGCATCGTAAATTCGGTCGCCGAGTAGCAGCAGTAGCCGCGGTCGGCGAGCGCGAGATAACCGACGGCCTGGTCTTCGTTGAAATAGAAGGCACCGAGGTTCCAGCGCAGGCGTTGGTCGTCGTTCGCGAACAGGCGGGCCTCATAGATCTGGCTCTTCGATTTAGTCTGCCAGAAATTGCCCGAATAATTGTCGTACTGGACCGCCGAGAGGTCGCGGCCGGGGTAGTCGATCCCGTCGCTCGAGGCGTTGACCTGATAGAAATCGACCGAGCGATAGCTGCCCGTCAGTTCGGCGCCAAAGCTTCCGAAATCATAGTTGATCTTGCCCTGGACGCCCCAGAGCTCATTCTCCATGTCACCTTGCAGCCCGCGGTAGACGACATGCTTGAGATTGAGCTTGTCGGGACGCAGACCGCTTCCAACGACAGCGCTGAAGATATTGGCACCCGGATAGCCGGTGCCCGTTTCCTTGCCATAGTCTCCGACGATCGAGATACTGAGCCGGTCGCTCGGTTCCCAGAGCAGGGACAGGCGTCCGGCGTAGTTTTCTTCGAGACCCGCGGGCTTGAGCTCGTTCGCCGGTGCGCCGGTCGAGACATTTTTGAAGCCATAGTCGCGGTTGACATAATAGCCCGCCGCGCGGAGCGCGAAGGTTTCGCCCAAGGGAATGTTGATCGCACCTTCCGCGCCATAGGAGGAGCGATTGGCGATTTCGGCCTGCGCATAGCCGCTGAACTCGCCGAGCCGCGGCTTTGCGGTGATGATATTGAGCGTACCCGCGAGCGCGTTGCGCCCATAAAGCGTTCCCTGCGGGCCCTTGTTCACCTCGACGCGGTCGAGGTCGTAGAACATCAGCCCGAGCCCGCGCGGGCGCGGGATATAAGTGCCGTTGAGATGCGGCGCGGCGCCTGGATCGCCAAGCTCGGTGTTGTTCGCCGAGCCGACGCCGCGGATGAAGATTTCGACATTGCCTTCCTGGTTGGCGATGCTGAGACCCGGCACTGCAACCTGAAGCTGGCGAAGCTCAGCGATGCCGTCCTGGCGCAACTGATCGGCGCCCAGCGCCTGCACGACGCCCGACACGTCCTGCGAATTTTCTGCGCGGCGGTTCGCGGTGACGATGATCTCGTCACGGTCGTCGCTCGCGCTATCCCCTGCTCCGGCTTCCTGCGCTTGCGCGGGCAGCGCCGCGGTCGTCGAAAGCAGCACCAGCAGCGCGGCACGCATCAATTTACCCCTGTTCATGTCATCCTCCCTACCATCAGTCTTATTTGCATTGCAGTGTCGGCCCCGACGGCGAGACGATTCGCGCCGAGGACAGGACAAGGTCGAGTGTTCCCGAAGTGGCGATGCTAAGCGGCGTTTCGACGCGCGTCATATCGACGCCGGCCTTCTCGAAGCAGCGCAGCGGTATCGCGAACCGCGTCCATTTGGCGGTCTTCGCGGCCTCGGCCAGCATCGCCCGCAAGGGGAAGCCGGCTGCGCACTGTGAGCCGCAACCCATGATGAGGCTTACGTCGGCCGAGGGCGGCGTATCGACCCGGAGCTCGAGTTCGAGCGCGAGATCGCCGTTCGACTGGCGCGACAGGTCGGCGGGCGCGTCCTCGACGATCGCTGCCACGGCAGGCCCCGCACCGGTCCAGCGAAGCCGCACCGAATCCTCCTGCGCGGCGCGATCGGCGCCCCGCGCCTCGACAAGCGCGGGCCCGGGATTGGTGGAAAGCGCACCGGGTGCTCCGAGCATCAGGCGGCGTCCGCTTCCCGGTTTCCCGGCGACGAAAAGCAGACCGGGATCGGCCGCGGCCGCGCTGGCGCGAGTTTCAGGCAGAAGGGCGAGGTCGCCTTTATCGGCGAAGGTCAGGCCGAAGCCATAGGCAAAGAGCGGATCGTAATTCTCGTCGCCGACATTGACTGCGGCCTGGTCGCTCGCTTTCGGCCAACTATAGGGTAGCTTGCCCCGAAAATCGGCCTTTCCGAAAAGCATGTCGGCGATGCCGCCGCCTTCAGAGCCTGGCAGCCAGGCCGCGACGAAGGCGTCTGAGGCATTGAGGAAGGGATTGACCCACATTGCGCGTCCCGAAAGGAACACCGAGACCGTGGGGACGCCCGCCGCCTTGAGCGAGCGCAGCAGAGCCAGATTTTTCGCATCGTCATAGCCGACGTCGGGCCGGTCGCCCTGGAATTCGGCGTAGGGATCCTCGCCGAATATCACGATCGCAACGTCGGGCTTCCGACTGTAGCGGCCTTCGACCGAGAGAGTGGCCGATCCGCCCGCAGCTTTCACCTCGGCGTCGATACCTTCCCATATTGACTGCGCATTGGGAAAATCGCTTCGCTTTGTTCCGGTCCCCTGCCAATTGAGTGTCCAGCCGCCCGTCTGCTTGGTGAGACTGTCGGCGCCGTCGCCCGCGACAAGAATGTTGGCACCGGGTTTCAGCGGCAGCAGGCTCCCAGTATTCTTCAGGAGTACGAGAGACTCGCGGACCGCCTCACGCGCCAGCGCGCGATGGTCCGGGCCGCCGAGCAGCTCGAAGCGTCCGCCAAAGGGCCGCGACGACGGCTTGCCGGTCTCGAAGAGTCCGGCGCGAAGCTTGACGCGCAGGATCCGGCGCACCGCGTCGTCGAGCCGCGCGACCGGCAGGCTTCCGTCGCGCGCATGCGCGAGCGTGGTACGGTACAATTCCTTCCAGCTGTCGGGCGCCATATACATGTCGAGCCCGGCGACGGCCGACCCGGTGCAGTCGGTCGCGGAGCAGCCTGCGACCTGCCCATGGCCGTTCCAGTCGCCAACGAGAAACCCGTCGAAATTCCAACGCTCCTTCATGACCCCCGTCAGCAGCGAACGGTTGCCGTGCATCTTGACGCCGTTCCAGCTGGAAAAGCTTACCATCACCGATTGGACGCCGGCATCGAGCGCCGGAAGATAGGGTGGGCTGAAGAGATCGCGCAACTGCGCCTCGGGCATTTGCGCTTCGCCCTGATCCTTGCCGCCGTATGTGCCGCCGTCTCCGAGGAAATGTTTCGCGGTGGCGATGATGTGCGGGCCGCGCAGCCAGTCCTTGTCGCCCATCTTGCCCTGCAGGCCCTCGATCAAGGGCGCGGCATAGCTTGTCGCGATCTCCGGCGTTTCGCCGAACCCCTCGTAGGTCCGTCCCCAGCGGTCATCGCGCACGACCGCAAGCGTCGGAGCGAAGGTCCAGTCGAGCCCCGTGACGCGCATCTCGATAGCGGTGGCGGCGCCAATACGGCGGACAAGATCGGGATTGCGCGCGGCACCGAGGCCGATGTTGTGCGGGAAGAGCGTGGCGCCGACGACATTGTTGTGACCGTGAACGGCGTCGCTGCCCCAGATCACCGGAATGCGCGGCAGCTTGCCGTTCGACTTCATCGACGCGGCATAAAAGGCGTCGGCGGCGGTGAGCCAATCCCTTGCCGGTGCATTGTAGCGCGCGCCCGGATCGGAATTGCCGCCATTGAGCACCGAGCCGAGATGATAGCGATAGACATCCTCGGGCGTGACGCTGCCGATATCGGCCTGGATGATCTGGCCGACCTTCTGCTCGAGCGACATGGCCGCGACCAGATCGTCGATGCGTCCCTCGATCGCCGGATCGAGCGCGAGCGTCGCAGCACGCGCCGGCCAGTTGTCTGGATTTGCCTCGGCGCTCGCGGCGGCGCCAGCGATCGGAGCCGGCTGGGCAGCGGCGATCGTAATAAAGGAGGCCGAAGCCAACGTCGCGAGCGACGTGACCCCGAGCGCCATGACAGCCCCGCGCGGCAAATTCATCCCCTCTCCCCCTATTTTATGTCAACGTTTACCGATTCTCGGTCAACGTTTACCGTTGTGCATCGACAGAAGTCAAGCGAGCCGCTATGAAGCATGGAATTACGCGCTATGGGGCAATATCGATCGGCCTGGGCGAAGACGGGAGGGGCAGATTTCCAAACGAACCACGATCGTCGACATCGCGCGCGTCGCCGGCGTCACGCCCAAGACCGTCTCCCGCGCTCTCAACGATGCCCCGCATGTGAGCAAGGCGGTGCGTCAGAAGGTCAAGGAAGCCGCGGCCGAGCTCGACTATCATCCCAATCTCGCCGCGCAGAGCCTGATCGCGCGGCGCTCCTATCTCATCGGCCTCACCTATGAGCGCCCGAGCCCCAGCTATGTCGTCGACCTGCAAAACGGGGCGCTGGGGCGTCTCGAGGACGGACGCTACCGGCTTGTGGTCCTCCCGTTCAATCATGTCGCGAGCCGGCCCGAGGAACTGGGAAGACTCCTGCTGCGTGCCGGGCTCGACGGCATTCTTCTCGCGCCTCCGGCCTGTGACCAGCCTGTGCTGCTCGACATGCTCGAACGGCACAAACTGCCTTATGGCCGGATCACTCCGCACAGCGAGCTAGACCGCGGCATCGTCGTCACGATGGACGAAGCGGCCGCAGGCCAGGCCGTCGCGGCGCACCTTCTGTCGATCGGCCATCGGCGCATCGGGATCATCCTCGGCGATCCGTCGCACGCAGCCAGCCTCGGCCGGATGGAGGGATATCGACGCGCATTCCGCAACGCGGGCGCGGCCATCGACGAGCGGCGGATCGTCACCGGCGACTTCACCTACGATGTCGGCTACCGCGCTGCGCGCGAGCTTCTCGCGCAATCCCCTCGTCCGACCGCCATTCTCGCACAGAATGACGATATGGCGGCAGCCGCCATCGCGGCGGCGCGCGATGTCGGACTTGCCGTGCCAGGCGACCTTTCGGTGGCAGGCTTCGACAATTCGGAGGTTTCGCGGACCGCCTGGCCGCAGCTCACGACCGTCAATCAACCGGTTCGGCAAATGGCATGGGACGCCGCCGATCGCCTTATCGCAGCCCTCGACGGGAAGAGCGATGTCTCCGAACCGCGGCGGCGCGACCATGCCCATGAATTGCTCGTTCGCGCCTCGACCGCACCGCCTGCCAACTAGGCGCACCTGTCATTCAGCTGGTAGCGGCGGCTCCGCCAGCTCGATCAGTTCGCGCGCCTGCGCCGGGAACCATTGCCCCGCAGGCGGGGCCTTGACGCCCCGTTCGGGGTCCGCCGGTCCCGCCGTTCCGCGCAGACATTCTCCGTCGGACTCTCCAGGCACCTTGATCCAGAGAAAGGCATCGACATAGGGGTTCCCGCTTTCAAGCGAAGGTCGCCTGCCCAGTCCCCGGCCCGGCGGATTGCACCAGACCTCCGCGTCGCGATATTTGCCGACGGGCGGTTTCCATGATCCCCTACCGTTGCGGCTTGTATCGATCACCGCATGCTTCTGACGCGATGGATCGCGCTTCAGCCCCGTTCGCACGAACAGGCGATCATAGGCTTTGTCGGTCGCCGCCCAGCTCTTCTCGTCATCGAAAACTGCGGGGCTATACTGGCTCGGACATTCGCGCGGATCGAGCCCGCCGCGCGTGATGAGGGCGATACAGTCACTGACCCAGCGTGCATAGGGAATGACCCGGTCATCGCGCTCGAAATTGGAAACATTGAGGAAGAAACCCGACACCTTGGCGACATCCGCCTTGACCAGCCGGCTGGCGATCTCGCCGGGCGCCAGCCAGCTGCTGCCGGTTCCATCGAGATAGATGCTGACCCCGGGTCGCTCGGCCAGAATCGCAACGGCGCTGCGCAGTTTCTCATATCGCTGCGCCGCTGCGCCCTCGTTCTTTCCCTCAGGCCGGCAGCCCTCGATATCGCCAGCGAGGGTGCGATGCCAAGGAATGACGCCGAGTCCGTCCGGCTCGAGAATGACGATAGTGGCGCGATCACCAATCCCGCGTGCGACCCCTAGGATCCATTCGCGGTAGGCCCTGCTGTCGGCGGCCCCACCCGCTGAATAGAGAGCGCAGTCGCGGTACGGAATATTGTAGATCGCCAGAACAGGGATATGCCCTTGGAGGAAGGCGCGACCGACAATGTCACGAGCCTTTTCTTCCACAACATCCGGCGAGCCATATGTGAGCCAAGACGCGGACGGGATTTTCGAGAGCCGCAAAGCAATCTCGCGATCCTGTTCTTCCAGTCTCTCGGCGGCGTTCGCGGTCGTGCTTCGGTTGTCGACAAAAAGCGCCGGCGCCTGGCCGAACGCTGGCGTTGCCAAAATCAATAGCGAGGTCATCGACACCGCGATCAAGGGACGAATCATCGAGGCTCCTCTCGCTCAAAGACCGGCGGCCCTGTCCGGAATTGCCGCTGCGGTTACCCGACCGATAGGCTTGCGCTGGCCGCGCGCGCCCCAATGGGGCGCGAAACCCTTTCCCAAGGGGGAACGCTCGGGAAAATTCGTGACGCTCGCCTCGGGCCACGACAATGACAATGACGCACTACCGATCCGCACCGACGCCCGTGCCGTCGGCGCGACCCTTCGCGCGGGTGAAACGGCGGAGTATCCGTTAGGCAGGGACCGCAGGGCATATCTTGTGCCCGCTACTGGCGCGATCCGGATCGACGATGTTCGCGTCAACGCCCGCGACGGCGCCGCGATCAGCGATCTGGACGTCATTCGCATCACGGCTATCGAGAACAGCGAGATCGTCCTCGTCGACGCCGCCTGAAAGTGACGGGAGCGCCGCTTCGGCTGCGCTCCCGCTCGGCGAGTCAAAACGACGATCCGCCTCAGATGCCGCTCCGCCCGGTCGCTATGCGGCGTCGACTAGCGCGATCCGGCGGCGGAGCAAAAAGAGCCCGCCCGCGAGCATCGCCGTCGGGACGAGCATCAGCGTGAAGGCGGTGCGCCCGTCGAAATGCGCGAAGAGCTGCCCCGTGATCAGCGAACCCGTTGTGCCGCCGAGCGCCGAAAAAATGACGACGAGCCCCATCAGCGGTGGATGTTGCCGGTTCGGCATCGCGCTCAGCATCACCGAGACGATCGTCGGATAAATCGGCGCGAGCGCAATCCCGATCAGCGGGAAAAGAAACGCGGCGACCGGCGCGTCGCGCCAGTTGTGGATCGCGCCCTGCGCGAGCCCATCGGCGAGCGGCAGCACGAGAAGGATCAACGCCGCAAGGACCGCAAGGCAGGTATTGAGCACCGGATACCAGTCGAAGCGCGCCATCACCGCGCCCGCTACGAACCGCCCGATGGCAAGGCATGCGGCGAACAGGCTGGCTGCCTGCACGCTCATTTGCGCGGGCAGGTGCAATACCTCGTTGTTAAAGGTCGGTAGCCAACTCTGGATGCCCTGCTCGATCAGCACAAAGACGAAAGCGCACAGGACAAAGACGAGGACGAGCGGCAGCGCGGCCAGCCGGAGCATCCGCGCAAATGCGGTTGCGCCCTCGCCCACCGGCTCATCGCCTTCGTGCAGGCTATGCTCTTGGACCGGCGCCGACAGCAGCAGGGCAAGCGCCAGCGCGGTGATCGCGCCCAGCACCCAATAGGCATCGAGCCAGCGAAGGCCCGTCGGATCGATGAAGGCGCTGAACACCCAATAGGAGGACAGCACCCCAACCATGAACATGCCCTCGATCAGGCTGGTCAGGCTGGCGTGCTTGCGCGGACTGTCGGTAACGAGGCCGATCATCGAATAAACGGCTACCTTGGCCACTGCGAAGGCGGCGCCGACCATTGCGAAATGCAGCCGCGCGATGTTGAAGCTGCCGAACAAGGGCATGACGATACAGCTGAGGATCGCGAGCATCAGGGCGCCGATCAGCGCATTGCGCAGGCCGATCCGCGGCAGATAGCTCGCCGTGGCGAAGGACACGACCGCGATGGTGATATCCTTGAAGCCTTCGAGCGTGCTGGCCTGCGGCTTGGTGACGTCGAAACTGGAAATCGACTGGAGGATCACCGTGCCGACGCTGTTGAGCAGCATCGCAAAGGCGGCATAGGTCAGGATAAGCGCGGCGATCAGTCGGGTGCGGGCCATATCTTGTCCTTTAGGCGAGACGGGATTGGATGTCTCGATCATGAGCGCGGCGGCGGATAACGACAGATCGGATACCGACCCCGCCTGCTCCCCCGAACAAGAAGGGGTGGCCGCGAAGAGGCCGCGGCCACCCAGTGAGGGAGTCAGGCTACCGAAGTCCCCAAGGTCAGAATTTATAGGCGGCGCTGAAACGGAACGACCGGCCGAGGATCGGCCGCGCGTTGACGACTTCGCTGCCGCCGCCGAGCTGGCGGGGGTCGCCCTCGGTCAGCCCGACCTTGTCGGTCAGATTGTCCGCGGTTACCGCAAAGCTGAGCGCCCGGTTCACATCGACGCTGATCCCGGCGTCGATCTTGAAATAATTGGGCAGCGACTGGACGTTCGCCGTGTCGGAGAAACGGTCGCCGACATAGGAGAAGGTCGAATAGAGCGAGACCTTGCCGTCATCTCCGAACGGAATGTCATAGGCGGGGGTCACGCGCCATTGCCACTTCGGCTGCCGCTGCACCCGGTTGCCCGACAGGTCGGTCGCCCCGCCATCGGTGAAGAAATCGCGATACTTCGCGTTCAGCCAGGTGCCCGAAAAGGCGATCGAAAAATTATCGACCGGCCGGATCTGACCTTCGAGCTCGACCCCCGTGCTGCGCGCACCGCCCACCGACGCGATCGGCGCGCCGTCGGTGATGACCGTCGTCGACAGGCCCTTGAACTTCGTATGGAACAGCGTCGCATAGAGCGAGACGAGGTCGGTGCGGACCTTTACCCCGCCCTCGAAATTGTCGACGCGCGGCGACACGAAAATCCCGTCGCGCAGATTGTCGAAGAAGGGGTTGGTGTTGCCGCGGTTGTAACGGACATAGGCGCCGACCGACGACGAGAAGTCGTAGTTGAGCCCCGCGGTCCACGACCAGGCGCCCTTTTTATATGCGATATTGCGGAAGGTGCCGTTCAGCACCGCGGTGCCATTGTCGTAGAGCGTGTCGGGATCGCCGTCGATGTCGACCGAGCTGTTGTTCTCGATCGTCCCCGTCGCCTTGTAATTCTGGTAACGGAGGCCTGCATCGAGCCGCAGTTCGGGCGTAATCTGAAACTCGTCGACCGCGTAAAAGGCATATTCGCGGCCGTCATAAGCGGCGTTGACGTTGAAGAACGAGCCTTGGGTATAGCCGTTGTTCGTCGCGACCTGCCCGTTGCCGAGGGTGAGGTCGAGCAGGCGGCCGTGGTTTTCCGCGGTCAGCAGGTGGACGTTGCCGAGGTTCCACTGATCGTTCGACGAGAAATCCGAATAATAGGCGCCGACGGTGAATTTGTTGTTTCCGCTGTCCCATTCGACCGCGAGGTCGTTGGTGAAATCCTCGATCTGCTTGCGCACGATCCAGGTGCCCGCGCGGATCACCTGCTGGCTTCCCGCCACGGCCTGACCGCCGTTCACATAGGTCAGGCTGCCGACCGTGCTGCCAAGCGAGGCGGCATAGGCGTCGGCGGTCGTCGCCGTGCTCGCGGGGACGAGCCCCGTTGTATCGGCATCCCCCTTCAGATAGCTCGCGCGATAGCGCAGCTGGAAACCGTCGCCGATCTCATAATCGAAATTGGTGCCCAGGTTGATGAGGTCGGCGCCGCGCCCGTCGGCCAGGTCGGTCCGCGTGCCGTCGGGCAGCACCGCAAGCCGGGTTTCGGGGCCCGCGAGGACGCCGGTGCCCGGATCGATATTGCCGAACTGGCGCACCTTGTCGCCGTCGCGGATCACCGGGATCGGCAGCAGCCACTGGCCGCGATCCTTGAGGTAGCGCGCAAAGACGAGGATCGATCCCTTGTTGAGATCGTGGCGGATATTGCCCGTGATCTGCCCGCCCTTTTCGGCGGTGAAGCCGGGGCTGCGAATACCCTCGCCGCTCGAATAATAGCCGCCGACCATGAAGCTGGTGTTTTCGCCGAACGGGCCCGACAGCAGCATGTCGCCGCGCAGGTCGCCATAATCGGTGATGCTCGCCTTCACGAGGCCCTCGAAATCGCGCCCGCCTTCCTTCTGGACGAAGTTGACGGTCAGGCCGGGCTGGCCGTTGCCGAACAGCGCGCCGGTGCCGCCGCGCACCGCTTCGACGCGCTCGATCGTTTCGTCGATGCGGATCAGCTGGGTGTTTTCGAGGAACGACAAGGTCGGCGGCGAGAAGAAGGGCACGCCCTGCACCGTCAGCGTGACGAATTCGGCGTCACCGCCCGACGGATAGCCGCGCACGAAGATGTTCGCGCCATTCTGGCCGCCCGAGCTTTCGGCCGACACGCCGGGGATGACCTTGAACAGGTCGGCGGTGCTGTTCGGCGCCGCGCGGTCGATCGCGTCCGAATTGATGCTGGTGATCGCGAAGGCCGCGTCCTGCCGATTGATGCCGCCGCCGGCGGTGCCGGTGACGACGATTTCGTCGTTCGCCGCCGCCGCATCGTCGGGCTGAGGCGCTTCCTGGGCGTGGGCCGTCATAGGCAGCACGAACAGCGCGATCGACGACAGCAGATAAGTCCGCTTCAACATGAGATTTCCTCCACTTTTCCTGTTCTGGTTGAAAGGCCCCCGCGCGCCGCCGTTTCCCGTTCTGACGACAGGATCCGGCCGACCGAAAGATCGCCTATGGCGGGGACGTTGAGGTCGGCATCGGGCAGCGCCTCTTCTGACCCGATACCAATAGCCACCATGCCCGCCGCATGGATGGCCGAAACTCCGGCGCGCGCGTCTTCGACCCCGATACAATCCTCGGGGGACAGGCCCATGCCCGCGGCACAGGCCAGGAAAATGTCGGGCGCCGGCTTCGCGTTGGGAACCGCGCCGGCGTCCGCGACGAAATCGAATTCGTCCGCGATGCCGAGCAGGCGAACGACGTCGGGCGCGTTGCGGCTCGCCGATGCGAGCCCGATTTTCAGCCCCGCCGCGCGGCACCCCGCGAACAGGTCGCGGACCCCGGAAAACAGGTTCGCCGGTGAATAGCCGGCCAGCCGGGCGCGATAGAGGTCGTTCTTTTCGGCGAGCATCGCATCGAAGGTGGCGGCGTCGACTTCTGCCCCCGCATGATCGAGGATCAGGCGCAGCGATCCCGCGCGGTCGACGCCCTTCAGCTGGTGATTGGTTTCGCGGTCGAACGCCATGCCGTGCCGGTCGGCGAGCATCTGCCACGCCTGATAATGATCCTCCGCCGTATCGGTCAGCACGCCGTCGAGGTCGAAGATCACGCCCTTCACCGTCGGCCGCGCAACAAAGACCGGATCGGCGCCGATCTGCAGCGGGCGGCCATGGTCGGTGATCGCGACCGCATCGCCCGCGACGAGCCGATAAGTGCAGCCCGCGCGGTCGACAGCGAGTTCGATCGTGCTGCCGCGCCAACAGAGGCGGAAGCTGTAACCCGCCCATTCGGCGGGAAGGACGGGGCTGAACGCGGGAACCACGCCGTCCAGCGCCAGCCCGCCCCAGCCTTGCGCGAGGACCAGCCAGCTTCCCGCGAGCGCCGCCATGTGCAGGCCGTGCGACGTGTTGCCGTGGCGGTCCTCGAGATCGACGAAGGCGCACTCGCGATAATGGTCGAGCGCCTTTCCGGTCTGCCCCAGCCGCGCCGCCATCGTCGCAAAGGCGACCGACGACAGCGTCGAGTCATGCGCCGTCACCTGTTCATAATAAGCGAAATTCCGTTCCTGTAGCGCGCGCGGCATCGGCACCAGGTCCATCGCCATCGCCTGCACGACATTGCCCTGCTTCGCGATCTGGTGGCGGAACAGGATCATCGGATGCAGGCCCATCAACAGCGGCCCGCGCTCGCCGAGCGGCTTCAGCCCCGCCAGCCGCGGGCGGCCGAGGAAGGCATCGTCCTGCGGGCTGACCCCGGCCGCGCCATCGACCGGCAGCCACATCGCGTCGGCCGCCTTGCGCCAGCCGGCAACTTCGGCGGCATCGAGCCCGATCCTTGCCGCGAGCGCGGCATAGTCCGCGGCCGCTTCGCCGCGCAGCCAGTCGGCGGTGTCGGCGGCATAGGCCAGATGGTGCCGGGCGATGGCATTGGTATAGAAATCATTGTCGACCAGCGCCGAATATTCGTCGGGGCCGGTGACGCCATAGATGCAGAAGGCGCCGCCGCGCCGTTCGTCGAAGGCGCCGATTTCCAGCCACATCCGCGCCGTCTCGAACAACATCTCGGCACAGCGCGCGCGAAACGCCTCATCGCCCGTCGCCGCGACATAGAGCTGCACGCCATGCGCGATGTCGCCATTGATATGATATTGCGCCGACCCTGTCGGATAGTGCGACGAACATTCACCGCCCGCAATCGTCCGCCACGGGTAAAGCGCGCCGCGCTTGTGCCCCATCGCCGCGGCATGCGCGCGCGCCTCACCCAGTTTTTCGATACGATAGGCAAGCAGGTTCTGCGCTTTTTCGGGCGCTTGCAGCGCCAGGACGGGAAGCATGAACGCCTCGGCATCCCAGAAATAATGGCCTTCATAGCCCTCGCCCGACAATCCCTTGGCTGCGATGCTGTGCGCGGCGCTGCGGCTCGCCGACTGGTGCAGCTGGAACAGGTTGAAACGCAGCGCGCGCGTCAGCGCCTCGTCGCCGTCGATCGCGAAACCGGCGCTGTCCCACAGGCGCTGCACCGCGCCGCGCTGGCGCTCGGCGATGGCATCGAAAGGCGCGATCGGTTCATCGAGCGTCGCGGGCGCGCCGCGCGCGCAGGCCAAAGCGACCACGCGGTCGATGTCGAGTATCTCGCCCGCGCCAAGATGGCGGCGCACGACATGACCGGCCTGCACCGCGGCGACCTGCGCGCCGGGGCTCACGACATGCTGGCGATAGGCAAGTTCGACGACATCCTGCCCGAACCGCGTCACGTCGGGCGTGTCGCCGGGCTGGGCCGGGCGCGGGGTCCAGTTCGATTGCAGACGGCCCGAAATGCGCGGATCGCCGGCATCATCGCCCTCGCCCGCCGCCTGCGCGCCATAGGTCAGCCAAGCCTGGACGCTCGCCGAAAAATCAACCGGCGTGATTGCGATCCGCGATGCAACGCACGCCGCGCCGTCGAGGGGCACGATGCGCTGCGTCGCGATATCGAGCAATTTTCCATCGCCCAGCCGCCAGCGCGACTGGCGGAGCAACCGTCCCTGCTGCAAGTCAAGTTCGCAGCCGCCGTCGACCATCTCGGCCTGCGCAAAATCGATCGGCGCGCCGTCGATATGCAGCCGCAGCAGCATCGGGCTCGGGCATTTGATGCGCGTGTCGGTCGCGGTCGCATAGCCGGGGAAACTTTCGTGATAGGCGATCGGCCGCGTCACGAAGGCGTCGGGCATGTAACAGGCAGGCGCCGCCGCCAGTTCGTCGGCCACACCTTCGACCCCGGCCAGGCCATTGGCGAGCGCGAACAGCGCATAGGACTGTTCGCCGGCCGCATCCGCGCCACGCAGAACGAGCCGCATCGTTTCCGAAGCCGTTTCGGGATTTGCCACCGTCATCCTCACCATCAGCGCGCAGGCTCATGCCGCGCGTCCTCGGATGCGATGTCCCGCAAAATGGTATCGATGTCAAGATATCGATACCATTTTGCGGTTCAAGCCACCCCGAGCGGCGCCTTCGCCAACTTGCGCTAACTGTCCCGAACGACCAGTTCGACCGGCATGGCGTGCGACACGACCCGCCGCCTAGCGACGAGATCGAGCACTTTTTTCGCCAGAAGTTCGCCACCAACGGCCCAATCCTGGCGGACGCTGGTGAGCTTGGGCGAAAAGATCGACGCGCCCGGCGAATCGTCGAAGCCGACGACCGACACATCGCCGGGGACCGTGAGGCCGCGCGCCGCCAGCGCCTCGATCGCCCCCATCGCGATCGCGTCGCTCGCCGCGAAAATGCCGTCGAAGCATTTGGCCCGGTCGAGCAGGCGGTTCACCGCCTCGCGTCCCGCCGCTGCGGTGAAGGCACAGGCAATCCGGTCGACGATGACAGCTTCGCTCCCTCGGAGCCCGGCCTCGAACCCGATCAGGCGGTCTTCGACCTCACCGTGCTGGGTTTCGCCAAGGAATATCAGCTCGCGGCGACCGCGACCGAGCAGATAATCGGCGGCGATCCGTCCACCGTCGCGATTGTCGCTGCCGACGACGATACGCCCCGGCGGGCCGTGCGCGGCCCCCCACACGACATAGGGAAGCCCCATCGCCTCGATCGCCGCCGCCGCGTCGTCATGCACCCCTTGCCCCAGCAGGATCACGCCGTCGATCGAGGGGGGATGTTCGGCAAACAGGTCGATCGTGGTCAGCACCATATTCTGCCCCGCCGCGGTGAGTTCCTGCATGATGCCGCCAAGCAGCGATAACGGGTAGGGTTCGCTCATCAAGCGGTCGTGCGATGGCGCCATTTCGATGACCACGGCAATCGTCCGGGTGCGTTGCTGCCGAAGATTGCGCGCCGCGACGTTGAGCCGGTAACCCATGCGCTCGGCGGTTTCGCGGATCAGCGCGCGTGTGCTTTCCTTGACCGTCGAATGGTTCGATAGGGCCCGCGAAACGGTAATTTTCGCAACACCCAGCTCGCGCGCGACATCGGCCATCGTCGGCCGCGCGCCCTCATTGAGTTTGCCTTTGTTCAACCGCGGCTCCCCACGGCGATTGATTGTGAGGAATCGGTATGCTGAGCCATGGGGCACCCCTAACGCCCGACGGCCGGTTTTCACAAGCGGCTTTGCAGCCCAGCCATATGTGCTTCGGGGGTTTCAGTCCGGCTAACGCACCCGCTTTCAGATTGCGAGGCCGCGGCCTTTACGACAGCTAAGGGGGCGAGTGCTGAGGCTTTATCCCGACTTCAACGAACGGCGGCTTTCAGGTACCCGCACTTTCGCCATCTACGGCCGACACCAGGCGCAAAGCTGTCATTCGGAACCCAACTTCATATTCACCCAAATGGCACGGCGATTTTATCGCAAATAGGAAGCTGCAAAGCGGGTTCACAGCAGAGCGCCCATTCCTCCCTCATCACGCGGGGCTTGCCGAGCAGTTTTCCGCGGCGATCGGCCGCCTCGGTCCTGTCGGCGACGAGATGCGCGAACGCGGCCTCGGCGATTTCGCCTTGACAGTTGGTCTCCTCGCTGACTCAGTCGCGGAAGGACGAACGGAAGCCGTGAGACGTGTACGGCTGCTTCCGCTCCTTCATCAACTTGCTGAGCTATTGTCGGAGAGCGGCAGACCCTTCTTGCAGCTCGCTTCCCGATCTCCGAGTTCGGCACAGCGCTCGACGATCGCGATCGCACGGGCGCGTAGCGGCACGACATGCTCGCGGTTCGCCCTCATCCGGTGCGGCGGGATGGTCCCGAGCTTGCGCTCCAGATTAAACTCTTCCCAGATCACGCCGCGCACCTCGCCCGTTTTGCGCCGCTTTTATGGACTATAAGATAAAGGCCGCCGCCATTGCCGTGGCGGCCCGGGCGCGACGCCCTTCGGATCGAGAAGACGGAAAGCCTGTTCAGTTGGGTCCGGACCGCAGAGGATGCAGAGACACGAATCGCCCAGCAAGCCCTAGAAATCCTTGGGATTTTCTCGGATCGCTTTGGACGTTTGGGCATAAAAAGGTGGCGGAGACGGAGGGATTTTACCCACGTCTCGTAAAATCAAACACTTAGCGAAGGCCATGTGCTACGCGATGTGCTGCATTGTGTAGCAGCCGGGCCAAGCCACGGCAAGCCCGCGGCCTTCTCGCGAACCTTTTGCGGTCAATGAGGACTGTACAACCAGTTCCTCGGGTTGAAGGAACGCATCTGCTCTACCAACCCGGCCGCCACATCGCTGGCCAGTCCCTCGGCTTCATCGAAGTGGCCATCGCGGATTAGGGGGTACAGCGTCGAAAAATACCCTTGGACGCCCACAAGATAGTTCTCGGCGTTCAATACATCGGGACACCGCAACACCGGGAACCCTTCCTTTTCTAGTGTAAGAAATACACTATCAGCATTAGCGGCGAGAACAGTCAGGTCGCGGGCGTAATCAAGCATGAACGATTTGAGGCGTCGATCTTTCGAGACGGCGTCCGCTATCGCCTTTCCTTGATTAAACGCCGCCCGTATTCGGGCCGACCGGGTGGGAGGAGGTGGCGGCGGTGGGGTCTTTTTTCTTGGCCATACTACCACCAACACGCCGCTTGCGAGAGCGACCAATCCCACTATCTGCATCCAAGGGATCAAGGCCCAATTCTGCCGCAGCCAATCGAGCGCGTTGTTTAGGACCCAAGCAGCAGTCTCATTCGCCAGAAAGAGACCTGCGGCGACTAGCAGGCCGGCTATTGTCAGCCGCTTTAGGCCAAAGCGCGCGGGAGAGGTTGCCGTCGCCTGCTCCTCTGGGGGACTGTTCTTATGCCCTTTACCAGCCATGAAATAGATCGCCCCCGAATGCCCGCCGAAGAACATATAGAGGCCATCCCGGCCAAGTGCTAGTGGGCGGCCAATCGAAAATCGGTATCCTCATCCGAGGGGGCAACTCTGACCATCTGTGAGCGCGGTTCCCCCCGGTGGGGTACCCCTGGGCTGCCACAGCGCGCGCGGCGATTGAAACCGATCCATGCCTATAGTCTGTCCGAGGCGACCCGTATCAAATGGGTAAACCGATACGAGACAATGCGGCGAGACACATTCCCCGTCTCAATAGGGTTGACATATGGATTTGCGAGACATATTGCCTCACCATCTAGAGCCTATTGAGACAAGGAGGATTATATGGCGACAATCGGATATGCTCGCGTCAGCAGCACCGATCAGGATTGCGCGATACAGGAGGCCGCGTTGCGCGCTGCCGGGTGTGACCCGATACGATCGGAGAAGATGACGGGCACAACCACACAGGGCCGCGACATGCTGGAAACCGTGCTCGCCTTCCTACAGTCCGGGGACACATTGATGGTTACCCGCATTGACCGCCTCGCCCGCAGCGTTGCCGATCTGGAGAGCATTGTAGCCCGAATCAAAGAGCGGGGCGCCTTCCTGCGCGCCACCGAGCGGCCCATCGACACGTCAACTCCAGCGGGTAAAGCGTTTCTGCAAATGCTCGGTGTATTCGCAGAGTTTGAAACCGCGTTGCGCCGGGAGCGGCAAATGGAGGGCATTGCCAAGGCGAAAGCTGCCGGGGTCTATCGTGGCCGTAAGCCGTCTGTGGACACGGAGAAGGTCCGGGCGCTCAAGGCGGAAGGCATGGGACCTAGTGCCATCGCTGCCGAGCTGGGGATAGGCCGGGCGAGCGTGTACCGGGCTCTCGGCCAGTCCGAGTAGCCTACCCACTCACCGACCGCAAACCGCGATCTCGTCGCGTGACAGGTTCAGTTCTAACCGGGTCCATCAAAAGCGACCCTGTTTTTTGTCCCGTAACTGCTCGCTATCCAAGCCCTGCAAACACGCCAATGGGGGCGGGAGCACAGGAGTATTTATGTCGAGGGAACAGTTGATGACCAGCGCGCTGCGGTATCTGGATCGGGAAGGCAGCATGTCCGCAAGCGACATCTGCTTTTTCGCCGGGGCGGACCCGTGGCTGTATGCCCGGCTTTGTAACAAGGAGCCGTGCAGCGCCGCCGAATTGGACGCGGCCCTGCCTCATGTCCTCAACCAGCTCGACGCCGTGATTGCCAAGCTTACCAAGGGCCGCGCGGCACTCGCACAGGCGGTGCCCGCATGAGCGCCCTCCTAAGCCCTTCGATGCTCGCTAAACGGTGGGGCGTGAGCACTACGCTAGTGTATGAGATGTTGAACAGCGGGGACCTCCCCGGCTTCCGCCTTGGTGGGAAGCTATGGCGCATCCATTTGTCAGACGTGGAGGCCCGGGAGAACACCGAGAACCGCCCCGCCCCCGAGGCGATCGTCATCATCGAGCATAAGCCGGAACCACTCGTGGACCGCAGGGACGAGATTAGGGAGCGCCGAAACCAGACCCGCATCGCAAGGATGATAGGCGAAGGCTAGACCCCGCTCAAACTGGACCTGTTGAGGCACTCGTCATCGCGACGGGTGCCTTTTTGTTGGGAGACAGGCCAAAGGAAACTGCGGGTTTCCGAATTGATACCGCCCTAACAATAGAACTTTTCCAAGTCTGAATTGGAAGTGTTCGACCGGCTTAGTCCTGCTGCGCTCTCCTGTGCGCCGGGATTTCCTCGTGGTCCCTCGGGCCAATTTCGGGTGAGCAGCCTCCTTCCAACCTACGTGCCCGACGTGGTTGTCCCGGCGCCGGGAGGAGGCTGCTCGTTCCGACTGCCCTGTCCGTGCTGGCGCCCCGCCGTGCCTGCTCGAAACCCTGAAACGTGCCCGGGCAAGCGCGAGGAATACCTATCTCGAATAACGTACTTTTTTCAATCAAGCCGAAAGGATCATCATGGCTACCCCCGATACCTTCGCGGTTTCGGCGCGGGGTGTCGCTGCAATCCAGCACAGCCCCGCCGTGATCGAATATTTCCAGACCAACTCCAACCGCATGGCTGCTTTCCGCTACATGGTAGACCTCTTAGAAATCCCGCACCCAGCATGGGCGCTACGAAAGCTAAGTGGTCGTGCCGCACAGCATAAAGAAGCCGTGTCTCGGTTCCGTGCAGATAGTCCTCATGCCCGCCCGTGATCCAGCAGGTGACGCCGCGGCTCTCTCCGACACCAAGACACAGCTCGGAATTATTCACGGGCCGTCCCCTCATTGGGGGGACTGGAACCTCACCGGCCCTGCCTCCGAGCATAAGGCTATGATGGCCCGGTTTCTCAGCGACCACCCCGATATGAACCAGCCGTGGGACTACGGCCCAACGTGACCGATCGCCCGCTTCTTCCCAAAGGGATCAGCCACGACGCTGACCTGTCGGGAATGACGCCGGGGGATCGGCAGCGGCACCATACGCAACAGCTCCGGCAGGTCGCCTTTTATAAGGGCAAATCCGGCGTTGACGCGTACAAAGAACAGCATCCCGAGGCTGCCCGGCTCCGGGTCAATCTCACCGCCCTGGCCTATGCCCAGAAGCCAGCGGGCTACGGTGACGCCATCGTCAATATGGTGGGTCAATGGTTCGACAGCGACACAGCCTTGGCTGCAACGAACAAGGCCGATGTTGAGAGATTGAACGACCGGCTGGAGGCAGGCAGATTTGACCCCAGCTCCCATTTCAGCAAGCCCATGTCACCGACGCTACGAAAGCGGATCGCTGCATTGTTTGAGCAGCGTGGAGCTACCTTGCCGCCTACCTGCAAATCCCCGTCCGCTGTGAAGCGAGCTGTAAGGATTGCCCGTGGCGGCAGCATCCTCGCCGCTACACCCTTCGCCGGAATAGGGAGCCGCACCAGCGACACCCTCACTATCGGGCAGCGCACCTTCGCCATTGCCCGCCACGGTGCCCACGATTGCATCCGGGTGACGGCAGAGGGCAAAACACAGCGCGTCTCGCTCGCGGTGGTCGAGGTTATCCTGTCGGGCCTTTCGGAAGGCGGGGGGCAACCTGCTCTTACTACTACTTGTAGTATAGCAGAACTTGTCCAAACGCCGGAAATCGACCCTCCCGACCCCTTGGCGGACACAATCTGCGGCAGAACCTGTCCAGCGTCAGAGGCAATAGAGTCGTCTGCGGCAGATCTTGTCCAAATGCCCGAGCCGCCAACCCTTTCCGACCGGATAAGGGCACTCGCTGCGGAGCGGGATGCTCCCATTCCCCTACCCTTTACCGGCCGCGACCCCTTGGAGATTACCACTGACGATCTTTAAACCGATCGACCCCGACGAGTTCTTTGCTCGCATCCGGGAGCGGCTCGCCACCTATCCCCCACCGTCACCGCCTCGCGGCCCGGCAGGCTGGGGCATCCCGTGCGGCCACCGCACTCGACGACCCGAAATTGAACTTCTGACGCGAGGCCCTGCCCGCGCGAACACCACAAGGAAATCCACATATGACCACCGACATCAACACCATCGCCGCCGAGCTGGAGGCAGCCAAGGCCGACCTCGCACAGTGGGAGCGCCTCACCAGCGCCGCCGACCGCTTGAAGGCCCTGACCGTTTCGTTTGACCAAGCTCGAATCGCACAGGCGAAGGCCGACGAAGCTGCGGCGAAAGAAGCAGCGGAGGCCCGCTTCAAGGGACTAACCAATATCCGCGTCACCAGCAGCGGGGGCGGCGGCGTCCTTAGCCAGCAATTCCTCATCCGCTGGACAGCCCCGGTTTACGATATGTATTCGATGGCAGCCGTTCCCCAGCCGCACGAGCGCCCGGGCTTCGAGACGATCCCGGATAACGTGCTGGCCTTCCTCATTGAAAGGCACCCGGAGGAAATTCCCGCCGCGATTATGGCGCTCGCACCGGGCGACCCGGCTGCGGCAATGTCCGAGTATTTCCGGGCACGGCAGCGGGGCTACGTGAAGGGCACGGCAGCCGAATGAGTTTGACCCGGAAAGACGGCGCCAAGGTCGCGGCTGGACTGCTGGAGATCAGAGGCCGCGGCCATGATGCCTCCGCTGTGCAGCGGGAAGCCGCCATGCGTATGCGTAACGGCACCCCGGCGAAAATCGCTTTCGCCGCCGCGTTCGACAACTTCGTGGCGACGACGCCTAGCATGGGCGCCTCCATTCGACAGGTAGGCCGGCTGATCGAAGCCAGCAGCTTGGGAACTGTCGCGCGCTACAATGTCGCCCTACGCCAGTATCTTGAAACCGGCGACGACAGCGCCCTCGCCGCAATGGTCCCCACGATGGTCAAGGACGCCACCGACCTTGCCCGCCGTACGGGAGAAGCCGTGCCGGAGTTTGGGCCGGAGGTGGATGAGATAGTCGCCGCCAACGCCCCGGCGCCCCCGCCCCCAACCGATGTGTACGTCAACAGCTCGCAGGCCCGCCCTGCGTCATTCCAATTTGCGGCGCCCGAAACCGCCCCTGCACCCCAAGGAAATCTATGAACGAAATCAAAGCTGCGATCCGACAAGCGGAGAGCAGCGGTAACGACAACGCCCGTAACACGCGGTCCTCCGCAGCCGGGCGCTATCAGTTCACCGACGACACTTGGCTTGTCACCTACGCCAAGGAGTATGGACGGACGGGAGAGACGCGCGAGCAAATCCTCTCCAAGAAGTTCAACCCGGCCTATCAGGATCGTCTGATGGGTCGCCTCACCAAGGACAACCAGAGCTTCCTCCAGCGCCGCGGCCATGCGGTGACGAAGGAAACCACGTACCTCGCGCACTTCGCCGGGGCCGATGGAATTAGACGGGCGAGCGAAACGCCGGGGGCGGAGCCGGAGGAGTGAAGCCGGGGATGCGGTAGCGGTCCATCGCCTCCACCAGAGGGTGAAGCGGATAGGACAGCCCTCCGTAGTCGTCGGCAATGTCGCCCGTATCGTGCCCGGTAATCTCATTCTGGACGTCGGGGGCAATCCCAACCTGCCGCGCGTAATGCTTGAAGCTGTGGCGGAAGGAATGAAATGTCACACGCTTGTCCTCGATCTTGGCTTTGGTGCGAAGCCAGCGGCCGTACCATTTCGACCATGCCGCTGTGCGGGTGCCGTCCCGGTCGGGGTCGAGATCGGGGAACAGCCATTTCTCCCCTGCGACACGGAGGCTATCGACATAGCGCAGGAAGCCGAGCCGGATGAGTTCAGGATGCACCGGCACCCGCCGAATGCTCCCCGCGTTCTTCACGGTAAGGCCGTCTGCTCCATCCTCCACGATGCGAAACACGGTAGCGACGGCTTCACCGTCACCCGCCGCGAGATATGTTTCCGGCCCTATGTCGGTCAGGCGAAGCTGCCCCAGTTCCTCCAGCCGCGCCCCGCTGTAGAGGGATAGCAGCGGCAACCAGTAAGCCGCCTCCCCCTTCCCGGCGACGGGGCGCTCATCCGCCGACCATACAGCGGAGCCGAACAGCGCCGCCAAATGATCCCGCTCATAAGCGATACGGGACTTGGCGCGCCCCTTCCCCGGCTTGATCGAAATGCCGTCGCAGGGGTCCGCCTTGATTATCCGGCTGGCGAGCGCGTAGCGGATGACGGCTCGCAATAAGTTCAGCTTGTTATTGCCTGTGGCCGGGGCAACCCCGGACGCGACAAGCTGCTCCTTATAGGCTTGGACATGATCGGGAGTGACAGCGCCGATGGCCACGCCCTTCGTCAGCGTGTCGAACTCCGCGATAATCACCCGCGTCTTGCGGAGCGTCTTGGAGCGCGGCCCCTGCTCCGCAGCCCACTTGTCCACAATGTCAGACATGGATTGCGCCGCCGCGCCCTTGGGAGCCTCTGTGGTGACCGGCTGCGGATCGGGCCGGGCAGGACGCCACTTGCCATCTAGAGCAGCCTGTAGCGCGCCCAGCCGAACCTCGTGGTCATAGAAGGGCAACCACGCTTCGACCTCACCGGAGAGCACCCCCTCATGGCGCTCCATTTCCTCTTGCCGCTCCTCATACCATTCGCGGAGTCGGCCAGCTTCAAAGGCTTCGCGGCGCTCACTTTCAACCCGCCGCGCCGCGCGCCCAATGTCAGGGGTTTTGGAATAGACCCGCTTGGTTGGTTCGGGGGCTGGAGGTTCGCCGCCCACCTTCCCGGCAATCTCTGCGCGCATAGCCTTGAACTCTGCCGTCAGCTTCGCCCACGCTTCGTCCCGAAGCTCGCGAGCCTCTTGCGGGTCAGAAGTGCCGAGCGCCCGGACGATCATCTGCCGCCCACCGTAGGCGTCGATCAGATCAACAGGGATACGGCGACGAATCGAATAGCGCCCGTCCCGGCGAAGCAATCCAGATGGCATGTCGTTCTCCGTGTCATGTGTTACAGACATCGGCAACAACAGCTTCCCAAGGGGTTGATTTTCGGCCTTTTCCAGCAAACCCAAGGGCTTGAAAGAAGGTGGCGGAGACGGAGGGATTCGAACCCTCGGTACCGGATTTACCAGTACGACGGTTTAGCAAACCGTTGGTTTCAGCCACTCACCCACGTCTCCGCATGGCCTGTCGCGCTAACGACAGTCTGGCCTAGGCGGGTCGCTATAGCCATGCACTCCGCGCCCCGCAACGGCAAAGATTGCGCAATTTTCGGGTCAGAGCAGGCATTTCGTCGTCTCGGTGATTCGGTCTGGCGTAAATTCGACTCAAGTCATCGCCGGTTCATTGCTCGCGCGCGAAAGCGAGTCATGATTAACGTAGAATATGGCGCGCGTGCGTCGCTTGATCTTTGGGGGTCCAATATGCGCAAAACGTTCACCAGCCTTGCCTTGGCAGCAATGGCATCGCTCGGCCTCGCGCTGACGCCGCTTCCGGCAGCCGCTCAGATGCGCGAAGTCGATCCCAACAGCACGACGATCGATTATGATCTCAACAATCCCGCGCCGCCGGCGCCCAGCGATTCGACCGCCGGCACATCATATGACAGCGACCTCGCCACCGGCGACCAGCAGATCAGCGAGACGCCGCCCGTGGACGCCGCCCCCGCCGACGCCTCGGCCACCGACGTCGCTGCGGGCCCTGGATCGACGTACAAGAAGGACGATCTGATCGGCGCTGCCGAGGGAGTATTCGGCAAGGGTGCGCAGGGCCTCGCCGGGTTGATCGAGGACATATTGAAAAAGCAGGGCGAGCCCAACGCCTATATCGTCGGGCGCGAGGCCGGCGGCGCCTTCGTGCTCGGCGTGCGTTATGGCTCGGGGACGTTGCACCACAAGATCGAGGGCGAACTGCCCGCTTACTGGACAGGTCCGTCGATCGGCTTCGATGCCGGCGCCAACGCCGGTAACACCTTTGTCCTCGTCTATAATCTGTTCGACAGCGAGGATCTTTACAAGCGGTATCCAGCCGGCGAAGGCGCCGCCTATTTGATCGGCGGCTTCAACGCGAGCTACCTGCGCCGCGACGATGTCGTTCTGATCCCGATCCGCGTCGGCGTCGGCGCACGGCTTGGCGTGAACGCCGGCTATATGAAGTTCCGCAAGAAGCAGAATTGGGTTCCCTTTTAACGAACAACCCGTTTTCACCGGGGCGATAGCCCGCGCTTCGGCGCGGGCTTTTTCTTTTTGCGGGTGATATCGTGCCAGCTCGTCTAAGAGGAAGATCGCCCACATGACTTCGAAACCCGCTGCCGGCCCGCATTATTCGCCCTTCACGATCGGCGGCGGCCTCATTTTCGTGTCCGGGCAACTCCCGCTAAAGCCGGGCCGCGACACCTCATTGGCCAATGGGCCTTTCAAGGAACAGGTCAGGCAGACGCTGCAGAATCTGAAGTCCGTCCTGACGGACGCAGGCGCGGACCTGACGCAAGTGATCAAGACGACCGTCTATCTCAGCGACATATCCGACTGGGACGAGCTGGACGCCGTCTATGGCGAATTCTTCGGGGCAACGCGGCCATCGAGGAGCGTAGTGCCCACCGGACCGCTTCACTTCGGCTTCCGGGTCGAGATTGAGGCCATTGCTCTGGCTACGCCAAGCGCCGCCTAGTCGCCGTCGAAGGCGATCAGCGTTTCGCAGGCCAGACCTGCGACCTCCAGCCGTTTTGATCCGCCCAAATCAGGCAGGTCGATCACGAACAGCGCCGCTGCCACCTCGGCTCCGACACTCTGCATCAGCGCGGCGGTTGCGAGGATCGTGCCGCCGGTCGCGAGCAGATCGTCGACGAGCACGACACGGTGCCCCGGCAGAACCGCCCCTTCGTGCAGCTCCAGCCGGTCGACGCCATATTCGAGTTCATAGTCGACGCCGATGGTGACGCCGGGCAGCTTTCCCGCCTTGCGTACCGGAACGACACCCAGCCCCATCGCGGTTGCCATCGCGGCGCCGAACAGGAAGCCGCGCGCCTCGACCGCGACGATGAAGTCCGGCCGCTGCACGGCGGCGAGCGCGCTAAGTCGGCGAACGCTTTCGGCAAAGCCGACAGCGTCACCGATTAGCGTGGTGATATCGCGGAACTGGATACCCGGCTTGGGAAAGTCCGGGATGGTGCGGACGAGCGACGCGAGGTCGAGGTCCGGCTGAGGCGGGAGGGCGATCATGTTGGCCGCCCTCCCCTGTGCACTCAATGCTTCTTGTCGGCCCAGATGTTCCGGTACGACAGATAGGTCAGCACCGTGAAGATCAGCAGGAAGAAGAAGACTGCATAACCCACCTGGATGCGCTTGATCAGCTTCGGCTCAGCGGTCCAGACGAGAAATGCCGTGACGTCTTTCGCCATCTGGTCGACGGTCGCCTTGGTGCCGTCGGCATAGGTCACCTGATTGGGCGCCAGCGGCGGGGCCATCGCGAGGTTGAGGTTCGCGAAATAGGGGTTGTAGTGCAGCCCCGTGCCTGGCTGAAGTTCCTTGGGCAGGTTCTTTGGCGGGTTCTGGAAGCCGGTCAGCAGCGAATAGATATAATCCTTGCCGCCTTCGCGCGCCTTGGTGATCAGCGAGAGATCCGGCGGCAGCGCGTTGTTGTTCGCGGCGCGGGCAGCCGTTTCGTTCGCATAAGGCGAGGGGAAATAATCCGACGGCAGGCCGTCGCGTGTCGCCGGCTCACCCGTGTCGGGATTGATCGACGGCACCTGGAAACCCTTGGCGAAGGTCTTGATCTGGCCTTCGCTGTAGCCAAGGTCCGCAATGTCGCGGAAGGCGACGAGATGCAGGCCGTGGCAGGCCGAGCAGACTTCCTTGTATACCTGCATCCCGCGCTGCAGCTGGGCCTTGTCCCAATGCGGCAGCACGATGCCATCGCTGGCCAGTTTCAGATGCCGGGGGTGCTTGTGGAACGAGTGAGCGACATTCTCTTCATTGCTGAGCGGCGTCGTGAGAATCGCGAGCACCAGCGCGGTAATGAAACCGAGGCCGACGAGAAATCCGAGCGGGCGAACCATGGCTGTATCAGCTCCTATTAAAGTCCGGCGCTCAGGCCGTTGCCGAAGCCGACGTCGCGTCGGTGGCGTGTTTGGCGAGGACCGCTTCGGTGATCGAATTCGGCATCGGCAGCGGGCGTTCGATCCGCGACACGATCGGCAGGATCACCAGGAAGTGAGCGAAATAATAGATCGCACCCAGCTGGCTGAGGATCACCCACGGCTGTTCCGCCGGCTGCATGCCGCACCAGCCGAGCAGGAGCACGTCGACGACGAGGATCCAGAAGAAGATGCGGTACAGCGGACGATAGTTCGACGATTTGATCGGCGAGCTGTCGAGCCAGGGCAGGAAGAACAGCAGCGCGATCGAGCCGAACATCGCGATGACGCCCCAAAGCTTCGCGTCGATCCACAGGAAGTTGAAGGTGAAGGCCTTCAGGATCGCGTAGAAGGGCAGGAAATACCATTCAGGAACGATATGCGCCGGGGTCGAAAGCGAGTTCGCCGGAATGTAATTGTCGGCGTGACCCAGTGCGTTCGGGCTGAAGAAGGTCAGCGCGACGAAGATCAGCAGGAAGATGCCGACGCCGAAACCGTCCTTCGCGGTGTAATAGGGGTGGAACGGGACGGTGTCCTGTTCGTCCTTCACTTCGATGCCCGTCGGGTTCGACGAACCCGGGATGTGCAGCGCCCAGATGTGCAGAATGATGACGCCCGCGATCACGAACGGCAGCAGATAATGCAGCGAGAAGAAGCGGTTGAGCGTGGCGTTGTCGGGGACGAACCCGCCGAGCAGCCATTCGCGCACCGGCTCGCCCACAAGCGGTATCGCCGAGAAGAAGCCAGTGATCACCTGCGCGCCCCAGAAGCTCATCTGGCCCCACGGGAGTACGTAGCCCATGAAGGCGGTCGCCATCATCAGGAGGAAGATCACGACGCCGAGCAGCCACACCATTTCGCGCGGCGCCTTGTACGAACCGTAATAAAGGCCACGAAAAATGTGCAGATAGACGACGATGAAGAACATGCTCGCGCCGTTCATATGCGCGTAGCGGATGAACCAGCCGGCGTTCACGTCGCGCATGATATGCTCGACCGAGTTGAACGCGACGCTGGCGTTCGCGGCATAGTGCATCGCCAGAACGATACCGGTGACGATCTGGATGACCAGCGCGGCACCGGCGAGGACGCCGAAGTTCCAGAAATAGTTGAGGTTGCGCGGAACCGGATAGCCGGGACCCGTGGCGTTATAGACGAGGCGCGGAATCGGCAACTTCTCGTCCATCCACTTCATCAGCGGATGCGTCGGTTCATAGGGTTTGGCCCAGGGAAAGCTCATCTTATCTCGCTCCTCAGCCGATCGTCACGACGGTGTCGCTGGTGAAATCATAGGGCGGCACGACCAGATTCTTGGGTGCCGGGCCCTTACGGATACGCGCCGCAGTGTCGTAATGCGAACCGTGGCACGGGCAGAAATAACCCCCGAAATCGCCCTTATTCTCGCCCTCAGCGGCGCCAAGCGGCACACAACCGAGGTGCGTGCAGACGCCCAGCGTGATCAGCCAGTTTTCCTTGCCGGGCTTAGTGCGCTGGTCGATCGTTTCGGGATCGCGCAGGTCGCCGAGCGGCACCGCCTTGGCTTCGGCGATTTCCTTGGCAACGAGGTTGCGCACGAACACCGGCTGCTTGCGCCAGCTGGTCTTGATCGCCTGACCCGGCTGGATCGCCGAAATGTCGATTTCGGTCGTCGACAGCGCGAGGACGTCGGCCGACGGGTTCATCTGGTTGAGCAGCGGCAGAACCACGGCGACCGCGCCGACACCAGCGAAACTCACCGCCGCAATATTGATGAAATCCCGGCGGCGTACGCCATCCTCGATACCGGCGTTGAGTTCAGATTCACTGGCCATTCGACTGCCCTTGCATGGGTGAACTAACAAAAGTTCTCGAAGTTATGGCCGCCCCTGTTGCACGCGCACGAAAGCGCACAACCCGGCGGCCCCTCCGGGAATTGCGGGCCTGATAGCCGCACTGTCCGGGCTTGCCAACAGGCAATTTCCGCTTCCCTTGCTGTACCAAGACGCTGAGCCAATGCCTCTCGATTCCTTCGGCGACGGAGGCTATGGGCGATACATGGAAATCGCCCTGTTTCAGCCGGATATCGCGGGCAATGTCGGCACGACGTTGCGCACCGCCGCCTGCTTTGGTGTGCCCGCGCATATCATCGAGCCATGCGGCTTTCCCTTCTCCGACGGCGCGCTCAAACGCGCGGGAATGGACTATGCCGTCCGGGCCAATGTGCGCCGTCATCCCGACTGGGACGGCTTTCGCCAATGGAGCGCGGACGCGGGTCGGCGGCTTGTACTGTTGACGACCACGGGCGCGACACCCCTGCCCGGCTTCGTGTTCGAGGCGGACGACGTGCTGCTGCTCGGCGCCGAATCCTCGGGTGTGCCGCCCTATGTCCACGATGCCGCAGCGGCGCGGGTCGCGATTCCGATGCAGCCGGGCTTTCGCTCCTTGAATGTCGCGGTCGCGGCTGGCATCGCGCTCGCCGAAGCGCTCAGGCAAACGAAAGGCTTTCCGGCATGATCTCGCTCGACCCGCAGCAACAGACAGCGCGCAGCTGGTTTGAATCGCTCCGCGATCGCATCTGCGCCGAATTCGAGAAGATCGAAGCCGAAGCGGGCAGCGACGCGCGCTTTGCCTATACGCCGTGGGACCGCGAGGCCGAGGGGCTGGAGCCGGGCGAAGGTGGCGGCGGCGTACGCGGCGTGATGACGGGCCAAGTCTTTGAAAAGGTCGGCGTCAACGTCTCCACCGTCGCGGGCGAGTTCGCGCCCGATTTCGCCGGGTCGATCCACGGCGCCGGCGACGACCCCAGCTTCTTCGCCACCGGAATCAGCCTCGTCGCGCATATGGCGAACCCGCATGTCCCCGCGGTGCATATGAACACGCGATTCCTCGCGACGACGAAGCGCTGGTTCGGCGGCGGCGCCGATCTCAATCCGCCGATCGAATATGCCGAGGACACCGACGCCTTTCATGCGCGGCTGCGCGCCGCCTGCGCGCCCTTTGGCCCCGATGTTTACGGACGCTATGCCAAATGGGCCGAGGATTATTTCTATATCCCACACCGCGGCGTCCATCGCGGCGTCGGCGGCATCTTCTACGATCATCTCGAATGCGGGGACGATGCCGAGTTCGACCGCAATTTCCAGCTGACACAGGCGGTCGGCGAAGCCTTCCTCGATATCTTCCCGCAGATCGTGCGCCGCCGGATGGGCCTGCCCTTCACCGAGGCGGAGCGCGAGGCGCAGCTGATCTGGCGCGGGCGTTACGCCGAATTCAACCTCGTCTATGACCGCGGCACCTTGTTCGGGCTCAAGACCGGCGGCAATATCGATGCGATCCTAATGAGCCTGCCGCCGCTGGCGAAATGGAGCTGACATAGCAAAAGGCGCCCCCGTTTCCGGGAGCGCTCTCTGTTGCCTTGCCTCAAAAGCGATCAGGCGAAAACGTCACCCGACGCGCGTGGCGCGATGGCGCGATAGACGCCGACCGGCATCGAGAAGGAAATCATGATGATCGGCAAGTAGACGAGCGCCGCCATCACGATCATCGTCAGGATCGCGCCAACCGCCGAACCGCCGAGAATTGCGCCCAGAACGCCGCCAAAAATCATGCCTGCGATAAGCGCATAGATGAATATGCCGATCACGAAGAGCAGGTAGAAGCCAACAATCGTCCACTGCGACGGCCCCGTCAGCCGCCACGATTCACCGAGGCCGGTGACCGGATTGCGCGTCAGTTGGTTGGCCATGACGGGGCCGGCGACCATGAAGCGACCCTGCACCCACAGCAGGAAAACGACCATCGCGATATAGAGTATGACCATCAGGAGAATCGCGCCACCGCCAATGGCACTGGCGCCGCCCGATGTCAGCGCTTCCGGGGAAAATCCACCCATCCCACCGAGCGCCGCGCCGAAAATCAGCGTCAGGATGAACATGATGATAAAGATGACGATATAGGCGGCGATCATCACCACGAACATGCCAAAGGCCAACGCCGGTCCAGCCTGAAACGCCCAGGCGAAATTCGGCGCTTCTCCGGGGTGCATGCCGCCGCGCCAGATGAGCATCGAAACCCCGTAAAAGATCACCGCCGCGACCAGCGCGAACAGGAATATCTTGCCGAACGCACCCATAACGAGCGACGGGTCGTTCGGCGCCATCGCCATGGCCGAGAAGGTCGATCCGAGAAGCAGAAAACCGAGCACGCCAACGACGACCAAGGCCCCGCCTACCCATATCAGCATCTGCATCCAATTGGCCTTCATAAACGCAAAGGTTTCCGAAAAGGCCGCCCCGATACTCATTTTTGCCATGTCACTTCCCCCTGTTTTTAAACCAGATTCTTACGCTCCATCCAAGGCGGGCAAAGCCGGACGGCTTCATCCCGTTTGCGACACATCGTTATTGTTGGCGGCGACCCGCGTCACTGGAACACGTCGGACGAGGTCCGAAGCGCGAGCTGGCGATAGGCGGCGGCCGAAACTGCGATCGATGCCAGGCTGCCGACCGTGCTGAACGCAGCCTCGATGAAACCGCCGAGCATCCGCCCGAACCCCGGCTCGCTGCCGGCGATGACCGAAACGACGCCTCCGACGATCAACGCCGCGATCACGATCACCAATGCGACGAGGAAAAGGAAAAAGAAGATCGCCCAACCATTATTGCGGGTCAGATCCCAGCTCGTCCGGATCGCCTCAAAAGGATTGTAGATGCCGCGGTCGGCGACGGCGGGGGCGACAAGCGCGAGACGCCCGACAAGATAGATGCCGGGGACGATCAGCAGCAGGAAGCCAAGACCGATTGCGAACCCGCACAAAATCTGGATTGCTATCATCGTGGGGAAAACCATGAGCGCGAACGTCAGCGCCTCGCCGACGCTAACGCCGGTTCGCGACAGCCAGAGCCGCAGAATGCCGGCTGTACCGATCAGCGCGCACAGCGCGATCGCCAGCTGCCCCGGGATCATCTGGCGGAAACTTTCCTGAAATGTGGCCATGACCTGATTGATATCGGCGCCCGCCGCGGGCTCGACCGGCACCGGCCCGAACCAGGCGACCGCGAGCGCGGGCAAGAACAGAAATACGCCGGCGATCGTGCCGACCAGCGCCGTGTGCGATTTCAAAAGTTGCAGCGTGTCGTCCCACGCGGCGCCCATGTCGAATTTTACCATTGATACCCCGTCATTTTTCGATTTCCCAATTGCGCCGAAAGTGACGATCTTCCGTGCTCCTGTCCAGCCCTGTCGGCACACAGCGCAGAGGGGCTTGCGCATGACGACGCGGCGCGCCAGATAGCCGGCACAATGAGCTTTCCTGCCCCGCCCGAATGGGTCATCAGCCCCGGCCTGACCGATTATGACAAGGCATCGGCCGACATGGATGCGCGCGCGGCCGCTATCCACGCCGGCGACGCGGACGAACGGATCTGGCTGATCGAGCATCCGCCGCTCTATACCGCCGGGACCAGCGCCGATCCCGCCGAACTGCTCAACCCCCAGTTCCCGGTTTACGATGCCGGACGCGGCGGGCGCTATACTTATCATGGCCCCGGCCAGCGCGTCGGCTATGTCCAGCTCGACCTGACGCAGCGCGGACGCGACGTGCGCGCTTATGTCTCTGCGCTCGAAGGCTGGGTGATCGATGCCCTCGCGCTGCTCGGCGTCGAGGCGCGCCGGGCCGAAGGACGCATCGGTATCTGGACCGACGACTTGGGCGGCCGCGAAGCCAAGATCGGCGCCATCGGCGTGCGCGTGAAGCGCTGGGTGACGATGCACGGCTTTTCGCTGAACGTCGCCCCTGACCTCGCGCATTTCGGCGGCATCGTGCCGTGCGGGATCGCCGAGTTTCCGGTCACGAGCCTCGCAGCGCTCGGCAAAACGGCATCCTTCGCCGATGTCGATGCGGCACTTGTTCAGATGCTTCCGGCCTTTCTCGACAAGCTTTCGCCAAGCGATTAGGAACGCCGCATGACCCGCACCCTTCTCGCATCGCTCTCCCTGCTCGCCCTTGCTGCCTGTGGCGGCGGCGATACCGCCGGCAAATCGACGACCAAGCTCGACGCGGTTGAGGTCCAGCCAGGATCGGTCAGCGATTCGATGATCATCCTCGACGATGCGGTCAGCGACGGCACGGCGGTCGACAACAGCGTCCCCGACGACGGCACCAAGAAGGATGCGGCGAAGACCGACCAGGCGGACAGCACCGACGAGGCTGCCCCCGAAAGCGAAGCCGACGACAATCCCGAAGCGGTTGATATGCCGGTCGCGAAACGGTCGATCACTGCCGATTCCGCCGCGAAAAAGGGCGAATAGGCCCTTAACGCAATCCCAGATTCTTGTGCGTCTGCAGCGACAGGCGCCAGCGCGGATCATCCATCACCAGATCGATGCACGCCTGGACATTGGCGGCGGCATGTGGATCGTCGAGCGGCTGGACGAGCAGATGCGCGAAATCGAGCCCCGCAAGCCGCGCGACATCGCTGCCCGGTTGCGGCCAGACGAGCTTCAATTCATCGCCGCTCAATTGCACCAGTTCGCTGCCCGCCTTCGGGCTGACGCAGATCCAGTCGATGCTGCGCGGGATCGGAAAGGTGCCGTTGCTTTCGATCGCGATCGTGAAACCCCGTTCGTGGAGCGCGTCGATCAGCGCATCATCGACCTGCAGCATCGGTTCGCCGCCGGTGAGCACGACATAGCGATCGTCGCTGCCCGCCCCCCAGCTTTCCGCGATGACGTCGGCGAGCGCCGCGGCGATCTTATACTTTCCGCCCATGGTCCCGTCGGTCCCGACAAAATCGGTGTCGCAGAATTGGCAGACCGCCTTGGCGCGATCCTTCTCGCGCCCCGTCCACAAGTTGCAGCCGGCAAAGCGGCAGAAGACCGCCCGGCGGCCCGCCTGCGCCCCTTCGCCCTGCAGCGTCAGGAAAATCTCTTTGACGGCGTATGTCATTTACGGGGGGGCATCGGTTCAGGCGTAGCGTGTCGGGTCGGTGAGCCCCGCATCGGCGAAACCCTTGCTGCGCAAACGGCAGCTGTCGCACCCCCCGCAATGCAGTCCCTCGGGCGTCGGATCATAGCAGGACCAGCTCATCCCCGCATCCATGCCCAGCCGCGCCGCTTCGGTGGCGATATCGGCCTTGGGCATATGCTGGAGCGGCGCGTGGATGCGGAACTCGACACCCTGGTCGCCATCGCGCGTCGCGAGCCGCGCCAGATCTTCGAACCCCTGAATGAATTCGGGGCGGCAGTCGGGATAGCCCGAATAGTCGAGCGCATTGACGCCGATCACGATGTCCTGCGCCTGCCGCGCTTCGGCGAGGCCGAGGGTGAACGACAGGAAGATGAGGTTGCGCGCCGGCACGTACGTCACGGGAACATCGCTCCCGACGCCGTCCTTCGGCACGTCGATATCGGCGGTGAGCGCCGAACCGCCGAAGCGGCGCAGATCGAGCGGCAGCACAATATGCTCCGCCGCGCCGACAGTGGCGGCGATCCGCGCCGCCGATTCCAGTTCGACGCGGTGACGCTGGTTATAATCGATCGTCAGCGCGACGATGCGCGCGCCCGCTTCGCGCGCGAGGCCCGCGCACACCATCGAGTCGAGGCCGCCCGACAAAAGGACGATCAGGGTTTTTCCGGCTAGATCCTGCATCGGCGCCAAATAGTCCCGCACCGCAAGCGGTGCAAGGGCTGCGCCGCACCAAAAGAAATGGGCCGCGAGGCAATTGCCGCACGACCCAGTTCGGCATGACAGCCATTAGGGAGAAAGGGCAAACATGAAGAAGCCCTGCACCCGTCTAACGCCGCATGGTTAACAAATCGTTCGCTCAGCAGCCGCCGGTACGGCGCGCCTCGATCGCCTGCGAAAACGGCTTGCCCTCGGCGATGCCCTGCGTGTCGATCTGGACCAGTCGGTTCGTCTCGCTGCGAATCGTCGTGCGACCGTGCCCGGCGCCGGGGCAGGTATAGTGAACCGTCACCGAATTCGGCGTGTCCTCGATGACATAGCGCGAGCAGGTCGCGCGCGGATGCTGGATCTGGATCATCCGGCGCGCGTCGCCGACGCAAATCGTCTGTAACACGGCATCCTTGCCGCGTTCGCGCAGCTGCCAGCTGCCCTTTTCGAGCCGGTCGAGCATCGCCAGCGAGGGCGCCTGCGCCGGCACCGTCGTCGCAGCGGCGCAGCCGAGCGCAATCAGGGACATTCGCAATGTGGGAGAGAAGATCGCCATTCCACCTATCCATTGGCCGCCCGCAAGCGAGCGAATTGCGACCCCGTTGCTCCTTAGCTAGCAATCCGAAACTGCGTTTTCAACCGCTTGGCGCTCGATTGACCCGCTTCATCGCCGGTCGCGGACGGAATCGGCCTTCATTCCGCGCGATTATGGGTCGCAATTTCATCCAGCGGGATCGGAAAGAAGCGTGAGCAAAAGGCGCAGTCGACGACGATCCTGCCATTCTCATCAGCCATGTCGGCACGTTCGGTTTCAGGAAATTGCGCGAGCACGCCAGCGAAATAGGCGGTGCTGCACCGGCAGCCGCGCGACACCGAAACGCCCGGCTCCACGCGAACCTCATCCTCGTGGAACAGCCGCCATGCCAGCGTTTCAAGCGAAGTCGCGGGATCGGTGAGTTCCTCGTCCTTCAGCGTCGCCGCGATCGTTCGCGCATGGTCCCATTCGGGATTGTCGTGACGGACGTGCAGGCGATCACGGCCGATTTCGCCTTCGGGAAGATGCTGGAGCAACAATCCGCCGGCAAGACAGCCCGCCTCGGGATCGTGGCGCGCAGCAATCTTGATCAGGCTCGAAATCTGTTCGGACTGCTCGAAATAATGTTCGGCCGCCTCTCCGATCGACGCGCCTTCGAGCGGGACGATGCCCTGGTAACGCTCCGCCGTCGCCGCCTGGTCGAAGGTGATTGCAAGGAAGCCTTCCCCGAACAGCGCGAACAAGGTCGGGTCGGACCCGACCTCGGCCAGCCGCTCGGCGTCGAATTTCAGGTAGCCGCGCAACTCGCCGCCGCGATAGTCGCAGACGAGCAGCTCGATCGGGCCGCCGCCGGTCTGCGCCTGCAGCGTCATCTGGCCGCTCTCATCCTTCAAGGTCGAGCCAAGCAGCACGGTGAGCACCAGCGCCTCCGCCAGCAGCTTTTCGGCGACCGGCGGATAATTATGGGCCCCCATGATCGTCTGGAGCGTCGGGCCAAGCCGCACCAGCCGCCCGCGCACATGTCGCTCAGCGATGGTGAACAGCAAGGGCTGGTCGAACCAGGTTTCGATGATGTCACTCACGATATCGAACTCACAATTTTCCGAATGCCCAGAGCAGGATCGACTTTTGGGCATGGACGCGGTTTTCGGCCTCGTCCCACACGCGCGACTGCGGGCCGTCGATCACGGCATCGACCACCTCGTCGCCGCGGTGCGCGGGCAGGCAATGGAGGAAAATCGCGTCGCTCTTGGCGCCCGTCATCAGTCGTTCGTCGACCTGATAGGGCGCCATCGCCGCGATCTTGTTGTGGGCATGATCCTGTCCCATCGACACCCAGGTATCGGTGACGACCAGATCGGCGCCTGCCACAGCCTCGCGCGCATCGCGCATGATGTCGATGCGGACGCCCTTGGCGCGCGCGGCTTCGACGAAGCTCGTGTCGGGTTCATACCCCTGCGGCACACCCGCGCGGACGTGAAAGCCGAACAGGCCGGCCGCCTCGATCAGCGAGCCGAGGACATTATTGCCGTCGCCAAGCCACGCGAGTTCCAGCCCCGGCAGTGCCTTGCCGCTCTCGACGACCGTAAGCAGGTCGGCGACGATCTGGCACGGATGCGACAGATCGGTCAGCCCGTTGATCACGGGCACGCTGGCATATTCCGCGAGTTCCTCGACCTTCGCATGGTCGTCGGTGCGGATCATGATCGCGTCGGCATAACGCGACAGCACGCGCGCGGTGTCGGCAATCGTCTCGCCGCGGCCGAGCTGGGTCACGCCCGCGTCCATGATCATCGGCGTGCCGCCTAGCTGGCGGATCGCGATGTCGAATGAGGCGCGCGTGCGCGTCGAATTCTTCTCGAACACCATCGCGAGCACATGACCCGCGAGCGGCGCATCGGCGTCGACCTTGCCCTTGGGCCATCCCGCACGCGCCGCCTTGCGGTCGATTGCATCGGCGAGCATCGCGGCGACCGCGTCCCCACCCGCGTCGGACAGGTTCAGGAAATTCGGCACTAGGCTTCGGGCGGCGTGTAGCTCGCCGCGCCCGCTGAAAGTTTTTCGATGAATTCGGCGATATGGCTATCGTCGATGTTGAGCGGCGGCAGCACGCGAACGACATTCTCGCCCGCGGCAACGGTCAGCAGACCGTGATTGTCCCGCAGATGCGCCACGAACGCGCGACTGTCCGAGCTGAGCTTGAGGCCGAGCATCAGGCCGACGCCGCGAACGCTGTCGAACAGCTGGTCGTGGTTCGGGATAAGCTGTTCGAGTGCGCCACGCAGGCGCTCGCCGGTCGCCTTGACCTGATCGAGGAAGCCCTCCTCGAGCACGACGTCGAGCACCGCCTGTCCGGCCGCGCAAGCGAGCGGGTTACCGCCATAGGTCGAACCATGCGTGCCGATGACCATGCCGCGTGCGGCCTTTTCGGTCGCGAGGCAAGCGCCCATCGGGAAGCCGCCGCCGATACCCTTGGCGCTCGCCATGATGTCGGGCGTCACGCCATAATGTTCATAGGCATAAAGGTGGCCGGTGCGCGCCACGCCACACTGGACTTCGTCGAACACGAGCATCAGGTCGCGCTTGTCGCAGATATCGCGCAGTGCTTGGAGGAAGGGCTGCGACGCCGGACGGATGCCGCCCTCGCCCTGGATCGGCTCGACGAGGAAACCCGCCGTATTGTCGTCGACCAGATCGAGCGCAGCGTTGATGTCGTCGAACGGCGCATAGGCGAAGCCGGGCAGCAGCGGATCGAAACCCTTGCGCAGCTTTTCCTGATTGGTCGCCGAGATCGTGCCGAGCGTGCGGCCGTGAAAGGCGTTGTTGAACGTGATCAGCGTATGCTTTTCAGCATTGCCCGCACTCGAATGATAGGCACGCGCGGTCTTGATCGCACATTCGACCGCTTCGGCGCCCGAGTTGGTCAGGAAAACCGTGTCGGCAAAAGTATTCTCGACCAAGCGCGCCGCATAGGCCTCGCCCTGCGGACTGCCATAGAGGTTCGACACATGCATCAGCGTCGCGGCTTGGTCCTGGATCGCCTTCGTCAGATGCGGGTGGCCGTGACCGAGCAGGTTGACCGCGATGCCGCTCGCGAAGTCGAGATAACGCTCGCCTCGCTCGCCGATCAAATAGGCGCCCTCGCCGCGAACCGGACGCACAGCACACCGGGGGTATACGGGCATCAGCGGCGTGATCGTCATGGCAGGCACCTTTCAGGCAAAAGTAAAAAGGCGACCCCCTACGGGCCGCCCTTGGTCGGACCGCTCCTATACTGCCGCGGCCGGAGCCGCGTCAACATGGGGGTGACAGGCGACTAGAGCGCCCTTCCCGCTTCCATCGTCAATGCGAGCGAGTGCTTACGCGCATCATGATCGTACATCGACGACGCAATGATCACCTCATCAACCCCGGTGCGCGCGACGAAGGCCTTCAGCCCGGCCGCAATATCGTCAGCCGTGCCGACCGCCGAACATTGCAATACATGGTCGAGGATCGCGCGCGCATTCGGCGGCAGGCTGTTCTTATAGCCCTCGAGCGGCGGCTGCATTTTGCCCGGATTGCCGGTGCGGAGCGCGACGAACGCCTGTTGCTGCGACGAGGCGAGTAACTCGGCTTCTTCGCGCGTATCCGCGGCGAAGCTGTTGAACGCCGCCGCCACATAAGGTTCGGCGAGCTGCGCCGAAGGTTTGAACTGGCGGCGATAGATATCGAGCGCCTCGTCGAGCGCGTCGGGCGCGAAATGGCTGGCGAACGCATAGGGGAGCCCGAGCATCGCAGCGAGCTGGGCACCAAAGGTACTCGATCCCAATATCCAAAGCGGAATATGCGTGCCCGCCCCTGGCACTGCGGTGATACCTAGCTGTTCGTCCCCGGCCAGAAAGGCTTGAAGCTCGAGCACATCCTGCGGAAACTGGCGCTCGTCGCTGGCGAGGGTGCGGCGCAGTGCGCGAGCGACGCGCTGGTCAGATCCCGGCGCGCGGCCGAGGCCAAGGTCGATGCGGCCGGGGAACAGGGCCTCAAGCGTTCCAAACTGCTCGGCGATTACCATCGGGGCATGATTGGGCAGCATGATGCCCGCCGACCCGATGCGAATGGTCTTGGTAGCGTGGCCAAGATGCGCGAGCACGACCGAGGTCGCGGCGCTCGCAATTCCGGCCATGCCGTGGTGCTCGGCCACCCAATAACGCGCATAGCCGAGTTCTTCGGCGTGGCAGGCGAGGTCGGCGGCATTGGCTAGCGACTGGGCGATCGTTCCGGTTTCGGTCACGGGCACGAGGTCGAGGAAAGAGAGTTTCGTCATGAAACCGATATGCGGTCGCGGGGGCAGCGGTTCAAGCGCAGGGCTTCGCTGGTAGCGCGAAGAAAAACTATGCCCGCTCGTCTTTTGGCGAGTCCATCAGCACATAGGTGGTGATCGAATGCACCTGCGGCAGCACGCCGAGCACCTCGGTATGGAAATGCTTGTACGAGGCGAGATCCTCGGTCTCGACGCGCAGCAGATATTCGATCGTGCCGGTAATATTGTGGCATTCGCGCACCTCGGGCGCTTCGGCCATCGCGGCCTCGAAGCCGGCCTGCGATTTCTTTGTATGCGACGACAGCCCGACGGTTACATAGGCGAGGAAGGTCAGCCCGAGCTTCGCGGGGTCGATCACCGCGCGATAACCCTTGATTACCCCGCTGCGTTCGAGTTCCTGGACGCGGCGCAGGCAGGCCGAGGGGGAAAGCCCGACGCGATCGGCGAGTTCGAGGTTGGAGATTCGCCCGTCGCGGGACAATTCATGCAATATCTTGCGGCCAATGGCATCGATCTTGATCATGGATTGCAACTTATACTTGATATCGGGCCATCTTTGCAATCCGCGCGGCATCGAAACGCATTATGTTGCGCGCCATGGAACAGACCACCCTCGCCGCGCTCTCCGCCTTCGCGCTTGTCTCGTCAATCACGCCGGGACCGAACAATATGATGCTGATGGCGTCGGGCGCCAATTTCGGCCTCCGCCGTACCGTCCCGCACGCGCTCGGCGTCGGCTTCGGCTTCACGCTGATGATCATCCTCGTCGGTGTCGGGCTGATGGGCCTGTTCGACCTGTTCCCGGTCCTGGGCACCGTGCTCAAGGTGGTGAGCGTCGTCTATCTGCTCTGGCTGGCGTGGAAGATCGCCAACGCCGCGGCGCCCGATACCAAAACCGGCGCACGCAGCAAGCCGATGACCTTTTTTCAGGCTGTGCTGTTCCAGTGGGTCAATCCCAAGGCCTGGTCGATGGCGCTAACCGCGATCGCGCTCTACGCGCCCGACCGCAATTTCGGCGCGGTGTTGCTCGTTGCAGTGGTTTTCGGGATCATCAACCTGCCCTCGACCAGCCTGTGGGCAGTGATGGGCCAGGTGCTGCGCGGCTGGTTGTCCAGCCCGGCGCGGCTGCGCGCGTTCAACTGGACGATGGCGGCGCTGCTGGTCGGATCGCTTGCGCTGCTGATCTGATTGCAAGGTTGCATGTCGCAACCTAAAGACGGCGCTCCCCTCTTCTGACCGGAGAACAGAGCCATGCAAAGCCGCCGACTTGGACGAAGCGCCATCCATGTGTCCGATATCTGCATGGGGACCATGACCTTCGGCAGTCAGACCGACGAAGCCGAGGCGTTCCGCATCCTCGACCGCTGTTTCGAGGCGGGGATCAATTTCTACGACACCGCCGAGGGATATCCGGTGCCGCCCGACATCAAATGGGTCGGCCGCACCGAGGAGATCGTCGGGCGCTGGATGAAGACCAAGCCGCGCGATGCGATCATTCTCGCGACCAAGGTATCGGGGCCGAGCCACGTCTGGTTCAAGTCGCCGTGCCGAAACGGCATGACCGCGCTCGACCGCAAGAATATCATGCAGGCCGTCGACGACAGCCTGACGCGACTCCAGACAGATTATATCGATCTTTACCAGACGCACTGGCCCGACCATGACGCGCCCTATGACGAGATGATGGATGCGCTGGACGAGTTGGTCCGCGTGGGCAAGGTCCGCGTCCTCGGCTGTTCGAACGAAACAAGCTGGGGGCTGATGAAGTCGATCGCGGCGTCGGAAAAGCTCGGCGGCGCGCGCTATCATACGATCCAGAATAATTTCAGCCTCAACAACCGCCGCTTCGAGGACGAACTGGCGCAGGTTTGCCGGCAGGAAGGCGTCAGCCTGATCCCCTATTCGCCGCTCGCCGGTGGGGTGCTGTCGGGTAAATATCAGGGCGGGGCGACCCCCGAGGGCGCGCGCTTCTCGCGTTACCTGAAGATGGAAGGCCGGCAAGCCGCTATGGGGCGCCGCTTCGTCAACGACCGGAGCCTTGCCGCGACCGAACGCTATCTCGCGATTGCCGCCGAGGCCGGGCTGCATCCGGTGACGATGGCGACCGCCTGGTCGAAGCAACATGACTTCGTTGCGTCGACGATTGTCGGGGTCAGCGCCTATGACCAGGTCGATCCGATCCTCGACGCGATGGAGCTGACGCTGACCGACGATGTGATGAAAGCATTGCACAAGGTCAGCAAGGACATCCTCTACCCGATGGGCTGAGTGGACGGCCACTCGAAGGTCAACGCGTCACCGACGGGCAGCGCGCGCCACGCTTTCGACAGCCGCTCGAAATCGGCGAAAACCAGTGGCCGTGCTGCGTCGATCCGCGCACGTTCGTCGGCGCTTAGCGAGACCCGCGTCCGCTCGGCCTCGCCGAGCGCCGCACGCTGCGCCGCGCTTTCGGGGCGCTTGCTGCTTCGCCATGCGATGTCGAACAGGAAGGCTGCGAGTTCGGACAATTCGCCTTCGCGGCCCTGACTCTTGATCAGCTTCGCGCCCTTCGCGACCTGTTTGCGCGCAGCGCGCTGGCGTTCCTTGGCCGACAAGGCTCCGCCCGCTTCGACATGAAAGGATCCCGCATCGCCGCCCGCCGCGATCTGACCGAACACGCCGGTCTTGAGGCCCAGCGCCGCCTCGACGACAAAATGCACCATGTCGTGCGGCAGGTCGGGATCGAAGCCCGGCGCCGGGTCCATGACCAGCACCGGCGCGTCGGCGCGCTCGATCCGCATGCCATAGCGGCGCTCGCCCGATCGGATGAAATGGACTTTCATGGGGGCTGCCTATAGGTTCCGGAGCGGTTCCACCAAAAGGATTTGCGATGACTTCTGCCCGCCGCGCGTTTTTCGCCCTCGCCGCCTTCTCCGCCGTTATCGGGACCGCGCATGCCGCGAACCCCACGATGTTCCGCGACGCGGGCTGCGGCTGCTGCCTCAAATGGCTCGAGCAGGTGAAGGCGTCGTTCGGCGCGAAGGCGGTCGTCGTCAATTCGCCCGACATGGCTGCAGTGAAGGACAAGCAGGGCGTGCCGCAGGCGCTGCGCAGTTGTCACACCGTTCTCGTCGGCGGTTATGTGATCGAGGGCCATGTGCCCGAGAATGAAATCGCCCGCCTGCTCAGCGAGAAGCCGAAGGGCGTAAAGGGTCTTGCCGTCGCGGGTATGCCGACGGGTTCGCCCGGCATGGAGCATGGCGACCACCGCGAAGCCTATAAGGTCATGACCTTCGGCCCCGGCGGCCAGCGCGTCTATGCAAGCTATGCCGCGAGCGGCGGCGCGCACGCGCACTGACCTCAGGGTCGCACGTCAGGCCAATTCGGCCTTGAACAATTCGAGCTGGCGCGCCCACGCCTTTTCCGCCGCCGCTTCATTATAGGCGCGGCCATCAGGCGGGCACCAGCCGTGCATCGCGCCTTCGTACACCTCGACCTCGTGCCATTGTTTGCGCGGCTCCAACACCGCCTTCAGCAAGACCTTTTCGTTCGGCGCTTCCTTGTCGTCATTGTCGGCGATCGCAAACAGATAGCCCGCGTTGGTCTTCGGGATCAGCAAGTGCGGACTGTCAGGCTTGTCGGTTCCGACCCCGCCGCCGTGGAAGCTTGCCGCTGCCCCGACGCGGTCGGGCTTCAATGCGGCGGTATAGATGACCATCGGCCCGCCCATGCAGTAACCTGCGGTGCCGATCTTGCGCCCCATATCGACCTCCGGCTGCGCGTCGAGGAAGGCGAGATGCGCCTTCGCGTCGGTCTCGACAATCGGGCGCGTCAACTGCTTCAGGTACCCGAACAGTTTCTCGCGCACCGCCGGGTCGCTCCAGTCGTTCGCGGCATCGACCACCGGCGATTTCTGCCAGCGGTAGAAGGGGTTGACGCAGAGCACCGCATAGCCTTCGCCCGCCAGCCGATCGGCCATCTGGCGGAACGCAGGGCGAAGCCCGCGAATGTCGGGCCACACCAGCACGCCGGGATGCTTGCCCTCGGCGGGCGCGACGAAATAGGCGTCGCAGGTTCCGTCGTCGGTCTTGATCGTGACGTCACGGCCCTTCACAGGCTTGCCCGTCAGCGCGCGCGCGGGCAGCGCCGCGGCCAATGCTCCCACCCCCGCGAGCGCGGTAAAGCTGCGCCGCCCGACGGACATTCCGGCGCGGTCAAGGTCGGCTTCGGTGTTTTCGGTGCACATGTCTCTCTCCTTGGGGATGATTTCGGAAAGTCACGGAAAACTGCGCAACTTCACTCGCGATTGCATGTTTCATCCCGTCATCGGGATCGAACAGATGGCGAAGCTAATCCAGCCCGGCTTTATAGGACAGCGGTTTTTGCCGCTCATATCCTCCTTGTGGCGCAGCCATGGGGAGGTGGCAGCGCGAAGCGCTGACGGAGGGGCGATGACGCCACCGCCGCGGCCCCTCCACCACGCCCTTTGGGCGCGGTCCCCCTCCCCACCGCTTCGCGGCAGGGAGGATCATTTGGCGTTGAGCGTCAGCTGCGCCACCTCATCGAAAGTCAGCGCCACATGATGCACGCCGACGTCGCGGAGCATCGCGGCATGGCCAGCCCGGTCGACGATATGCCCTGCACCGCAAAAGCCGATCACGGTCATCCCCGCCGCAACCGCCGCCTGCGCCCCCGTCGGTGAATCCTCGATCGCAAGACATTGCGCCGAATCGACCGCCAGCCCTTTCGCCGCGGCGAGGTAGATATCGGGAAACGGCTTGCCGCGGTCCCAACCGTCGGCGCTATAGACATGTGCACCGAAATGATGGCCCAGCCCGAACAGCCCGAGCGCCCAGCCGATATATTCGGCGCGGCTCGACGAGGCGATCGCGCGCGGCATCGGACCAAGCGTATCGAGGAAGCCGACAACGCCGGGCACCGCATCGAACCCCTCCATATAGCGCGCCCGCGCCCGTTCGCGGTGCGTCTCGCGGAAATCGGACGGCAGCGCGCGGCCATAGCGTGCGACGATGCGGCGCTCGGTCTCCTGCCAGTTATGGCCATAATAGTCGCGCAGGCACTCGTCATAGGTCGCGGGCATGCCCACCGCGGTCAGGCTCTCGGCGAGCGACTGGTTCGCGCGCACCTCGCTGTCGGCGACGACGCCGTCGAAATCGAAAATGATGGCAGCGAAGCTCATGCGAATCCTACAATCTTCATATTTGCTGCCTAGAGCCTCGATGAACAGGAGACATCGGCATGAAATTCATCGAACTCAAGTCGCGCGGCGGCAATTACCTGGTCGTCGCCGAAAATGTCGCCTGGCTCCGCGACTATGAAAACGGCCAGACGCAGGTCGGCATGGTCGGCGGCGCACCGCTGCTTGTCGCCGGCAAGATCGAGGACATCGCCGCGTCGATCCTCGCGCAGGCCAATGCGACGGAGTGACATGCTCGCCACGCGGGCGTCAGCGCATGACCTCATGCTCACGCGCATATCCCCACGGCCCCTCGCCCGACCAACCGCGCCCATCGGGAAAGCTCAGCTTCAGCCCGCTGAGTTGCGCCGGATCGAACAGGCGCATATTGACGCCCATCATATCGACCTCGCCGCCCATCCGCTCGATCAAGCCTGCGGTCGCCGACCAATGCGTCGTGCAGCCGCAGGTCGCGCAAAAATGCAGGTCCGAATTGGGATTTTCACGATCGGCGCGATTATAGGTCCGCGTCGCACCCTCGATCACCACGTCACGCGGCGACATATAGCTCCAGAGGATACCGTGCGAGAAGCAGAGCGAGCAATTGCACTCGGCGATCTCCTCGGGCGCCTTGGCGAGGCGGACCGAGACGGCGCCGCAGTGGCAAGTGGTGTTCCAGTTCATATCAATCCTGTCAGTCTTTTGCCGATTACCAGTTCCAGTCCAGCCGTAACCAATTCGCCCGCATTTTGTGCTGGGCGAGACACAGGGTAAAATTCGTCGACGCGATGATCGGCACCGACAGCCGCCAACTCCAAATCCTTCGCCGCGAGCAACGCATCGCGTTCGGTCAAAAAGTGCCGGTGCATATAGGAAGGCCCGTTGGCCATTAGCGTGGAATCATCAACTGGGGCCCCGTCGCTCACGACAAAAAGGACACGTCGCGGCTCGGATCGTGTCCGCAGATATTCGGCGCCCCACCGCAGCGACTCCCCATCGACATTTTCGCGCAATATGTCGGGATTGAGCATGTCTCGCCAACCGGTTTCCGCGAAACCCGATCCATCAAAGGGTTGATAGAGGATGTGCAGCAGAGCGCACAGCCGGCCAGGCCGTTCTGGCTTCCCTGCGTTCATCCACTGTCTCCTTGCGAAGCCGCCATGCCAACCGGCGGTCGTATAGCCGGCGATTGCAACACTGGCGCCGCGCCGGCCGAGATCTTCCGTCAATCGGCGAACACCCGCAGTGACCCATGCCATACGCTCGCCACGCATCGACCCAGATTGATCAACTAGCAGGAGAATGGCTGTACCCTGAAGCTCATCGATTTCGGACGGATCGAGCACCGCCATATCGCCAACCTCCCGATAAAGATCGGCGGAACGTCCGATTTGGGCACTCCAATCGAAATCGCTCTCCTGCAGATATCCCTTATCGAGGTCGGGGCTGAGTGAGCGCAGCGCCGCTGGAAGATCCTCTACAGCAAGAACTCTGTCGAACTCGCGAGTAAATACCTGGTAGGGCTCGCCTTCCGGCCCGTCTTCGACGGGTTTCGCTACCCGCCTCCGACGCCAGATGGTGAGCGCCACCGCCAGCACCAGAAGGACGATCAGGGGCGCGCCGATTTCGGGCGTCATACTTTCTTCCCGGCAGTGCGGCTCACTCCACCGTCACCGACTTCGCCAGATTGCGCGGCTGATCGACATCGGTTCCCTTCGCCACCGCCACATGGTACGCCAGCAGTTGCACCGGCACCGCATAGACGAGCGGCGCGATCAGCGGGTGGACCTTGGGCATTTCGATCGTCGCCATGCAGCCTTCGCCGGCCTCGGCGAGGCCCTCGGTGTCTGAGATCAGCACGACCTTGCCACCGCGTGCCATGACTTCCTGCATATTGCTGACGGTCTTTTCGAACAGCGGGCCGCTGGGCGCGAGGACGATCACCGGGACCGCCTCGTCGATCAGCGCGATCGGGCCATGCTTCATCTCGCCCGAAGCGTAACCCTCAGCGTGGATGTAGGAGATTTCCTTGAGCTTGAGCGCGCCCTCCATCGCGAGCGGATAGTCGGGGCCGCGGCCGAGGTAGAGCACGTCGCGCGCCGGGGCGACGAGGTGCGCCATCTTCGATATTTCCTCGTCGTGCGCGAGCGCGGCATTGAGCGCGGCGGGGGCTTCGATCAGATGCTTGACGATCTCATGCTCTTCGTCGGCGCTGAGCTTGCCCTTCTTGAGCGCAAGATGCGCGGCGAGCGCGGCGAGTACCGCGAGCTGGCAGGTGAAGGCCTTGGTCGACGCGACGCCGATTTCGGGGCCGGCGTGGGTCGGAAGCAGCAGGTCGGCCTCGCGCGCCATGCTGCTCGTCGGCACGTTGACGACGACTGCGATTGTCTGCCCGTTCGCCTTGCAATGGCGGAGCGCGGCGAGCGTGTCGGCGGTCTCGCCCGACTGCGAGATGAAGAGCGCGAGCCCGCCCGGTTGCAGCACCGGGTCGCGATAGCGGAATTCGGACGCGACATCGATATCGACCGGAACGCGCGCAAATTGTTCGAACCAATATTTGGCGACCATGCCGGCATAAAAGCTGGTGCCGCATGCGACGATCGTAATGCGCTCGACCGTCGACAGGTCGAAATCCATCTGCGGCAGCGCGACCGTCTGTTCGAGCGGGCGAATGTAGGAGGAGAGCGTCTGCGCGACCACGGTCGGCTGCTCGAAAATCTCCTTCTGCATGAAGTGGCGATAATTGCCCTTCTCGACCGCCGCGGCGGTGACGCCTGATGTCGTAATCTCGCGCGTGACCGGATTGTTCTCGGCGTCGTAGATTTGTGCACCGTCTTTGGTGATGACGACCCAATCGCCTTCGTCGAGATAGGCGATTTGCTGCGTCAGCGGCGCCAGCGCGAGCGCGTCCGAGCCGAGATAGGTTTCGCCCTCGCCATAGCCGACGACGAGCGGCGAGCCGAGGCGCGCGCCGATCAAGAGGTCGGGGTGCTGGCGGAAAGCGATCGCGAGTGCGAAGGCGCCGCGGAGCTGCGGGAGAACCGCCTTCACCGCATCCTGCGGCGACAGGCCCGCCTCGACCTGCTCGGAGACGAGATGCGCGACGACTTCGGTATCGGTTTCGCTCTCGAACTTGCGGCCGCGCGCCTGCAGCGCCTCGCGCAGCGGCTTGAAATTCTCGATGATCCCGTTGTGGACGAGCGCAACCTCGCCCGTCGCATGCGGGTGCGCATTGCTCGTTGTCGGGGCGCCGTGCGTCGCCCAGCGCGTGTGCGCAATGCCGACGGTGCCGCGCGCGGGATTGCTGCCAAGTTCCTTGACGAGGTTACCGAGCTTGCCCTCGGCGCGGCGGCGGATCAACTGGCCGCCTTCGACCGTGCACACGCCCGCCGAATCATAGCCGCGATATTCCATGCGCTTGAGCCCGTCGACGAGCCGGTCCGCCACCTGGGCTCGGCCGATGATTCCGATAATTCCGCACATGAGGATCTGGCTTTCGTCTTAGAGTGTATAGGGAACACGGATGCCCGGCATATTCGCCGGGAAATCCCTTGTATTTCGGGTGATAAGAACGCGCCCACGGGTTTGGGCGGTGGCGAGAATGATGGCGTCTGGCGACTTCAAGCGCGGACGGTCGCGGCGCAGCGCCGCCGCCCGTGCAGAGATTTCATCATCGATTTCATCAAGGCCGAAATGCGCCAGAAAGGCCATGACGTCGCTGACCATGCGCTCGTCGCCCTTGGACATCACCTCGATCCACACCATGCGGCTGATCCAGGGCCGGACGCCATTGCGGGTCGCGCGCTCAATTTCCGCCCTTGCCGGCGGATAACCGGCGAGTGCGTCGATGACGATATTTGCGTCGAACGTATAACCGCTCACTTGGGATGCGGACTTTTGGGTTCGGGATATTTGCCGGCGATCATGTCCAGATAGATTTGCCGCTGCCGATCGTCCTCGGCATCGAACATGTCCGGCGATTCCGCGCGCGCTTCTTCATAGTCATCATCCCAAGGCCGCGTCCATTCGGCGCGACGCTTTCGATCATAGTCGCGCGGATCGACGGAAATACCGTGGCGTGACCACAAGCCGAAGCCGCGTTCGATCCAATCGCCATCGCTCGACCCCGGTTGCGCCTGATACGACGCCACGGCATCGCGCAGCACAGCTGCCCGGCTTTTGCCCTGCTCAAAAGCAATGCGGTCGAGACGCTTGATCTCGTCATCCGGAAGATCGGCAAGAATGCGGGTCATTGATATACTGATATCATATCATGATATCATGTCAAGCGCGCCCGAAATTGCGGTCGACGAAGATCATCGCGAACTGCACCGGATCGGGCGCCTCGCCATTGCCCGCGGCAAAGCGCGCCTTGCCGTCGGTCCAGATTTTCAGGATTTGCGTCTTTAATTCGGGCCCGAACTTCATCTGCTGCTCGACGATCTGTTCCCAGCTTCCGGTCACACCGAAACTCTGTTCGAGCTGCGGCACCATCGCCTTGCAATAGGTCTCGGTCGCCGTGTCGAGATGGCCGATCGCCTTCAGCACCCAGGCGTCGACAAAGCGCAGGAAGGGCTTGTCGGTATAGCGATCACTCACTTGGTCTTCTCCATCATCCATTCGTCGCGCAGCAGGCCATAGATCAGCGAATCGCGCACGCCGATATGCGTTTCCCACTCACTGCGCAGCCGGCCCTCGCGCTGGAACCCCAGCCGTTCGAGCAATCCGATCGAGCCCGGGTTTTCGGGGTCGGTGTCGGCAAAGATGCGGCGCAGTTTCAGTGCGCCGAAACCATGATCGATCACCCGTGCCACCGCTTCGCGCGCGATGCTGCTGCCCCAGCGGTCGCGGCGCAGGATATAGCCGATTTCTTTCACATCGGGCTTGCCGTCGATCAGGATCACCCAGCCGAGCGCAACATCGTCGCCGGCGGTAATCGCCCAGCAAAGATAGCCCTGCCCTTCGCTCGCATTGCCTTTGACATAGGCCTCGGTCTCGGCGGGCGATGCGTGCGGCCCGCTCGACCACCAGACCATCACTTCAGGATCCGACAACACTGGAAACAGCGCAGCGGCATCATCCACACGCAGCTGGCGCAGCACAAGGCGCGCGGTCGTCAGCGTCGGCGCGGGCATGATGGTTACTTGCCCGCCTTTTTCTTGCGCATCGCGTCGTGGAAGCGATCGGCCCAGCCGGGCTTGATCAATTGCTCGCCGCGGACAAGGCGGAGTTCGCCGTCGGCGACGTCGCGCGTGACCGCGCTGCCCGCGGCGACGATCGCATCGGCACCGATCCGGACCGGCGCGACGAGCGCGCTGTTCGATCCGATGAAAGCGCGCTCGCCAATCTCGGTTCTATATTTGAAATAGCCATCATAGTTACAGGTGATCGTGCCCGCGCCGATATTCGCGTTCGCGCCGACCGTCACATCGCCCAAATAGGTCAGGTGGTTCGCCTTCGCGCCGTTGCCGAGCACTGCTTTCTTGGTTTCGACGAAATTGCCGATCTTCGCTTTCTCGCCAAGGACCGTGCCGGGGCGCAGCCGCGCGAACGGACCGACTTCGCAACCAGTGCCGACGATGGCGCCTTCGATATGGCAATTGGCGCGGATTTTCACATTGTCGGCGATGGTCGCGCCGGGGCCGAAGAAGACATTGGGTTCGATCAGCACATCGCGGCCAAGCTGGGTATCCCAGGCGAACCAGACGGTGTCGGGGGCGATCAGGCTGGCGCCGTCGGCCATTGCCTGTACACGCCGCCGCGCCTGCCACTCACCCTCCATCGCTGCGAGTTCGCCGCGGCTGTTGATGCCCGCGACGTCATAGGGATCGGTGACGACGACCGCGCAGTGGCGCCCATCGGCGTTCGCGATATTGACGATATCGACGAGATAATATTCCTTCGCCGCATTATCGTCGGTAACGCGCGAAAGCAGCGCGAAGAGGTCCGCCGACTTCGCGGCCATCAGCCCCGAGTTGCAGAGGCGCACCGCACGCTCGGCCTCGGTCGCGTCCTTATGCTCGACCATCTTGGTGACATAATCGCCCTCGGTGATCACGCGGCCATATTGCTGCGCATCGGCGGGCTCGAACGCGAGCACGACGACCGCGGGGGCGTCGGGCGCGTTCAGCCGGTCGATCATCGCCTGCATCGTCGCGGCGGGGACGAAGGGCACATCACCATAGAGGATCAGCACATCGCCGTCGAAACCCGCGAGCGCGCCTTCGGCCTGCTGCACCGCATGGCCGGTGCCGAGCTGCGGAGCCTGCACCGCCAGATCGGCGCTGCCCGCCAGCGCGGCTTCGAGCTGCTCGGCCTTGTCGCCGACGATCACGACCTTCTTCGCGGGGCTGAGTTCGTCGACGCTCGCCATCAGGTGCAGCAGCATCGGCCGCCCCGCGATCGGATGCAGCACCTTGTGCAGGTCGGACTTCATGCGCGTGCCCTTGCCCGCAGCAAGAACGATAGCGGCGATCGGATTGCTCATGCGCGCTGCCATGCCAGCAAATCATTGCGGTTTCCAGAGCATCGCGCCATGCGCACCCGATGAACGGATTTCCTTTTGCGATCGTCGGCTTCGACCTCGACGGCACGCTTCTCGATACGCTTGGCGACCTTGCCGCTGCGGTCAATCATGCACTGGGGCTGTTGGACCGCGCTCCGCTGAGCACCGACGCGGTACGGCCGATGATCGGCCGCGGCGCGAAGCACATGCTCGAGGAAGGCCTGCGCGCATCCGGCGGCGTACCCGATGGCGCGGTCGAGCGGCTCTATCCGGAACTGCTGCACTTTTACGAAGCGCATATCGCGGTCCACAGCCGCCCCTTTCCCGGGGTGGTCGCGGCGCTCGACCGGCTCGACGCACTGGGCGTGCGCACGGCGGTCGTCACCAACAAGGCCGAGCATCTGGCGCGCGTCCTGCTCGGCGAATTCGACCTGGCCGACCGCATGGCGACGATCATCGGCGGCGACACGCTCGGCGTCCGCAAGCCGTCGCCCGAACCGATCCACGCGATGACCCAGCAATGCGGCGGCGGGCGCGTCGTGTTTGTCGGCGACAGCATCTATGACGTGATGGCGGCGAAGAATGCTGGCGTGCCCAGCGTCGCGGTCAGCTTCGGCTTCCTCGACCGGCCCGCCGAGGAGCTCGGCGCCGACCACGTGATCGATCATTTCGACGAGCTGATCCCGCTGCTGCGAACGATCTAGCGCTTGCGCCACTTCGTCCAGAGATGCTTCGCGAGCATCGCGGGCGGCATGCGCAGCCAGTGCGAGCGGATATAGAAAGCCTGTTCGAGCAGCGGGTCGGTCACGCGACCCCAATCGTCGCGCGCGAACAGACGGCGGCGGAACCACGCGTCGGTCGGATCGTGCCGGTCCCACCCGCTCGGCAACGCCGCACCATAAAGATCGCGCGACAGCCGCGCCGCGCGGTGCACCGCACTCTGCAGCCCGTGCAACGCCGCCCGCACGCCTAGCTGGTCCCAGAAGCCCGGACCGGCCTCGGCAAAGTCGCGCGTCATCGTGTGAAAATCCCACAGATTGCGCAGCCCGCCCTGCAAGTCGCCGTCGGCGAGCATATGCGCCGCGCAATGGCACGCCATGTCGGCGGGGTTCAGCACCGCATAGCCGCTGCCGCTCGTCACCGCGTCGCTCATCAGTGCCAGCGCATCCGGCGTGACCCGATGGGTGCGCGGCAGGATCGTGTGGTGCACGTCGATCATCCGGTCGCGGGTCTTGTGGATCAGCGGCGGCAGTTCGTGCATATGCTCGCGGTAATAGGCGTCGTCATAGGGATCGGACTTCACCCATTCCCACCCCGCCTTGAGCAGCAGATTTTCGGCGCGGCGAATGTCGTGCGCGAGCACCAATATGTCGAGATCGCCAATCTGCCGCCCCGCGGAACAGGCCATGTCGGCGGCGGCATAGGCCGCACCCTTCAGCAGCACGAATTCGATCCCCGCGGGCGCGAGCGCACGGCGCGCCATCTCGGCTTCCCATAAGGCTTGGCGCCGTGCGACCGCGGCGGCGGCTCGCTGATCGGCGAACAACGCGGCGACGGTCGGCGGCAGGTCGGCTTCGGCAAGCCGGTGCGCAAGCGTCGCGAGCATCGCCTCGCTGCGCGCGACGCCGATCACGCCGTCCCAGTCGAGCGGGGCCAATGCAGCCGGATCGCGGCGTCCGGCGAGCAGGTCAACAAAGGTCCGCACCGCGCTCACCCGGCGGTCTCCGCCCAAAGCTGCTCGACGAGCGCAAGACCCGTCGCGCTGTCGGGATAGGAAATGCCGAACGCCGGCGTTTCGCGAACGAGCCGGGTCAGCGCGGCGTAACCCGCCTCGCCCAGCGCGACATAGTTGGTCGATGCCTCGGTCAGCCGAACAAACGCCTCGCCCTCGCCCATCGCTTCGATCGCGGCCTTGCCGCCAAAGCGCGGGAAGAGCAGCAGCGCCGGGCGCGCGGGTTCGTGCATCGCGGCGATGGCATCGGACCGCGGGATCAGATGGCGGATATCGCCTTTCGGTGTGCCCGCGAGCAGCGGGCCGAGCCGCGACGGATCGACCTGTGCCGCGACCTCGGCGATCGCTTCGTTCTTTAGGCTGACCGCGCGCGGAAAGGCAAAAGCATCGCCGCCCTCGGGATCGATCAGCGTGAATTCGTCGCCCATCAGCCGCCAGTCGCCTTCACCAAGCAGCGCGGCGAGGGTCGATTTGCCCGACCCAGATTCGCCCGACAGGATCACCGCGCGACCATCGCGCGCGACGGCACTCGCATGGAGCAGCATGTGCCGCCGCCAGCCGAGCGCGACCTGCAAATTCATCGCCATCTCGGCGGCGAGCAGCCCCATCGACAGCGGCAGCGGCAATGCGTCGGGAACGATGAAGTCGCCGCCGATATGCACCGACGGCCGCAGCCAGCGCCGCCACGGTCGCGCCGCGAACAGGCGCACCGTCGCCTCGGCCGGACGGGCATCGTCCTGCGGATAGCCGGCGTAGAGGCGCCCGAGTGCATCGATCGGTTCGGCCCAATCGCTGCCGATCCGGAACTGCACCGGCCCGACGGCAATGCGAATATTGTGCTTCACGCGCGCTCCACCAGCCCCATCGCGGCAAGCTCGCCCAACCTTTCGGCAAGAATGGACTGCACCTCATTGTCGCCATCGAAATCAAAGATCGCTGCGAGCCGCGCGGCGAGCGTCGCAGCCCCGCATGCGTCGGCGCCCATGGCGTCCAGAATCTCGGGCATCGGCGCGACGACAAGATGCGTCTGCATCGAGCGTCGGTCGAAGATCGCGGTCAATTCGCCAAGCGGCTCGATACGCAGCGCGCCCGGCGGCGCGGCACGATAGGCGCGATCAGTCATAGTCAGCGGCGGCGGCAGTCAATTTCGCGAGGATCCGCATCAGCGCCGCGCGTTCGTCGGCGCTGATATTCGATTCGAGCTGCGCTTCGCTCGCCAGCGCCGCGGGGACGATCGCGTCATAGAGCGAGCGCCCGGTTTCGGTGAGTTCGAGATGATGCGAACGCCCGTCGGCCTCATGCGCCTGACGCGCGATCAGGTGGCGGTCGGCGAGCGCTTTTGCGGCGCGATTGACCGTGACCTTGTCCATCCGCGTCGCTTCGACCAACTCGCGCTGCGTCTTGGGCTGTCCCTCGCCCAGCACCGCCATCAACCGCCATTCGGGAATCTTCAGCCCGAAGCGGTTTTCATATTCGGCGGCGATGCGGCTCGACAGGGCATTCGATGCGATGGACAGACGATACGGCAGGAAATTGTCGAGATTCAGCTTCTTCGCGGCCATGCCTTCGTAACCCCCAACATTGTCCCGGTCGCGGCTATCCTATAGCCTCTTTCCGGTCTGTGAAGGTCTATCGGCGGGAGAATCAGAAAGAAACGCGCGCGCCGACCCACAAGGTCCGCGGGGTCGCGCGCTCGACGATCCCCGTCGACGAGATCGCGGCGGGCACGAGTTCGTCGAACAGATTCTCACCCCGCGCCTCGATACTGATCGCCTTGGCCAGTTTCCACGACAACCCTGCGTCGAGCGTGAGCGCATCGCCCAGTTCGAGCAGGCCGAGGTCGTCCTCATTCTGACTGCCGACATAGCGCAGCGTCGCAAAGCCGCCGAACGGGCCCCGCGCGTTGCTGCGCAGCGACACGCTGCCGCCATGCTTGGCAATCTGCGCCGGACGGCGACCGTCAAGCGTCGCTGCGCCGCCCGAAGCATCGACCTTCGCGTCGGTGAAGGCATAGGTCGCGCGTAGCGTCGCGGGGCCGATCCGCTGCTCGGCACTCACCTCGACACCTTTGCTGTCGATCGCGTCGAGATTCTGCCGCTGGTTGAGGTTCGGCGCGAGTGTGACGTTGGCGATCGCGTTCGTCAGATGATTGGCGAAGAGCGTAGCCGACAGCTTCGTGTCACCATTGTCCCAATCGACCCCAACCTCGCCGCCCCACAATCGTTCGGGTTTCAGCATTTCGTTCGCGGTCGTCACCTCGGCCCCGACGCGGAACGGGCGGTAGAGTTCGTTGAGCGTCGGCAGGCGCCAGCCGCGATAGCCGGCCGCGCGGAGCGACAGCGCATCGGACGTCCAGCGCACGCCCGCCCGGCCGCTTCCTTCCCACCCCTGCCGCGCCGCGAAGCGCAAGTCGGTGATGACGGGGCCGGCGATATTGCGTTCGAGCCGATAGCCCTGGCCCAACCACCAGCGATCGACGCGGCCGCTCAGCGTCCAGAGGAAGCCGTCATCGGCGTCGCCGGAGGTCCATTCGGCGAAAGCGCCGAGCGTATCGCTGCTTCCCCCCGCGATACGGTGGCGGCCCGGCACGCCGGCGGTAAAGAAGAAATCTTCCTCGGTCCGCCCGGTTGTGCGGCGCCAGTCGGCGCCGACCCGCAGCGGATTGGCCCCGCCGATCGCCGGACGCAACTCGAAGCGCGCGCCGAGACCGGTGGCGGGAACGCGTTGGAAGAGCGCCGGCGCCACGCTGTTCCGGCCGGCCGCGACACTCGCGAAACCGCTTTCGAAATCGCGAAGCTGGACGTAGCCGAGCGCGAGCCATTGCGTCTCACCGGCGGGATCGTGGACGAAGCGCAGGCTGGCGTCGATCCCGTCGAACTGACTTGAGGTAAAATCGGTCCCGCGGTCGCGCCGGTCCGAAAAGCCGCGCAGCGCGGCCTCGATCCGGCTGTCGTCGCCCGCGTCGAAACGAAGACGCAGGCCAAGCCCGCCCTGCTCGTAAGGCGCCGCGCGGTCGACCGAACCACGCTGTCCCTTCGCGACCGGCACGAAGCCGTCGCCGCGGCTGTAGCGCCCGTCGAGCGCGATCTGCCCGTTACCGATTTCGCCGCCCATCGACGCCGAGGCATCCCAGCTGTCGCGGCTGCCATAAGCGAGGCTTGCCTCGGCGCCGTCGGTCATTTCCGAATAGAGGCCGACCGTACCCGCGAGCGCGCCTGGGCCATCGACCCCGCTGCCGCCGCCGCGCGTAACGATGACGCCGCCGAGGTTGATCGCATCATAGGCGCTCCACGCGACCCAACCCCCGAATGGATCAGCCTGCGGTACACCGTCGAGCGTCACCAGCGCGCGCGCCGACGCATTGCCGCCGAGCCCGCGCAGCGTGACGCCCTGGCTGGTCGGATGCGCCGAACGCCCGTCGGAACGGCGGAATTGAACGAGGCCCGCCTCGTCGCGCAGACGGTTCTCGATGCGCGCTCCCAGACCCTGTTCGGGATAGGCGATCAGGCTGGAGGCCTGGACCGTATCGCTGTCGGCCGGTTGGAGCGCACCGCTCGCCCTCACGACGATGATTTCGGTCGGAATGCGCGGAACCCAGAAGCTGCAGCAGCCGCCCGCTTCTTCGGCGGCCGCCTGGTCGATGGCAACTGCAGTCGCTTCGTCGACGGCGCCGCCCTGCGCCATTGCCGCCGCCGGCAACGCCAGCGCGGCAACCCCCGCCAGAAGCCGGATCACGCTGGCTTGACCGCGTCGGGCTGCGCCCGTTGGAAAGCCTCATGCTCCATGCACGCCGCATCGATCGCGACCAGCCGGGGATAATCGGCCAGCGGCACCTCGAAACGCCGCGCATTATAGATTTGCGGGACAAGGCAGCAATCGGCGATCCCCGGCGTCTCGCCGCCCAGATAACGCCCGTCACCCGCCATCGCTTCGAGCGCCTCGAACCCTTGCGCGATCCATGTCGCAATCCAGCGCTCCTTGGTCTGCTCGTTGAGCCCGAGGTCGCGTTTCAGATATTTGAGCACGCGCAGATTGTTGAGCGGGTGGATGTCGCTCGCGATCACCTGCGCCTGCGCGAGCGCGACCGCGCGCGGCATCGCCTCTTCGGGTATCAGCCGCGGCTCGGGAAAGGCGCGGTCGAGCCAGTCGATGATCGCCATGCTCTGGATGATCGGCTCGCCGTCGACAACGAGCATCGGGACGAAACCCTGCGCATTCTGTTCCAGATAGGCGTCGCTGCGCTGCTCGCCCGCGATCAGGCTCACCTCGACGCGCTCATAATCGAGCCCTTTGAGGTTGAGCGCGATGCGGACGCGAAAGCTGGCCGAGGAGCGGAAATAGTCATGGAGGACAAGCTGGGGCGTCGGATGTGTCATGGCGCCGTCTAATGCGATGCTTTCGGCATCTCCGCAATCCATTGCCGCAGCAGCGCGGCGCCTTCCCGGTGCACCGTCGATCGCCCGACCTCGGGCATCGCGATTCCGGGATCGGTGCTTTCGAGCCGATAGATCAGGAAACTATGGTCGGGATCACCCGGCGCGATCGCGAAATCCATGCCCCCGCTGCCGCGTCCCGCCGCGGTCGGGCGCTTGCCGATGCCATAGTTCACACCCGTTGGATCGTCCGTCCAGCGCAGGAAAAGCCCGCTGTTCGACGCGCTGCCCGCCGGATTGTGGCAATGCGCGCAATTGACGTCGAGATAGGCGCGCGCGCGGGTCGCGACGCTGCCCGCCTTCGGATCGTCCCACTGCGGCATCGTCGGTTTGAGCATAGCGGGGTTTTCGAAATAGAGGCTGCGCAACTTGTCGGACGCTGCCGGATCGAGAATGAAGTTCCGCGCCTTCGGACCGATCGGGACGATCTCGCCGCCGAGGCTATGACATTCCTTGCACTGATTCTTGTTCGGCACCGCATAGCGAATGCTGTGCGCCTCGCCATCGGGGCTCTTGAAACTCACCGGCACGCGGCGTCCGCCGAGCGAGAGCGTCGCATCCTTGCCATCGGCGTCCCAGATATAGGGCAGCGCGGTCCAGCCCGACGCGCGGCGGATCAGCAGGCGCGTCTCGACCGGGCGGCCGCCATTGACGTCGTTCCACCCGAAGCTTTTGACGAGCACCGTGCCGACCGGAAACGCAATTGTTCCGTCGGCCGCGACCAACGCCTTCTGGCCCGCCGGGATCGAGATGAAGCGATGCTTGTCGGTATAATCGCTGAACAAAGGCGCGCGCAGCGTATAGCCGATGCCCGCCGCGGGCGTTTTCGGATCGTTGCCGCGAAACAAGCCGAACGCCGACAGCTTCGGCGGCATGCTGTCACCATCGATCAACGCCTGATCGACGGTTTGCGACGGAAGCGCCGCTCCACCGCTGGCACTAAGCAGCGCCGCGGCGACCGCAGCAAAGACGCGTTTCACCGGACCTTTGCCTCCATGCTTTCGGGCAGCTTGATCGTCGGCAGCGCCGCGGGCAGCGCGCCCTTCGACAGGTCGGCGGGTGCCGGCTTGGCCTCGCTCTGCGGCGTTTTCACATCGGGCAGGTTCAGCGACAGGACACCGACCGGATCGAGCACGACGGCATCGCCCGCGCCGTCCCACAGCACCGGGGGGATGCTGCCGCCCATCGCCGCCGCGATCATGTCGCCGCCCGCGAATTTGGGCGCATAGCCCGCCTTGCCATGCTGGTTGCCGCGCACGACGATTTGCCTCGGCAGCGGCTGATATTTCGGGTCCTTATGCTCATAGCGGTAGCCGACGATCATCACGTTAGCTGTGCCGTTGTTGTCGAACACATTGTCGAAAATCTCGACATTGCGGTTCGCCATCACCAGCACGCCGGTGCCCGTCGGCACGCTCGCGACGATATTGCCCTTGGGCGCGAAATTCGGCGTGCTGTTGTCGTTCACGATATTTTCGAAGACGCGGACATTGTGCCCGCCCTGCATCGGCAGGCTCGGCAGGTCGAACACCAATATGCCGCCGGTGTTCTTCGTCGCGATATTGTCGTGGACGTCGGCGTCATAGCTGTTCTCGATCTCGATCCCCGCGACATTTTCGGTCGCGATCGAATCGCGGACGACGATATTCTTCGACTGGCCCACGTAAATGCCCGCATCCGACGCGCCGCGGACGAAAACGCTGTCGATCAGCACATCGCTGCTCTCGACCGGATAGATGCCGTACGCGCCGTTGGTTTCCTTTGGCCCCGCGGTCCATTCGACGCGCAGCTTGTGATAGACGATGCGGTCGGCGCCCTTCGACTTGATGCCGTCGCCTTTGGTGTTGAGTACCGCGAACCCCGTCAGGAATACGTCGTCCGAGGTGACGAGCAGCCCTTCGCCCGCGCCCTGCTGGCCAGCAAAGTCGAGGATCGAGCCGCCCTCGCCCGCCCCGGCTCCGCGCACGGTGACATTGGCAACGTCGAGCGAAAGCCCATCGGTCAGCTTCCACACGCCCGCGCCCAGTTGAACCGTGTCGCCGGGCTCGGCGAGAATCAGCGCCTCTTGCAGCTTTTCATTGGCGTCGGACGTTGTTGCACCGACGCTGATCACTTTCGCCGCCGCCGGACTGGCGGCAAATCCCGCCACGATGCAGAGCGTCGCCGCGTGGCGCAGGGCATGGAATCGCATATGTCTCTCCCCTTATTTTCGGGGAGCATGGTGCAAGACTTGACGGATGCCAAGCGTGTTGCTGACATATGTGTAGCTAACCGGGGAGAGGTCGCTTTGATTCACAGATTTGCTTTGGCGCTTGTCGCCTTGATAGCCGTGCCGTCGATGGCGGCGGCGCCCGCGCCGATTGCCGGACGCTGGAAAACCGACGATGGCAAAGGTATCGTCGTGATGGCCGCATGCGGCAACAAGATGTGCGGGCGCGTCGAGCGCCTGCTGATCAAGCAGCCCGTCGGCGGCCAGCTCGACGAGCGCAACCCCGACAAGGGAAAGCGCGGCCGCAAGGTCACCGGGCTGCAGATCTATTGGGATCTCGTCCCGCACGGCGACGGCTGGAAAGGCGAAGGCTATAGCCCCGAGGACGGCCGCTATTACAAGGCCCATCTGCGCGTGAACGGCGGCAAGATGACGATGAAAGGCTGCGTCTCGGTATTTTGCCGTACGGTAACCTGGACGAAGATGTCATAAACCTGATCCTCCCTCTGCCGCAGGCATGGGGAGGTGGCAGCGCGTAGCGCTGACGGAGGGGCTACAGCGTGACGTTGCCGCCCCTCCACCACGCCCTTCGGGCGGTCCCCTCGCCATCGCTTCGCGACAGGGAGGATTTTTTTCACCCCTCGCCCAAAATCCAGTCGACCCCCGCCGCAACATGGATGCGCGTCGTGTCGTAGATCGGCAAGACATTGGCGTCGGTGTCGACGAGCATCACCAGTTCAGTGCACGCGAGGACGATGGCCTGGATATCCTGCTTTGCGATGTCGGTGATGAAGGTCTTCATCGTACGGCGCGAACTTTCGTTCACCTTGCCCAGCATCAGCTCCTCATAAATGATCCGGTCGATCTCGTCGGTCCGCGTGGTGTCATAGGGCGCGAGCGTCAGCCCATGACGCACCAGCCGCTGGCGGAACCATGCCTCGGTCGTCACGTTGCGCGTGCCGATCACCGCGGCCGCCTTGATCCCGTCGGCCTTCATCTTCTCGCCGGTTTCGTCGACGATATGCAGGATCGGGATCGAGATCGCCGCGGCAACATCCTCGGCAACCTTGTGCATCGAATTGGCGGCGATCATCAGCGCGGTCGCGCCGGCCGCCTCTAGCCGCTGCGCCGAGGCGATCAGCACCTCTTTCGCGTGCGCCCAGCCTTCGGGCGTCGTGATGCGCGACAGATCGCAATAGTTGAGGCTCTCCATCACGATCGGCGCCGAACAGGCGGTGCCAAGGCGCTTCTGCACGCCCTTGTTGAGATGCCGGTAATAAAGCTCGGTCGATGCCCAGCTCATTCCCCCGATCAGGCCGATTTTGCGCATTTCATCTCCAGAATAACAATAATCCGTTCGCCCTGAGCTTGTCGAAGGGCCGTTCTTCTACCCGGTAGAGGAAAAAACGGTGCTTCGACAAGCTCAGCACGAACGGAGTTTTGATCGGACCGTCGGATTTAATGCCCGCTGCCGCTGAGCGCTTTGACGATGTCGTCGGCCATCTTCTTGGCGTCGCCGAGCAGCATCATCGTCTGGTCCATATAGAAGACGTCGTTGTCGACGCCGGCATAGCCGACCCCGCCCATCGAGCGCTTCACGAACAGCACGGTCTTGGCATTGGCGACGTCGAGGATCGGCATGCCGTAAATTGGCGAACTCTTGTCCGTCTTCGCCGCGGGGTTGGTCACGTCGTTCGCGCCGATGACGAAGGCGACGTCGGCCTGCGCGAATTCGCCGTTGATGTCCTCCAGCTCGAACACCTCGTCATAGGGTACGTTCGCTTCGGCGAGCAGCACGTTCATGTGACCGGGCATGCGGCCCGCGACCGGATGGATCGCATATTTGACCGTCACGCCTTCCTTCTTCAGTTGGTCGGCCATTTCACGCAGCGCATGCTGCGCCTGCGCAACCGCCATGCCATAGCCGGGAACGATGATCACCGTGTCGGCCTGGCTCATCAGGAAGGCCGCGTCCTCGGCGCTGCCCGGCTTCCACGGGCGCTGTTCCTTCGACCCGCCATCGCTCGGCCCCGCATCGGCGCCAAAGCCCCCCGCGATGACGCTGATGAAGCTGCGGTTCATCGCGCGGCACATGATGTACGACAGGATCGCACCCGACGAGCCGACGAGCGCGCCGGTGATGATCATCGCGGTGTTGCCGAGCGTGAAACCCATCGCCGCCGCGGCCCATCCCGAATAGCTGTTGAGCATCGACACCACGACCGGCATGTCGGCGCCGCCGATCGGGATGATCAGCAGGAAACCGATCGCGAAGCTGAGCCCCGTGATCGTCCAGAACACCCACGGCGACTGGTCCTGCGTGAAATAAGCCGTCAGCGCGACGATCGCGGCGAGCGTGCCGAGATTGATGACATGCCGCCCCGGCAGCATGATCGGCGAACCCGACATATTGCCGTTGAGCTTTAGGAAGGCGATGACCGACCCCGAGAAGGTGATCGCGCCGATCGCGATGCCAAGCCCCATTTCGACGCGGCTGACGACGTGAATCTGACCCGCAGCATCGGCGATGCCGAACGCGACGGGGTTGAGATAGGCAGCGGCCGCAACCGCGACAGCGGCGAGACCGACAAGGCTGTGGAAAGCCGCGACAAGCTGCGGCATCGCCGTCATCGCGATCCGTCGCGCCATCACGATGCCGATGACGGCGCCGATCCCGATCGCGACGAGGATTTCGACCAAGCCGATCGTATCGAGAAGGCCGCCGGCGGTGGCCGGGGCATGGGTGAGCAGCGTGGTGACGACCGCTATCGTCATGCCCGCCATGCCGAAACGATTCCCGCTTTGCGCCGTCGCCGGGCTCGACAGTCCGCGCAGGGCAAGGATGAACAGGACGCCCGCCACCAGATAGGCGACGGCGGCCCAGGGATTTACGGCGCCGTGCCCGCCGGTCGCGGCGGAAAGGATCGACTGAAATTCCATCTCAGCGCTCCTTCTTCTTATACATCGCGAGCATACGCGCGGTGACGGCAAAGCCGCCGAAGATGTTAATGCTCGCCATCACGACCGCGGCAAGCCCGAGCCATTTCGACGAGGCAGATCCCGCGGCGGCGCTGGCGATCAGCGCACCGACGATGATCACCGACGAAATGGCGTTGGTGACGCTCATCAGCGGTGTGTGCAGCGCCGGGGTCACCGACCAGACGACGAAATAGCCGACGAAGCACGCCAGGACGAAAATCGAAAAAATCGCGATAAAATCCACGGGCTCGCTCCCCTGCTGATTCCGTTTCGCGCACCTCTTGCCGTGGCGATGCTGGCGTGTCGACTCCAAAGCGGCCAAAAAGAAGGGCCCGCATTCCCTCAGGCGAGAAATGCGAGCCCTTTGTGACACAAAATATCGCTGCGCCAGAGCGCCGGGACATTACATTTGGGGCAGAAGTACCGCGTCGACCACATGGACGACGCCGTTCGACTGGCCGAGGTCGGCCGCGGTCACCGCCGCCTTGTTGCCGCTGCCGCTGGTCAGCAGGATCGTATCGCCATTCTTTGTCGCGGTCAGCTCCCGTCCGTCGACGGTCTTAAGAAGTGCCGTGCCGCCGCCTTCGGTGATCTTCGCGGCGAGATCGGCCGCGGTCAGCTTGCCAGGCACGACATGATATTTGAGCACGCTCGCGAGCACTTCCTTCTGTGCGGGGCGCATCCAGCCGTCGCGCGTCACCGGCGGCACCTGCGCAAAGGCTGCATCGGTCGGCGCGAAGACGGTGAAGGGTCCGACGCCCGACAGCGTTTCGGACAGGCCCGCCTGCGTCACAGCGGCGGCCAGCGACTTATGGTCGGGCGCGGCCGACAGGTTTGCGGCGATGGTGCTGCTCGCCAGCATCTGCGACGGAGCGGCAGCGGGCGCGGGCGCCGTATCGCTACCGGCGACAGTCGTTGTCTCGGCCGGCGTGTCGGTCTTGCTGCCACAACCCGACAGCGCGAGCGCGGCCGCTGCAGCCGTCAAAATCAGATGTGTTCTCATATCTATATCCTTCAAAAACGGACGCAGCGGCCTCGTATCAGCCGAGGGTCGGCATCAACACGCCGTTGATGACGTGAATGTTACCGTTCGACTGTTCGACGTCGGGCTGGGTAATGAAACCGCTGCTGCCCTGCGTGCCGTCGACCTTGATGTTGCCCTGCACCTCGGTGAAGGTCAGCGTTTCGCCCTCGACGGTGGCGAGCGTCGCCTTGCCGCCGCCAGCCTTGATCTTCGCGAACAGATCCTCGGACGTCACGCGGCCGGGGACGACGTGATAGGTCAGCACTTTCGCGAGCGATTCGGTGTTGCCGGGGTTCATCAGCCAGTCGGTCATCTGCTGCGGAACCGCGGCAAAGGCCTGGTCGGTCGGCGCGAAAAGGGTAAAGGGCTGGCCGGCCAGCTTGTCCGAAACGCCCGCAGCGGTCAGCGCATTGGCCAGCGTCTTGTGGTCGGGCTTGGCGGCGATTTCGAGCGCGATGCCGGTCGGCTGCGCGGGGGCGGCCGGTGCCGCGGCTTCAGCCGGAGCAGCCGCATCGGCGGCGACTTCGGTCGCTTCGGCCGGGGCAGCGGTTTCCTGCGCGTAAACGGGCGACAGGGTGGCAAGCACAAGGAGGGGAGTGGCGAAAAGCTTCGCAGACGACATCAATCATTCTCCAATTGGTTGAGAGTCAGGGTTGGAAGACCCTGAACGCATAGTAACCAAGGGAAGTTTCATGAAAAGGCCGAAAACGGCCATTTTCAACGATTGTGTCAGCGGACGACGATCAGTTGCGCCATAAGTTGCTGGATTTTCTGCGGATCGCTCTTGCGCGAAATCTTGACCTCGAGCGGCGTCGCGGCGCCCGACACCCAAACTTTCATATCGGCATCGAGGTCGAAGGTGCCCGCCGTTTCAAATGAGAAACGCGTGACCGAACGCCAAGGGATGCTCTGGAAATCCTTCTTCGATCCCGTCAGCCCCTGAACATCGACAAAGATGAAACGAAGGTTCGTCAGCAGCACCGTGTCGCGGATCGTCCGGAACGCCGCGAGTACCTGCTCACCCTCGATCAACCACGCCTGGAATTCGGCCTGTGCGCCGGCAATGTCGATATCCCCGGCGCTGAACAGGCCCATGATTTAGCCCAGCAACCGCTCGTTGACGACCTTGCCGCCCTGCGTCAGGCGCACCGCATTGCCGATTTCCTCGTCGAGCACGGGTTTGCCGGCGTCCTTATCCCAGAAGGCGGAGAGGAAGTTGAACAGGTTGCGGCTGAACAGCGCGCTGGTGTCGGCGGGCATCAGCGCGGCGATATTCTTCGCGCCGATCACGGTGACGCCGTGGATGCGCTTCGCCTCGCCTGATACCGACCCTTCGACATTGCCGCCGCTTTCGGCCGCCATGTCGACGATCACGCTGCCGCTGCGCATTGTCGCAAGCTGCGCGTCCGAGATCAGCCGCGGCGCGGGGCGCCCCGGAATCAGCGCGGTGGTGATGACGATGTCCTGCTTGGCGATGTGCGACGACACGAGTTCGGCCTGCGCCGCTTTATATTCGTCGGACATTTCGGTCGCATAGCCGCCCGCGCCCTCGCCCTCGATCCCCGCAACGGTTTCGACGAAGATCGGCTTGGCGCCGAGCGACATGATCTGTTCCTTGGTCGCAGCACGCACGTCGGTCGCGCTGACCTGTGCGCCGAGGCGGCGTGCGGTCGCGATCGCCTGAAGCCCGGCGACGCCGACGCCCATCACGAACGCCTTCGCGGCGCTGACGGTGCCCGCGGCGGTCATCATCATCGGAAAGGCGCGGCCATAGGCGTTCGCCGCGATCAGCACCGCTTTATAGCCCGCGAGATTCGCCTGGCTCGACAGGATATCCATCGACTGCGCGCGCGTGATGCGCGGCATGAATTCCATCGCCAGCGCTTCGAGCCCCAACTTCGCATATTCGTCGACGCGCGCGCGTTCGCCGAACGGGTTGAGCCCGGCGGCGAGCCAGGCGCCGTCCGCAAAGCCCGAAAGCCCCTTGGGATCGGGGCCCTGAATCGCGAGGATGATGTTCGCGCCCTGCAGCGCGTCGGCGCGGCTGCCAACGCTGGCGCCTGCGGCGCTATAGTCTGCGTCGGCGATCGAAGCCTGCTCGCCCGCCCCCGATTCGACGGCAACATCAGCGCCCAAACCAATGAATTTCTTCACGGTTTCGGGTGTGGCGGCTACGCGGGTCTCGCCTTCGGCGAGCTCCTTCAGGACGGCGATGCGCATGCCGGTCCGGTCAGGACGCGATGAGCAGGACGACACCGATGGTGACGACCGCGGTGATGATCGAGCCGATCTTGAACAGGCTGATGAAACCCGCGTAGGTTTCTTCGGCTGCCTTCATTTCCTGCTGTGCCATCGTTTTTCCCCTTGAACGGCCATATCTGTGCGCGAACGCACAGCGCGGCGCCTAGAATCGGTTATCGCGCCGGTCTTAGCCACGCGCCCCGCGATGCTCAAGTGCGGGTTTGTGGACAGGGACCCTAGACTTCGCTGCGGGAAAAGACGAATGCCCTTAATCGCCCTTTTACCCCTATCGGATAGATATGCAGCCCTCAGCAGAACAAACCCAAAATAATGTCGGTTCAGGGGGCAGATTCGAAACGATGACGAACACGCGCGACACGCGAATGGTGATGATTGTCGACAGCGAGCCTGCCCAGCAGCGCTTTCTGGCGGCGCTGGTGTCGCGTGGCGGCTGGCGCAGCGTGATTGCGGCCGACACCGATACCGCACTCGCCAAGCTCGGCACCCAGGAAGGCATGGCGCTCGACGCCGTGCTCGTGGACCAGGGCGCACCGGGCATGGATATCTCCGAATTCGTCGGCGAACTGCGCCGATGGCGCCCCGCGCTGCCGCTCGTCGTCATCACGATGCGCAACGGGGTCGAGGTCGCGGTCGGCGCGATGCGCGCCGGCGCGAGCGACTTCGTCCAGAAACCCATTGCCCCAGACCGCCTGCTCGAAGCGCTCGACCGCGTCGTGTCGACCAGCGGCCCGCAGGGCGAGCTTCGCCCGCTGACCGAAAAGCTGCGCGCACCGCTCGCGTTCGAGGAAATCATCGGGTCGAGCCCCAACTTCCGCAGCGCGCTCGCGATCGCCGCCAAGGCGGCGCGCGCGCGCGTGCCGGTGATGATCAACGGCAAGCCGGGAACGGGCAAGGAAGTCTTTGCCCGCGCGATCCACAGCGCATCGCCCCGCGCGCGCGGCCAACTCGTCATGGTCGATTGTTCGGCGGTGTCGCCGGGCCTCATCGGCTCGGGCCTGTTCGGCCACGAACGCGGCGCCTTTGCGGGCGCCTTCGACCGCCAGGTCGGCCGCCTCGTCCAGGCCGACGGCGGCAGCATCATCATCGACCATGTCGAATGCATCCCGCTCGAAACGCAGGCGAAGCTCGTCGAATTCCTGAACAGCGGCGAAGTGCAGATGATCGGCGGATCGATCCGCCAGAGCGTCGACGTGCGCATCATCGCGACGAGCACGAGCCCGCTCGACAAGCTGATCGAGGCCGGTCACTTCCGCGAAGACCTGTTCTACGCGCTGTCGAGCGCGCAATTCACCCTGCCCTCGCTTTCGGAGCGCCGCGGCGACGTCGGCCCGCTCGCGCGCCACCTGCTCGCACGCATCGGCGGCCTGCCGGGGATGGGCCCGATCGGCGTCACCGACGACGCGCTGCGGCTGCTTGCTGCCTATGCCTGGCCGGGCAATGTCCGCCAGTTGCAGGACGTTTTGTTCCGCGCCGCGGTAAACAGCACCACCGACGTGCTCACCAGCGCCGATTTCCGCGCGATCGAGGCGACGCTCGGCGGCGGCAGCCCGAACGGCGAAGGCGAGATTGCGATCAACGGTGAAGCGATCGGCGTCACGCTCTACCTGCCCGACGGCAACCTTCGCCCGCTCGAGGAAATCGAAGCCGACGTCATCCGCCTCGCGATCGGCCATTATCGGGGCCGGATGAGCGAAGTCGCCCGCCGCCTCGGCATCGGGCGCTCGACGCTGTATCGTAAATTGAGTGATCTGGGGATCGATACGGCCGCCTGACCGACCAAGATCGGTCAGGCGTTATCGGTCAGGCGTTGGCAATCGACTTCAGAATATCGTCGGTCGACTGACCGGTCAGCGTCTTGGCAATCTCGCCCACCAGCGCGGCTTCGAGCGCCTTGTGATAGAGTTTGCGCATTTCGCCAAGCGTGCTCGGATCAGCGACGACCACCAATTGCTTGATCTTGTTCGATAACACCGCCGCGTTGAGCGCCTCTGCGACCGATGCGGCATGGCCCGCTTCCTCATTCTGGCGCGGGGTGTCGCCCTGCCCGGCATTATGCGCCGATTCATCGCTCGTCGACAGGTCGACGGCTTTCAAACTCGGGTCCTGTTCGGTGCCGCTGTTGTGAAACAGCTGAAACTGGGTGCCGTCGGCGACGACGACATATGAGCCGGTGGGAAGTTGCATGAATATCTCCTGGGATTGGCGCCGTTGCGGCGCCATCGGTCCGGGAAGATACGCGGGAGGTGGGTGAGGGTTGCTTCAGACGGTCAGCGCCGCATCGCGCAGCCCACGCCAGACGCGCAGCGCCTGCCGGTTCTCGGCAATGTCGTGGACGCGCAGCAGCTGTGCACCCTGCGTCGCCGCCTGATAATGCAGCGCGATCGTCCCGCCGAGCCGCTGGTCGGCCGCCGCCTCATTGTCGAGCGCGCCGATCATCCGCTTGCGGCTCGCACCGAACAGGACCGGACAGCCCAATGTTTGAAACAGCGCAAGCCCGCCCACCAGCGTCAGATTGTCGCCAACCCCCTTGCCGAAACCGAGACCCGGATCGACGATGATCTTCGTGCGGTCGATCCCGGCGGCAATGCACGCCGCAACCCGCTCCGCGAGCATGTCGTACACGTCGAACAGCACATGCGCGTACGTCCCGCCCTCGTGCGGGTCGCTCCTGGCCGACGGCGCGTGCATCAGCACGACCGGGCAGCCCGCGTGCACGACCACCTCCATCGCGCGGTCGTCGTAACGCAGCGCGGAGATATCGTTGACGATCCGCGCGCCGGCGGCCAGCGCCGCCTCCATCACCGCGGCCTTGCGCGTGTCGATCGACACCGCGACGCCGCCGCGCGCAAGCGCCGACACCACGCCCTCGATGCGCTTGATCTCATCGCCTTCCCAGACGAGCGGTGCGCCGGGGCGCGTCGATTCGCCGCCGACGTCGATGATTGCCGCGCCCGCCGATCCCATCGCGAAGCCTGCTTCGGCCGCCGCTTCGCTGTCGACATTTTTGCCGCCGTCCGAAAAACTATCGGGGGTTACGTTCAATATGCCCATCAGTTGCGGCTCGTTCAGCCGGATCGTCCGCTCGCCGAGCTGAAGATTGCCGCGCGGGCGAGCGACGCCGGCGCGTTGCGCCACCGCGGCCTGTGCCATCCGGTCGGTCATCGCGGCGATCCAGCCGTCCCATTCGGGAACCGGAACGATTGCCGATTTGACCGTCAAGCCATCGCGCAGGCTGATGTGCCACGCCGCGAACCACACCATAGAGTCGGCGACCCGCAAACAATCGTCGTCGAGCTCGTGCGGCCGATCGACGAAGCAGGTCGGGCGGCAATAGATTTGCGCACCCGCCGACGCGGTGCCGAGATCGGGCTTGGTCAGCGGCTGGAACATTACGCCTCGTTCGCCAGCAACCAATCCTGCCGGACCGCGTCGATTTCGCGCAGCCCGTCCTTCGTCTCGACATGCCAGAAGGTCCAGCCGTTGCAACTCGGCGCGCCCTGTACCGCCGCACCCATCTTGTGGATCGACCCCGCGGCCTGCCCTTCACAATCGAGCGAGCCGTCGACGCGGACTTTTGCTTTCCAGCGACGCTTCGTGTCGGTGAGCACCGTTCCCGGCGCGATCAGCCCGCCCTCGACCAGCGTGCCGAATGCAACGCGCGTCGCGGCCTTCGGCGCCATCATTGTCTTCACAGCGCTTTCGTCGAGCGGCAGCGCCATTTCGATGCGCTCCTTCGCCGCGGCGATATAATCATCCTCGCGCTCGATGCCGATATAGTGTCGGCCAAGCCGCTTCGCGACCGCGCCGGTGGTGCCGGTGCCGAAGAAGGGATCGAGGATCACGTCGCCGGGGTTCGAACAGGCGAGCAGGATGCGATAGAGCAGCGCCTCGGGCTTCTGCGTCGGATGAACCTTGCTGCCGCCCTTCTTGAGCCGCTCCTGACCGCCGCAAATCGGGATCAGCCAGTCAGACCGCATCTGAAGTTCGTCGTTCAACGTCTTCATTGCGCGGTAATTAAAGGTGTAGCGCGCCTTTTCGCCCATCGACGCCCAGATCAACGTCTCATGGGCATTGGTGAAGCGTGTGCCCTTGAAATTGGGCATCGGGTTCGCCTTGCGCCACACGATATCGTTGAGGATCCAATAGCCCTGGTCCTGAAGCGCGGTGCCGACGCGGAAGATATTGTGATAGCTGCCGATCACCCAGATATTGCCGCCGGGTTTCAGGATGCGCTTCGCTTCCTTCAGCCACGCATGGGTGAAGCGATCATAGGTCGCGAGGCTGTCGAACTTGTCCCATTCGTCATCGACCGCATCGACCTGGCTGCCGTCGGGGCGATGGAGGTCGCCGCCAAGCTGAAGATTATAGGGCGGATCGGCGAAGATCATGTCGATGCTCGCGGCGGGCAGCGACCGCATCATCTCGATGCAATCGCCCTGCAGGATGCTGTCGAGCGGCAGGTCAACGGGCGCCGCTTTCGCTGCGCGCTGCTTCGCAACCGGGGTCTTCACCCGTTCCATCACACCCATGCTTCACCCCATTCTTGCTCGAAAGAAGGCCCTGATGAGTCCAGCGGAGTCCGCCGTCAAGCTCAGGAGTCTAGGGATTCCGCCTCTCTAACTGGTTAACGCGATGAGAACGAAACGAGTCTGACACACCATATGGAGTCGCGCGCGACTCGCGGACTCAACCACTGGTGGTGTGGCGATGAGGACTCACTCGCGAAAAATAATTCAATTTGGTCCTGCGGATGGTCCCCCTCCCAATCGCTTCGCGACAGGGAGGACTAAATCCCCGGATCAACGCCCGTCAGCTCAATCGAACGCATCCACAGCTCGCGCGCCAGCTTCGGATCGCGCGCGGTGCGCGTCGCGCGCGCCGGGCCCGAACGCCCCGACACTTCGCCGAGCCCCTGCGGCCCCAGATAATCGCCGCCCTGCACATGCGCGCCCGTCGCCGCCTGCAGCGTCGGCCACGCTCCCTGCGCCGCGCTGTTGAAGAAAGGCCCGGCGAGCGGCGTCATCGCGCGGAGCGGCATGGGCAAATGCCGCGTGAGTTCGGTCAGCGCGACCCCCGGATGGCATCCGATCGCCTGCGTCGCGCGCCCCGCGGCGCTCAGCCGCCGGTCGAGTTCGAACATATGGAGCAGGTTCGCGAGCTTGCTCATCTGGTAGCGCGTCCAATTATGATAACTGCGCCGCGCGCCAAGGTCGCTGTAATCTATCGCCCCATTTTTGTGCGCGATGCTGCCGGTGATGACGATGCGGTCGTCCACATGTGGATGAAGCAGCCCGGTCAAGGCAAAGGTGCCGAGATGATTGACCCCGAATTGCAGTTCGAAGCCCTGTTTGGTAAGCGTTTTGGGCGGAATCATCACCCCGGCATTGTTGATGAGCACGTCGATCCGTGGCCCCGCGAGCACCACTTTCGCCGCATCGCGGACCTGATCGAGATCGGCAAGATCGAGCGGCTGGAACGACAATTCGGCATTGGCCACATCCACGCGGATGCGGTTCATCGCCGCCTCGGCCCGGTCGGAATCGCGGCACGCGAGGATGACATGCGCGCCGCGCGCTGCCAGGATTTTGGTGGCTTCGAAGCCGATCCCGGCATTGGCACCGGTGACAAGGACGGTGCGGCCGGTCTGGGCCGACACATCGTCGGCCGTGAATCCCCTGCTCATCGCCGTCTCCCCTTTTGGCTCGTGGGCTTCAGACCAGCTGCATTTGTGCGACCGGGGCAAAACTGGTCCGATGGAGCGGCGTCGGGCCATGCTGGCGCAGCGCCGCGAGATGCTGCGCGGTACCATAACCCATGTTGGTTTCCCAGCCAAAGCCGGGAAAATCGCGGGCCATCGCCACCATGAAGCGGTCGCGATGCTCCTTCGCGATGATACTTGCCGCCGAAATGCAGGGATGCAGCGCGTCGCCGCCGATGATCGCGGTCGCGGTATAGCGCCAGCGCGGCAGCCGGTTGCCGTCGACGAGTATCTCGGCGGGCTCGATCCCCAGCGCCTCGACCGCGCGCGTCATCGCGAGGAAGGTCGCCTGCAGGATGTTGATGCGGTCGATCTCCTCGACACTCGCCTCGCCGACGCCCCAGCGGCAACGCGTCTTGATCTGCGCCTCCAGTTCGGCGCGGCGTTTCGCGGTCAGCCTTTTGGAATCGTCGAGCCCGTCGATCCCGCCCTCGCAGAGCAGCACCGCTGCAGCCACCACCGGCCCCGCGAGCGGCCCGCGCCCGGCCTCGTCGACGCCGACGATCATATGCGCCACGGCGGATAGCGCCGATATTCGGCCGCCTGATACAGGCACAGCCGATTGCCGGCGGGATCGGCCAAGCGCGCCTCACGCCAGCCCCATTCCTCATCCTTCGGCATCTGCTCGAACCGCACCCCGCGCCGCGCGAGATAGGCGACCCACGCATCGAGCGCGCCGCTTTCCAGATAGGCGGTCGCGCCGCCCGCCGCGCCATCGCCGACATGAATAGACAGCGTCACCCCATTGGCGGCCTCGAACCGCGCATAACCCCCAATTGCTCCGGCGCCGGGACTATCGACGATCTGCTTGAGCCCCATCTGCTTGTAGAAGGCGACCGACACCGCATAGTCCGTCGCGGGCAGCGTTATCTGGTTGAGCGCCGGGCCGGTGAACAGCCCGTCGTTGCGCACATATTGCTGTCCCATCGGGCCATAGCCCTGCCCCAGCCCCGGTGCATCGTGCAGCGAAAGCCGCACGAAATCGCGCGCGCGTGCAATCGCGGGTTCGAGCGGCATACCCTGCGCCAGCCCCGTCGCGATCGCGCTCGCCAGCGTGCAGCCCGTGCCATGGCTGTGCTTCGTGTCGATCCGCGGCGCCTCCCAACGCGCGACCTCGCCCTCACCCGTTTCGAGCAAGCGGTCGATCACCGTCTCGCCCTCGGCATGGCCGCCCTTGATGAGTAGCGAGCAGCCGTGCGCGAGCACCGCCTCCTCGCCGCCGAGCGCTTCCAGCTCTGGCAGATTCGGCGTCGCCACCATCGCGCGGTCGAGCAACGCGCGAAACGCGTCGATCGTCGCCGCGTCGGCGAGAACCGAGCCGCTGGTTGCGACCATCACCGGATCGAACACCAGCGCCGCTTGCGCCAAGTCAGACTGCGACAATCGCTCCGCCACTGCGGCTGCCGTTTCGGCGCTGCCGATCATCCCGATCTTGATCGCGTCGACGCCGATATCCGACGCAACGCTGTCGATCTGCGCAAGCACCATAGCGGTCGGGACCGGATGGACGCCCTGCACCCCCAGCGTATTCTGCGCCGTGATCGCGGTGATCGCGGTCATCGCGTGGCCGCCGAGCATCGTGACCGCCTTGATATCGGCCTGAATCCCCGCGCCGCCGCCGCTGTCAGATCCGGCGATGATGAGCACGCGTGCGGTGGTCACCCCTTATGCTTTCGCTCCGTCGAAGCGGGAAATTTCGCCAGCGCCGCACCTTCGCGCAGCGGGCGGTCGAGCAAGTCGCCACCGCAATTGGGGCAAATTTCGTCGAGCTTGTCGGCGCAATTCGCGCAGAAAGTGCATTCGAACGAGCAGATGAAGGCGCCATGGACATTGGCGGGCAAATCCTTGCCGCATTTTTCGCAATCAGGTCGCATCTCAAGCATGGTAAGTCTCTTTCGGTTCTACAAAAATCAATGATTAAGCTGTCGCAGTTCGTACTGCGTCGCAAATCATATCGACCACGCGCTCGACTTCGCCGGCATCGTCGCCTTCTGCCATCACTCGGATCAGCGGCTCGGTTCCCGACGGGCGGATCACCAAGCGCCCGCGGCCGTTGAGCGCAGCCTCGCCCTCGGCAATTGCCGCGATGACGTCCTTATTCTCCAGTGGCTTGCCGCCGGCAAAGCGGACATTCTTCAAAAGCTGCGGCACCGGGTCGAACTGGTGCAGCAATTCGCTCGCCGGCTTTTCAGCCGCCACGAGCTCGGCAAGCACCTGCAACGCCGCAAGCGTGCCGTCGCCGGTCGTCGCATGGTCTGACAGGATCATATGCCCCGACTGTTCGCCGCCGACGTTGAAGCCGCCTTCCTTCATCCGCTCGAGCACATAACGGTCGCCGACCTTGGTGCGCTCGAGCCGCAGCCCTTCACCTTCGAGAAAACGTTCGAGGCCGAGGTTCGACATCACCGTCGCGACGACCCCGCCGCCTTTCAGCCGCCCCTGCCGCGCCCAGCTCGCGCCGATCAGCCCCATGATCTGGTCGCCGTCGACCAGCTTGCCCTTTTCGTCGACGACGATCAGCCGGTCGGCGTCGCCATCGAGCGCGACGCCAATGTCGGCGCCGCTCGCGACCACGGTTTCCTGAAGCAGCGCGGGCGCGGTCGATCCGCATTTGTCGTTGATATTGGTGCCATTGGGTTCGACCCCGATCGCGACAACGTCGGCGCCGAGTTCCCAGAACACCGTCGGCGCGCTGTTATACGCCGCGCCATTGGCGCAATCGAGCACGATGCGCAGCCCGTCGAGGCGGACCGATTCGGGCAAGCTCTGCTTCACCGCATGGATATAGCGGCCGCGCGCGTCGTCGATGCGTTTCGCGCGTCCGATATGCGCCGGATCGGCGAGCACAGGCTCAACGGTCAGCAGATGCTCGATCTGCGCCTCATCCTCGTCGGACAGCTTGTACCCGTCGGGACCGAACAGTTTAATGCCATTGTCGTAATAGGGGTTGTGACTCGCCGACAGCATGACGCCCAGATCGGCGCGCATCGACCGTGTGAGCATCGCGATCGCCGGGGTCGGCATCGGCCCGACCTGCACCACGTCCATGCCGACGCTGGTGAAACCCGCGACCAGCGCGTTTTCGAGCATATAGCCCGACAATCGCGTATCCTTGCCAATCACGACGCGATGTTTGTGATCACCGCGCAGGAAGTGTGCGCCCGCCGCCATGCCGACGCGCATCGCGACTTCCGCGGTCATCGGGGCCTTGTTGGTCAGACCGCGAATCCCGTCGGTTCCGAAAAACTTGCGCATGTTCCCTCTGCTATCTAACCATCGCCCGGCAAGCCTGCCCCGGCGTCCCGCGGGATGGCCCCGACGGAGCATTGACCGGCCCAAAAACCGGTTCCCGTTTCTTCCGGGAGGTGCTCTAAGTCACCCTCTTTTGCTTGGCAAGCTGGCCAGAAAAATCGCCGGGAGAATCCGTCTTGAAATCCGCTTGGTTCATCCTTTCGGCGCTGGTCGCCGGCATGCTTCTGGGTATCGGCGTCGAGCTGGTGTCGCCCGCCGCCGGCACCGCCTCGCTTCCCTATATCGAACCGATCGGGCTGCTTTGGCTCAACGCCTTGAAGATGACGATCGTCCCGCTCGTGGTCGCGCTGCTGATCACCGGCATTACTGCAACCGCCGACGCCGCGCGCGCGGGCAAGCTCGCTTTCCGCGCCGTGATGATCTTCCTCGGCGCGATCACGCTTTCGGGTCTGATGTCGCTGCTGATGACACCGCTTCTGCTGCGCCTCTTCCCGCTTTCCGCGGGTGCGGCCGAAGCATTGCGCCACGGCCTCGGCGGCACGGCAGAAGCGGGGCCGTCGCCGACATTTGGCGACTTTCTGCTCTCGCTGGTCCCGACCAATCCGATTGCGGCGGCGGCCGACACCGCGATCCTGCCGTTGATCGTCTTCACGACCATCTTCGCCTTCGCGATCACCAAATTGGAACCGGTGCAGCGCGCGACGCTGTCGGGGCTGTTCAAGGCGCTGGGTGACGCGATGCTGATCGTCATCGGCTGGGTTCTCGCGCTCGCTCCGATCGGCGTTTTCGCGCTGGGCTATGCGCTCGCGGTCAAGGCCGGCGTAGCGGCGTTCGGCGGGCTCATCCATTATGTGCTGATTCTGTCGTCGGTCGGGATCAGCTGCCTCTTGCTCGGCCTGCTTCTCGCGTGGCTTGTCGTCGGCATTTCGGTGCCGCGCTTCGTCCGCGCGATGGTGCCGACATTGGCGGTTGCGATCAGCACGCAAAGCTCGCTCGCCAGCCTGCCCGCGATGCTGAAATCGTCCGAAGAGCTCGGCGTCGATCCCAAAAAGGCCGACGTCGTGCTGCCGCTCGCGGTTGCCCTCTTCCGCTTCACCAGCCCGGCGATGAACCTCGCGGTCGTCGTCTATGTCGCATGGCTGTTCGGGATCGAACTGTCGCCGTGGGAAATGGCGGTCGGCCTCGCGGTCGCGATGGCCGCGGCGCTCTCGTCGGTCAGCCTGCCCGGCTCGATCAGTTTCGTGACGTCTATCGCGCCGATCGCCGTGTCGATGGGCGTGCCGGTCGCACCGCTCGGCCTGCTCGTCGCGGTCGAGACTTTTCCTGACATTTTCCGTACACTCGGCAATGTTATTGGTGACGTCGCCGCGACCAAATATGCTGCCGACGGCGTCGAGAACGAACCAGCAGGAGAAACCCCATGAAATATCGCAAGCTCGGCCACGGCCTCGAAGTTTCGGCGATCGGCATCGGCTGCATGCCGATGATCAAGGGCGGCAATATCCTTTATGGCGAGGCGGCCGATTTGGACGAATCGACGCGCACGATCCACCGCGCGATCGACCTCGGCGTCACCTTTTTCGACACCGCGCAAATCTATGGCCCGTTCTCGAACGAAGAATTGCTCGGCGCCGCGATCAAGGGCAAGCGCGACGGCCTGATCATCGCGACAAAGTTCGGCTTCAAGTTCGACGGCAACCAGATCGTCGGCGTCGACGGTTCGCCCTCTAACGCCCGCGCCGCATGCGAAGGCTCGCTCCAGCGGCTCGGCATCGACACGATCGACCTGTTCTACCAGCACCGCGTCGATCCCTCGATCCCGATCGAAGAGGTCGTCGGCGGGATGATGGAGCTCGTCAAGGAGGGCAAGGTCCGCCACATCGCGCTGTCCGAAGCCGGCCCGGAAACGATCCGCCGCGCCGCCAAGGCCGCGCCGATCACCGCATTGCAGAGCGAATATTCCATCTGGGAGCGCGACATCGAGGACGAGATTCTCGGCGTCTGCCGCGAAAACGGCATCGGCTTCGTCCCCTATTCGCCGCTCGGCCGCGGCTTTCTCGCGGGCGCGGTACGCAGCCGCGACGAGCTTCCCCAAAACGACTGGCGCCGCAACGATCCGCGCTATTCGGACGAAAATCTGCCCGCCAATCTGGCGATCGTCGATGCAATCGGCGCCGTTGCAGACAAGCATGGCGTATCAAAGGCTCAGGTCGCGCTCGCCTGGCTGCTCGCGCAAGGCGGCGACATTGTCCCGATTCCCGGCACCAAGCGCCGTGCGACGATGGAGGATAGCGTGGGGGCGGCGGACGTCACGCTGACCGCCGACGACCTCGCCGCGATCGACGCCGCGGCGCCGAAGGGCGGCACGAGCGGCCCGCGTTATGGTGAAATGGGGATGCGGATGGTGCGGCTTTAACGGCGGCTAGCGACCAATTGCGGACATAAGATCCTCCCTGTGCCGCAGGCATGGGGAGGTGGCAGCGCGTAGCGCTGACGGAGGGGCTATGGCGCAACGTCGCTGCCCCTCCACCACGCCCGATGGGCGCGGTCCCCCTCCCCATCGCTTCGCGACAGGGAGGATTTAGCGTCCGCTTCCCACCCCAAAACAGACATCGATCCCCGACCCTCAATCTAATCCTTCACCTCCAACCGCTCGCACAGCGCGTCGACCTTCTCCGACAGCTCATGAAACCGCATCTGGTCGAGCTTCTCGTGCAACCGCATGATCTCCAGTTCCGCGCGCAGGTTGATCTCATAATCGAGCCCCGCCGCGATGCGGTCCTTTGCCGACGCGCGGTTCTGGCTCATCATGATGATCGGCGCCTGCACCGCTGCCAGCGTCGACAGCATCAGATTGAGGAAGATGAACGGATAGGGATCGAACGCCATCCCCCAGCGCTCCAATACCGCCGAATTGAGCAGCATCCAGCCGACCAGCACGACGGTGAACAGGATGATGAATCCCCAAGACCCGCCGACTCTGGCAACCCGGTCGGAGAGCCGCGCCCCGAAACTCGCCCCCTCATCGTCGATATCGGCGGCGTCGCGGCTGATCAGTCGGCGCTCGGCGATCGCGTCGAGCACCCGCCGCTCATCATCGTCGAGTTCGTCGAGCGGTCGCCCGAGCAGGCGGAGCGAAAGGTCGGCGGTCGTCGTCTTGTCGTGCATTATATCAACCCATCCAGCGCCAGATTCCCGCGACCATATAACCCAGTGCGCCATGCGCCCAAGTGGCAATGAGCCAAAGCACGGTCCCGCCCAGCAACGCATGCGGGCGCGGGATCGTATCGGCCCACGGCGCCGCGCCGCCGATCTGCCGCGCATAGGGCACAAAGCTCGTTCGCGCCGCCCACTGGAGCCACGCATCGCCCATCAGCCGCGCCTTCTTCGCGTCCTGCCCCGCCGAACCGACGAGCGCGAGAAAGATGATGATCGCCGACAGGACGATCTGCCCCGGCGTCGGCATCACTAGCGCATGGGCAAGAGCCCAGAGCGTAAAGCCCCACATCATCGGGTGCCGCGTGATCGCGAAAACCCCGCGCGGCGCGGCCTCTGCCGCCTTCGCCGCTCCCGGCGCGGGCAGCGCCGGATTGCCGATTAGCGACCCCATGAACAAGATGCTCGCGAACAGCACGATCAGCGAGGCGAGCGTCCACAGCGGATCGTCGACCACCCATAAGGGCGGCTCGGGCGGCATCCCGCGCCATGCCTGCACGAGCATGATGAACGTCGCGATCGCAACGACCGAGTAGGTGATCTGGAACCCCCGCTCACCCATCCGCCCCGCGAGCCCGTCGCGGAGCGGATGCGATAAAGCGAGGTGCGAGCCGACGAACAAAACGCCGGTGACAATCAAAAGCGACATGGGCTGCATGGCCGACCCCTCCCCTGCCGCAGGCGACTCGCGGCATCAGGCCGACACCATCCGTCACCAAGGTAACAGTGTCAACATAGGGGGTTGACAGGAAGGCGCCACCGCGCCCGCCCGTTCCTACCGATCATAAGCCTTGGGCAGCGCCCCTTCCTGCGGTGTCAGATAGCGGTCGCGCAGGCGATCCTGCCGCGTCGTGAGCGATTGCGCCTTGCCGTCGATCCACAGCATCGTCGGGCGACTGCCGAGTTCGAGCGGATCATTATCCCAGATCACGACGTCGCCGGCGCGGCCCGGACGCAGCGAGCCGATGCTACCCTCCATGCCGACCGCGCGCGCGGGGACGCTGCTGATCGACGCGAACGCCTGATCCCACGTCATCCCGCTCGCGCCTGGGACGCGCGCAAGCCCGACGAGATTGCCCGCATATTGCGTCGCATATCCCATCTTGTGCGCGTCATCGTCGTCGAACACGCCGACCGACACATCGACGCCCGCGGCCTTGAGCCTGCCCGCATTCGACTGCGTCGCGCCAAGCTGTTCAAAACTCGACGGCAGGTCGGTGAGCGGCGAGACGAGCACGGGCACCTTCGCCGCCGCGATGTCGCGCGCGACGAGCCAGCCTTCGGTCGCCCCGACGAGCACCAGCTTCAGTGCGGGAAACTCGCCCTTCAGCTTGATGACATTGACGATGTCCACCGCGCGATCCACCCGGACGAACAACGGCGTCGAGCCGTCGATCACGCGCACCAGCGCATCGGCATCGGCGCGCTGGATCATCGCATCATTGCCCCATTCGGCAAGCGTCGCCGGGTTTCGGGCATAGCTGCGCGCCGCCAGCAATTGTTCGCGGAACAGCAGGAACAGCGCGGCACGGCTGCCACCGGCCTTTGCCGAACCATCCTCGCCGAACGCGACATATTGCAGCGCGCGCGGCTTGGTCACCATGTCCATATCGTCGGCGAGGTCGACCACCGCGCCTTGGCCTGCAAACAAATTGCTGCTGCCACTCGGCGCGACGATCGCGCGCGTCACGCCCGAGGCGCGGTTGACCGCGACGGGCGAGCCCATCGGATTCAGCGCGGGCGCGATGTCGAGCCCCGCCGAAAAGCGCGTGCGCGGCGCCGAACGGTCGTTGGTGCCGGTGACGGCATCGACTTCGGTCAGCCCCACGCGGCTGAACGCCGCGACGATGCCCGGCGTCACATAACGCCCCTGCGCATCGACGCGCTCGACGCCCGCAGGCACAGCTACACCGGCCCCCGCCGCAACAACCTTGCCGCCGCGCACGACGACGGTGCCGCCCTCGATAGGCGCGCTGCCGTCGCCGATGACGAGCTTCGCGTTGGTAATGGCGATGTCCTGCGCCGCGGCCGGAGCCGCGACGATCGCCGCAGCGGAAAGGAGAAGCGCGCGGATCATTTCACGTCTCCTTCGCCCGGCTGGCCCAGCTCGAAATCGCTCACCGGACGCCGCTTCGGATCGTTCGCGTCGAACATCAAAGCGCCGTCGATCCACACTTTTTCGGGCCGGGTATAGGCGCTGAACGGATTGCCGTTCCACAGCACGACGTCGGCCATCTTGCCCGGCTTCAGGCTGCCCGTCTTGTCGGCGATACCTAGTGCCTTGGCGGGATTATACGACAGCCAGGTCCACGCCTGTTCGTCGCTGACGTCGATCCCGATACGGCGCCCAGCAGCGCGGGCTTTCGCGGCTTCCTGGTTCAAACGCTGAATCTGGTTCGCATCGTCCGAATGGACGATCGTGCACGCGCCGGCCTTATAGACGAGCGGGATATTCTCGTTGACCGAGTCATAGGCTTCCATCTTGAAGCCCCACCAGTCGGCCCACATCGCCGAACAAATGCCTTCCTTGGCGAGCAGGTCGGCGATCTTGTAGCTTTCGACCGCGTGGTGGAAGGTTGACACCTTGTAGCCGAATTCCTTCGACATATCGATCACCAGCGCCATTTCGTCGGCGCGGTAGCAATGATTGTGGACGAGGATTTCGCCCGACAATACGCCCGCAAGCGTCTCCATCGCGAGGTCGCGGTCGACGGCCTTTCCATCGTCCATCTTCTTCTTGTACGCCGCGGCCTTCTGCCACGTCGCGCGGTTCACCGCGAAATTGCCCATGCGGGTCGACGGCATCCGCCCCTTGCCGCCGTAAACGCGCTTCGGATTCTCGCCGCACGCCATTTTCAGGCCATAGGGCGCGCCGGGGAATTTCATCCCCTGCACCGTGCGCGACGGCACATTCTTGAGCGTGATCGAGCGCCCGCCCATCAGGTTCGCGCTGCCGGGCAGTATCTGCAAGCTCGTCACGCCGCCGTTCGCGAGCGCCCGGCTGAACCCCGGATCCTGCGGCCAGACGCTATGTTCGGACCAGACTTCTGGGGTCGTCGGCGACGTCGCTTCATTGCCGTCCGAATGCGCATCGACGCTCGGCGACGGATAATCGCCAAGGTGGCTGTGGATATCGATGACGCCGGGGGTCAGATACTTGCCCGTGCCGTCGATGACATCGGCATCGGTTGGCAATTCCATGTCGGGACCGCCGATGCGATCGACCTTGCCGCTCGTCATCACGATCGAACCATTGTCGATCCGGCCGCCCTCGCCGTCGAAGATCGTGACACCCTTCACCACCGTCAGGCGGGTCGGATATCCCTTGTACGTCGACGGATAGGGATCCTTGTTGAACTTGACAGGCTTTTCGGCGGGCTTGTCGCCCGCCGAAGCCGTTTCCTTGCCATTCGCCGCGCAACCGACGAGCGCCAGCGATACCGCAGCCAGCAGGCTGCCCTTCACGCCCCGGATCATATGTTACGCCCCCTTGGGTTCGGGATGAATGCCTGCCGCCTGCGGCTCGGCCAGCTCATTCTGGCCCGCAAGATCTTCAGAATCGCGCAACGTGTCGAGATGCATCAGCTTCTTGATCAGCGGCGATACGACGATCACGAGGATCCCGAAACCGATCGCCCACAGGCCGATCGTGCCATAGACATCCAGGACGAGCGCCTTGCCCGCACCTTCGCCGCTCGCCTTTTCCGACCCCGTCGCCGCCGCGATCAGGCCTGCGGCGAAATTGCCGGTCGCCGATGCGAAGAACCAGGTGCCCATGATAAGCGAAGCCATATGCGCGGGCGCAAGGCGGTTCATCGCGCTGAGGCCCACCGGCGACAGGCAAAGCTCGCCGGTCGTGTGGAGCAGGTAGATCAGGAAGATGAACAGGACGGGCGTAGCATTCTCCATGCCCGCAGCCTCGGCGCCCCATTTGAGCACGAAGAAGCCGAGACCGAGCTGGAGCATCGCTAGGCCGAACTTGGCGGGCGCCGAAGGTTCCCACCCACGGCGGCCGAGCCAGGTCCACAGGACCGCGAACAGCGGCGCGAACAGAACGATATAGCCGGCGTTGAGCGACTGGAACACCGAAGCCGGAACGCCCGCGCGATCGACATAGCGATCGGCGAAGAGGTTGAGCGACGAACCCGCCTGTTCGAACAGGGCCCAGAAGAGGATCGAGCCGAGGATCAGGAACAGCGCGGCGAAGATACGGTCGCGGTCCTGCGATGGCAGCTTCACGACGGCGGTGAACACCACATAGGCGACCAGCGCGGCCCCCGCTACGCCCAGGAACGTGCCGACCAGCGCCTGATTCTGAACCATCCACCAGCAAACGCCGACAGCGAGGAGGCCGATGATATAAAGCAGCCATTCGAACTTGATGCCCATCACGGGCTGCGCCAGTTTCGCCGGATCCTCGGGTTCGCCGCGGCCGAGCAGCAGCGGCTTGCCCCAGATGAAGACGATCAGGCCGAGCAGCATGCCAAAGCCCGCAGCGCCGAAACCATAGGACCAGCCATAGGTCTCGCCGAGATAGCCGCAGAGCAGCGAACCGAGGAAAGCGCCGAGGTTAATCCCCATATAGAAGATCGTGTAGGCGCCATCGCGGCGCACGTCTGTGCGCGGATAAAGCTGGCCGACGATCACCGAGATATTGGCTTTCAGGAAGCCCGAGCCGACGATGATGAAGGCGAGCGCCAGCCAGAAGATGCTGAGGCTGGCCGGATCCTGTCCGCCGTCGCCCTCGAACCCCATGATGAAATGGCCGAATGTCAGCAATATGGCGCCGTACGTGACCGCCTTTCGCTGCCCCAGCCAGCGATCGGCCAGATAGCCGCCGAGCACCGGCGTGATGTAGACGAGCGCGGTATAGGCACCATAGATGACGCCCGATTCCCCATCCGAAAACAGCCAGTGCTTGGTCAGGTAGAAAATCAGCAGCGCGCGCATGCCGTAATAGGAAAAGCGCTCCCACATTTCGGCAAAAAACAGGACAAAAAGGCCCTTCGGGTGGCCGAGAAACGTCCCGGCGGCGTCCCCGTGCTGGGCATAGGCTTTGGTCATGGCGACCCTTCCCTGAATATGGTTGTTGGCCCTCGAAACGGGGCGGATGGCCTTAACCCTAGCGTGAAAATTGCGTATGGGAAGAATCTAATTGCGCTTGAAACCGCTTCGGACGGACCAAAATCTGTTGCGAATGGTTCGCAACACTTGCGCGAACGGACACGAACCGCCACATGGCGCACCATGTTCAACGACAGATCCTCGCTCCTCGCCCACCTCGCCACGCGCCGATCGGGCAAGGCGCGCGACATGATCGCCCCCGGCCCCGATGCCGCTACGCTGCGCGATATCATCGCGCTTGCGCTCCGCACCCCCGATCATGGGAAGCTGGCCCCGTGGCGGATCGTCACCATCGCCCACGACCAGCGCGCGGCGTTCGCGACGCTGCTGAAACGCGCGTGGGTTGCCGAAAATCCCGGCGCTGCGGGCATGGACCTGTCGGCGCTCGACCAATTCGCGCATCAGGCGCCGAACCTGCTCGTTCTCCTCTCGACCCCCGTCCCCGGCGCCAAGATTCCTGTCTGGGAACAACAGATGTCGGCGGGCGCCATCGGCATGAACCTGCTCCACGCCGCGCATGCCCATGGCTTCGTCGGCAGCTGGCTGACCGGCTGGGCCGCCTATAGCGCCGAGGTCGCGGCCGCATTCAGCGCGGGTGAAGGCGACACGATCGTCGGCTATTTCTTTATCGGCACTCCGGCGCGCGATCTCGATGAGCGGCCCCGCCCCGAATATGACGATGTGGTGCGCGCTTGGGACATTTAGTTATACCAAGCGGTACGACTTTGTAATAATCCGAATTTGACTGTGCTGCTGTCTTATGGCATTAAGGCGGCATGCTCGATCAGTCCAAACCCGTGTACCAACGTCTGCGCGATGTCATCGCCAACGCCATCCTCGACGGCCAGTTTAGCGACGGCGACATGTTGCCGTCGGTCCGGTCGCTCGCCGCCGAGGAAGGCGCCAACCCGCTAACGGTAGCGAAAGCCTATCAGACGTTTCAGGACGAAGGGCTGGTTACGGTCAAGCGCGGGGTCGGCATGTTTGTTGCCGCCGGCGCAACCGAGCGCCTCCGCGACCTGATGCGCGCCGACTTCCTCGCCAATGTCTGGCCGCCGGTCGCACAGCAGATGCGCCGCATCGGCCTTGACGCGCGTACGTTGCTGGATTTGACCGAGGCTTGATCGCTCTTTCCGCTTTGGGGTGGTGAGCTGCTATCCGCGCCCTTTCCTTTGTCATCCCGGACTTGATCCGGGATCCACGGCGGCGCTGAAGTCATGGACCCCGGATCAAGTCCGGGGTGACGATGATTGAGAGGTCCGTTCCCGGTCGAAGCCTGCCATTTCCATCTGCCCTAGCGCCCGATCTGCGCCGCCTTGTCGCGCAAATCCGCCGCGGCTTGTTTGCGCCCCCGGCGCTCAAGCAAGTCGGCGTAAAACAGCATGATTCCGGTATTGAGCGGCTGTAGCCGGTAAGCGCGGTCGATCAGCGGCAGCGCGCGATCGTCGTCGCCCTTCGCCGCCCACGCCTGTGCCAATTCGCGCATAATCACGGCGTCGCGACTGCCGATTCGCTGGCGCACGCGCTCGAAATGCGCGATCGCCTGATCCCAATGCTCGATGTCCATCGCCAGATGCCCCGACAATCGGTCGGCGGCGATGCTCGAAGGCTGGCTGCGCTGCAACGCGAGGATCGCGGCGCCCGACCCCGCGGCATCGCCGGCGCGGAACAGCGCGTTGGCGAGCCGCAGCGTCGTGCGTTCGCCCGCATCGAGGTCGCGCGCAGTGCGATAGGCCTGCACCGCCAGATCGGTCCGCCCGACAGCCAGCGCCGCATCGCCCAGCAGGATATGCGCGTCGGCGACGCCGCGATTCGCATCGCGCAGTCGCGTCGCACGTTCGATCGCCCGTACACCATTGCCACTCGACAGGTTGGCCGCGATCGCGGGAATCGCATAAGCCGGATTGAGCGGCTCGGCATCGGCCGCCATCGTCAGCAGGCCATAGTCATTGTCGGCAACAAAGGGCACCGCTTCGCCGGGCGCCAGCGCCGCCGCGCGCCCCAGATAGTCCGCCGATTCGATCCGCCGGCCGAGTTCCGCCGCCGATCGGGCCGCGAGAAGCAGCGACCAGCTATCGGCGTCGGGACGCTGGACCAGCGGCAGCAGCGCGTCGAGCGCGGCGTCCGGGTCGCCATCGGCCCATTCGGCCGCCGCGAGGATGCGGCGCGCAGTGAAGTTTTCGGGCTGCTCGACCAGCAGCCGGTCGGCCCAGCTCGCCGCGACCGCCTCGCCGCCAAGCTCAAGCTCAACCACCGCGCTCAGCAGCATGAACGACGGCTGTTCGTCGAGCGCGCCGCGCGTGCGCTGGAGCAGGCTGCGCGCGAGCGCATAATTGTCGGCGCGCGCGGCGAGCACCGCCTGCAGGTAAAAGAGTCGCGGGTCGCGCGGGACGATCGTCGCGGCGTGACGTAGCGAGGTGAGCATGTCTTGATAGCGCCCGAGATCGCCGAGCGTCGCCGCCTGTTCGATCAGCGCATCTTCATTGTCGGGATCGGCGGCAAGCGCCTCTTCATACCAGGCGAGCGAGGCATTAAGTCCCTCCTCGGTCCGCACCAGGTTCGCCTTGAACGCCAGCGCCGCGCTGTTCGCCTTGTCGAGTTCGATCGCATAATCGACGGCATCGCGCGCGCCAAGCGTGTCGGCATTGGCGTCGCGAAAGCGCGCGACGTCGACCCACAGCGCCGAATTGCGCGGCAGTTCGTGCACCGCGCGGTCATAAGCTTCGCGCGCCGCGCCCAGATCGCCATTGCTCAGATGGACGTCGCCAGCGACCCACGCCGCTTCGCCGATCATTTCGGGGATAATCGGGCCATCGTCGAGCGTCTGGAGCGCCCGGCTCCCCTCGCCCTGCATCGCATAGGCGCGCGCGAGCAACGGGCGCAGCGCGGCGTCGTTCGCTCCGGCCCTCAGCGCGCCCTTCACCGCCGCCTCGGCCCCGACGCCATCGCCCAGCCTGGTCGCCACGCGCGCCAGTTCGACGCGTTCGGCGATTACTTTCGGGTTATCAGCGATAGCATTCTGGAGCGCGGCCCGGCGTTCCTCGAGCTTCTGCCGCGGTGCGGACGACGCCCCGTCGCCGCACGCTCCCAGCAGTAACGCCGCCAGTAGCAGCGAACGCGCCCAGACGCGCCCCAAATCCATTCAGGCGTGCATCCGATATTGCTTGAGCAGGTCGTACAGCGTCGGCCGGCTGATCCCGAGCAGCTTGGCCGCCGCCGAAATATTGCCCTCGCTCTGCGTCATCGCGCGGCGGATCGCGACGCGGTCGGCGGCCTCGCGCGCGCTGCGCAGGTTCAGCCACGCCTCCTCGCCCTCTTCCTCGCCGCCCGTCATATCGAGGTCCTCGCGCATCACCAGCTTGCCGTCGGCCATGATAACGGCGCGTTTGATGCGGTTTTCAAGCTCGCGGACATTGCCCGGCCAGCGGCCCTCGTCGATCGCCTGCAGCGCGTCGGGCGCGAAGCCGCGCACCCCGGGGTTCATCTGAGGCGCATATTGGTGGAGGAAGTGCCGCGCGAGGAGCACCGCGTCGCCCGGCCGTTCGGACAGCGACGGGATCTTCACCACCATCTCGGCGAGCCGGTAATACAGATCGTCGCGGAAACTTTGCTCGGCAATCATCGTATCGAGGTCGCGGTGCGTCGCGCAGACGATGCGCGTGTCGACCGCGATCGCCTTACGCCCGCCGATCCGCTCGATCGTCCGCTCCTGCAGGAATCGCAGCAGCTTGACCTGCAACGGCAGCGGAATATCGCCGACCTCGTCGAGAAACAGCGTCCCGCCATGTGCCAGTTCGATCTTGCCCTCGGTCGTCTTCACCGCGCCGGTAAACGCGCCCTTTTCGTGCCCGAACAGCTCGCTTTCGAGCAGATTTTCGGGGATCGCCGCGCAGTTGATCGCGACAAACGCTCCGTCGCGCCGCCCGCTCGCCTCGTGCAGCCCGCGCGCGAGCAATTCCTTGCCGGTGCCGCTCGCGCCGAGCAGCATCACGCTGACATCGAGATTCGCGACGCGTTCGATCGTCCGCGCGACCTTCTGCATCTCGGGCGCCCCGGTGATCATCCCGCCGAGCACGCGATTGTCGTTCGAACCCTGGCTTGCGAGCCGCGCATTCTCGACCTCGAGTTCGCGCACATGGAAAGCGCGGGCCACGATCAGCCCCAGTTCGTCGATGTCGATCGGCTTCTGGTAGAAATCCCACGCCCCGCTCGCGATCGCCGCCAGCGCGCTCGCGCGTTCGCCATGCCCCGACACGACGATGACCTTGGTATCGGGCTTGGCCTCGATGATCGCCTTCAGCGTCCGGAACCCTTCGCGCGTGCCGTCGGGATCGGGCGGCAGGCCCAGGTCGAGCGTCACCACATCGGGTTCCTCGGCGCGCAGCAATTCGATCGCGGCATCATGGTCGCCCGCGACGAAGACCTGATAATCCTCATACGCCCATTTGAGCTGCGTCTGCAGCCCGGGGTCGTCCTCGACCACCAGCAATTTGCGCAAATTGGCCCCGCCCTCGGTCATTATTGTCCTACTTTCACCACGCGGGCGCCCCCGCTGTCACTGCGCGCATCGCCGAGCGGCAGCCACAGGGTAAAGCTGCTCCCCTTGCCCGGTTCGCTCGCCACTTCGATCGCTCCGCCCAGGGCCTGCGCGATCTGCAGCGCCTCATATGCCCCCAGCCCGAAGCCCGATTCCTTTGTCGATACGAAGGGTTTGAACAGCTCGTCGCGAATGAAATCGCGCGTCATGCCGCCCCCCTGATCGATCACGTCGATCCGTACGCGTCCCTGCTCGGCGACCGCGACGACTTGCACCGGCGTCTCGGGCGCAGAGGAGTCGATCGCGTTGCTGACAAGATGCTGGACGATCTGCCGGATCGCACCCGCATCGCCCCATGCCGACAATCCCGCCTGGCAGCCGACGAACAACGCGCGGCGCGGCCGCATCTCGGCCGCGATCTCGTTCAGCACCGGCTCGACCAAAATCCGCCCCGCCTCCGCCGCGGGACCACGCTCGCGCGGCGAGAGGCGGACGAGCAGGTCGGAAAGCCGCCCGGCCGAAATCTTCAGCGTCTCGACCATGTCGGCGCGAAAATCCGCCTTGTCGGCGTGGCGTTCGGCGTTGCGCGCGAGCAGCCCGATCTGGCTCGCCAGATTCTTGATGTCGTGCATGATGAAGGCAAAGCGGCGGTTGAATTCGTCGAAGCGCCGCGCTTCGGACAGGGCCTGCTGGCTCTGCGATTCGGCCAGATAGCTCGCCGCCTGCTGCCCCGCGATGCGCAGAACGTCGAGGTCTTCCCAGTCGAGGGCGCGCGACACCGCGGGGCGGTGCAATATGACGATCGCGATCATCCGCTGGAAATGCAGCACCGGCACGACGACCCAGGCGCGCATATCGGCGATCAACCATTCAGGGATCGCCATATCCTCGCCGGGATGTCCCCGGCGCTCGGCATCGAGGTCGACAATATGCTGCGTCTCCTGGAGCATGAAGGCCGATCGCAGCGACAAGATGGCATCGTCGCTCGCGCCGTCCGGCCAATGCCAATGCTCGGTGATGCGAAAACCGCCCGATGCGGCGGGCAGCATCAGCAATGCGCCGGGGCTTCCGGTGAGTTCGGCGAGCGCCTTGGCGACGCGGCGGTGCAGGTTGCGATCATCCTCGCCCCCATCGCCTTTGTCACCCTGCCCCAGCGTCGCGGTAAAGCGCATCCACTCGGCACGATAATCATAACGATGCTCAAAGAAATGCTTGGAAATCATCACCGACAGCCACGCGCGCGACCGCGCAGAAGCGAGCATGAGCCCCCCCGCGCCGAGCGCGACCAGCAGCGAAATTGCCTGCGCCAGCTCGGCATAATCGCCGCCGACGACGCGCGCGACGGCGCCGGTGAGCGCGATGACGATCAGATAGGCGGCGGCGCCCAGCAGGATCAGCGTGCGCGTCGCGGCGGTGCGCGACAGGCGCATTTTCTCGCGCCCGACGTCCATCGCTGCGACGACATAAACCGGTAGCGTGAGCAGAACGATCGCCGGAAGCAGCGCGATCAGCGTCGATGCCTTTTCGCCGGTCAGCGCACCGATCAACTGGACGTTGAGCTCATAGGCCCACAGCATCGCAAAACCGCCCGCGACCGCCATCACCGGCATGCGCTGCCCCGCGCTCGCATGGCGAACCCCGCCATCGATCATCAGCAATCCGCCGATCGCGACGACCGCCGCGGCGAAGCCCAGCGTCGGCGTCATCCACGCCTCGGCCGCCGCGCCCGCGCGCAAATGCGCCGCCGCGCCAAGCAGCAGCGTCAACACGCAGATCGTTGCGAGCATCCGCACGATCAGCCGCAGCGGCGGCGACATCGGCGCACGCGGCGACCAGAATGTTGCCCCCAACCAGAGGAGCATGGCGAGGTCGCGCACCGTCTGTACGACCAGCGATTGCGACGATCCGGGGCCATAGATGGTGAGGCCGGCGCACCATAAGGCAGTGGCCGCGGCCGTCGCGGCGAGCAAGCGCGGCGCCGGCATCAACGCCGCCATCCGCGCCCGCGGCCGCATCAGCAACCACAAGGTGACGCCGGTAAAGCCCGCCAGCGCAAGGCCCGACAGGATAGGAGACAGGCCGGTCAGCGCGCTCACCGCTAGCGCGCTCCCTCCGGCCACAACACGACACGTACCGTCTGAAGCAGGATCAACAGGTCGAGGAAGGGCGAGTAATTCTTGGCGTAATAAAGATCATATTCGAGCTTCACGCGGGCATCCTCGACCGACGCGCCATAGGGGTAATTGATCTGCGCCCAGCCGGTCAGGCCGGGTTTCACCATGTGGCGTTCGGCATAATAAGGCAGCTTCTTTTCGAGTTCCTCGACGAAGCTCGGCCGTTCGGGGCGCGGCCCGACAAAGCTCATGTCGCCTTTCAGCACACACCAGGTCTGCGGCAGCTCGTCGATGCGCAGCTTGCGGATCACGCGGCCGACGCGGGTGACGCGCGGGTCGTTCTCGGCCGCCCACACCGCCTTGCCCGCCGCCTCGGCATCGGTGCGCATCGACCGGATCTTGAAGATGTCATATGGTTCGCCGAACAGGCCGACGCGCGGCTGGCGGTAAAAGACCGGACCGCGGCTGTCGAGGATCACCGCGATTCCCGCGATGACGACCAGCGGCAGCCCGATCACGAGCACAATCAGGCTGGCGAGGATGTCGAACAGGCGTTTGCCGACTTTCGAAATGCGCTGCCCGGCCGAAAAGCCGTCGGAAAAGATCAGCCCGCTGGGGTTGGTGGTCGCCAGATCGACGCGACCCGTCTCGCGCTCGATGAAGCTCGCGATGTCGTTAACATGAACGCCCGTCGTCTTGACCCGCAGCAGGTCGTTCAGCGGCAATGCGTTGCGTCGTTCCTCCAGTGCGAGCACGACTTCACCCGCGCGCAGGTCGACGACATGATCCGACAGACTGGCGATCCCGTCGCGCGGGATCGCTCCGTCAACGGTCTTTTCGGCCGCGCTCATCGCGATGAAGCCGACCATTTCAAGTCCGCTTCCGGGCGCTTCGGCCAACGCGGCCAATCGCGCGGCGCGCGGCCCGGCGCCGAGCACCAATATGCGGCGCCGAAACGCCTCGGTTCCCGACGATTGGGTTAGCACCAGACGGATCACGAACAGCGCCGCAATGGCCAAGAGCATCGCGTACAGGCTGTTCGCGCGCCAAAGCGTCGCGGTCGGCAACAGAAAGCCAAGCACCGAGAGGAAGATCACGCCCAGCGAGATCGCGGCGAGCAGGCGTGCGGTGGCAAAACGCATCGAGCGCAGCCCCTCGTTCCCGTACATGCCGGTCGCCATCATCGCGAGCGAGTTCGAAAGGCCGAAGGTCAAAAGGGGCAGCCAGCGGTCACTGAGCGACCCGGCATCGAACCCCGCCTGATGCGCATAGAGGTGCCACGCCCCCTCGGCCGAGCCGAGCAGCGCGAAAAACTCGATCAGCGCCAGCCAGACGACCGCGTGCGGAACATAATGTTTGAACAGCCGAAACATGGAACCCTTTCGCCCGAGCGACTTTACAGCCGAGGCGTCAACTGTCGGTTAATTTTACACTCGCTCGATCGCCTATGACAAGCGACTCGCCGCATCAAACACTTGCGCCCATGGTGACTTGCTATAACAGTACACCTATGAGGCGTGGGCGCTGTCCATGCCCGACATTTTTTCCGGAGATCGCGATATGTTCGACCGTCGTACCTTGCTTGCCGCCGCCGCGGCCTCCTCTATGCTCGCCGGCGTCCGCCCCCGCGCGGCGTTCGCCGCGACTCCCGATAGCGAAGGGGCGCGACTGACCGCAATTTACGAGCGCATCTACGACATGCTCGTCGATCAGGACCCCGAGTTCGCGACCTCGCTCGGGCTCGACAAGGGTGATCGCGCCGCCGCCAAGGCAAAACTCGCCGACCGTTCGCCTGCCGGCATCAAGAAGGGCCACGACCTCTATCGCACCGGACTTAAAGAACTGAAGACGATCGACCCGAAGAAACTGTCAGGCATGGACCTCGTCAACTATGAAACCTTCCGCGGGCCGTGGGAGGGTTATGTCAAGGCTTATGACACCTTCAGCTACGGACTTCACAGCTGGCCTGAACCGCATCCGGTGACCCAGCTCAGCGGGACCTACCGTTCGATCCCCGATTTCCTCGTCAACCAGCACAGCATCGCGAACGCCGCCGATGCCGAGGCGTACCTCGCGCGCTGCGCCGATTTCGCGGTGCAGCTCGACAATGAAACGGGGCGGATCAAGGCGGATCACGCTGCGGGCATCATCCCGCCCGATTTCGTCATCGACCGCACGCTCGCGCTGTTCGACAAGATCTGGGCGCCCGCGCCCGACGCGAATATCCTGACCACCAACCTCAAGACCAAGACCGCCGATATCCCCGGCGACTGGGCGAGACGCTGCGCCGCCATCGTCGAAGGCAAAATCTATCCCGCGATGCGGCGGCAGGCCGCCGAACTCACCGCCGTGCGCCCGCGTTCGACGCATGATGCCGGCGTGTGGCGGCTGCCCAAGGGCGACGAATATTATGCCTATGCGCTGCGTTTCGCGACAACGACGGGTATGTCGGCCGAGGAGGTGCACAAGCTCGGCCTCGACCGCATGGCCGCGCTCACCGCGCGCGCGGACTCGATCTTCAACGCGCAGGGCATGTCCAAAGGCACCGTCGCCGAACGCATGCGCGCGCTCGGCAAGGACCCGCGCTTCCTCTACCCCAACACCGACAAGGGCAAGGCCGACCTGATCGCCAAGCTCAATGAGCAGATCCAGGAAATGCAGCGCCGCCTGCCCGAAGCTTTCGGCCGCCTGCCCAAGGCCAAATGCGACATCCGCCGCGTACCGCCCGAGATTGAGGCGGGCGCCCCCGGCGGCTATTACCAGATTCCCGCGCTCGATGGCTCGCGCCCCGGTGCCTATTACATCAACCTGCGCGATACCGCCGAAAACCCGGCATGGACGCTCCCGACGCTGACCTATCACGAGGCGACCCCCGGCCATCACCACCAGATCGCGCTCGCGCAGGAAGCCGAGGGTATCCCGCGCCTTCGCCGCCTGCCCGCCTATTCGGTTTATACCGAGGGCTGGGGCCTCTATGCTGAGCAGCTCGCCGACGAGATGGGCGTCTATGAAAACGACCCGTGGGGCCAGCTCGGTTATCTGCAAAGCTATATGTTCCGCGCCGCACGCCTCGTCGTCGATACCGGGCTGCACCATTTCCGCTGGAGCCGCGAGAAGGCGATTACCTATTACAACGAAACGCTCGGCACGCCCGAGGGCTCGAACGTCACCGAGATTGAGCGCTATTGCGTGTGGCCCGGTCAGGCGACGAGCTACATGGTCGGCCAGACGAGTTGGGTCCGTATCCGCGAAAAGGCCAAGGCCGCGCTCGGCGACAAGTTCGACCTGCGCGGTTTCCACGACACCGCGCTTTCGGCCGGCGCGATGCCGATCTCGGTGCTCGAATCGGTGATCGACCGCTGGACGGCCGCGCAAAGGGTCTAGTTCCGCAAAATCGCGGGCGTTCCGGGCTTGACCATTTGCGCCAGACGCGCAGCGTCCCAATTGGTCAGCCGGACGCAGCCATGGCTCTCGGCTCGCCCGATCGTATGCGGTTCGCTCGTTCCGTGAATGCCATAATGCGGCTTGTTGAGGTCCAGCCACACGACGCCGACCGGACTGTTCGGCCCGGGTTGCAGCAGCACCGCTTCCTTGCTGTCGCTGACGTCCCAGAACAGCTTGGGATTATAGTGAAAGTCGGGATTGCGGCTAACGCCCTGGATTTTCCATTTGCCGATCGGCAGCGGGTCGTGGCTGCTGCCCATCGTCGCGGGGAATTGCGCGACCAGCTTGTCCGCCTCGTCATAAACCTTCAGCACGCCCTCAGATTTGTCGACCACCAGCTTTGCCGCCGTAACCTGTTTCGGCGCGACCCCCAGGCGTTCGAGTGTGCCGTTCCAGCCGCGCGCATCCTCGCCAAGTGTCGCGCGGTCGATGTCGGGGATGTTGGGGACGCGGAAGGGCCGTCCCGCGCCCACCAGCGTCGAGGGGCTGTTGAGCGCGACGAGCATTTCGGGCGTCGTATGAAAGCGTTCGGCGAGCGCTTCGGTCAGATTGCGATAGCCGAGCGTGGGCAATTTCGCCTGATCGGTCGCATCCTTCGGAAAGGCCGGGACGAACGGCCCGGCGGCAAAGGCGGCGGGAATGATCACCAGCCGGGTCGCAGGGACCTTTTCCCATTGTTGCAGCGCCTGCCGGGTCGCCGCGTCGAGTTTGCCGCTTTCCTCCAGTTCATGCGCTTTCTGGAAACCGCGGAGCGCCGCCGTATATGACTGCCCTTCCTTTCCATCGATCACCCCGGGCGAAAAGCCGAGATGATCGAGCAGAACTTGTGCGCGAAGCGCGGGTGGTTCGCTGAAGGAAACTTCAGTCGGAGGGGCATCTTTGAAATCCATCGCGGCGCCATCGGCCGCGGCCGCCTGTTTTGGTTTGTCAGGGCTATCGTCGGGGGCGGCATTGCAACCGGCGATCAGAAGAAGGCACGGCAAAAACGGGGAAATTTTCAAGCGCTGGTCCTTTTGGCTAGAGGCAGGATCAACGATCCGCCCCCCGAAAGGATGCGCGCGGCCTGCGGTCCGCCGCGTGCAAGTCAGTCGGGCACGCTCACCGCGCGGCGCTGCGCGGTCCGATCGGCTGATCGGGGTCGCCGGCAGCTTCGGCGTCGCCCGCCAATATCCGGAACAGCAGCACATCCCAGTCGTGAAAGCGCCAGAAACGTGGACTGTCGCGGCCGATAATGCGCGGATGCTCGGCCGACGGCGACACCGCACGATCGACCGGTTCGATTTCGTTCAGCATTTCGCAGTCGAAAAAGGCGCGCACGACGACATCTTCGTCCGCTTCGCCCGCGCTTCCGACGACGATACCCAGTTCGCCCGTCGACAACCGCACCAATGTCCCGACCGCGTAGATACCCAGACTGTCGGCGAAGCGGTCGAGCAGCGCGGGGTCGAAATGCCCCTTCCATTTCTGCATCGCGGTCAGGGCCTCGCACGGCGTCCACGCCTTCTTGTACGGCCGGTTCGACGTCACCGCGTCATAGACATCGCAGATGGCGCCCATCCGGGCCGCCAGCGACAGCTCATCGCCCTTCAGGCGGCCCGGATAGCCCGTGCCGTCGACCTTTTCATGGTGTCGTAGGCAGAGTTCGAGCGCGAGTTCGGGGGCCCCGGGCGAACTTGCGAGCAGGCGATGGCCGGCAACCGGATGCGTCTGCACCGAACGCATCTCGCCCTTCGACAGCGCGCTCGGCTTGTTCAATATCTCGTCCGAAACGGCGACCTTGCCGACATCGTGCAACAGGCCGGCGACGCCCATATCCTCGACCTGTTGCGGGTCGAGTTCCAGATGGCGAGCGAAATTGATCATCAACGCACAGACCGCGACCGAGTGGAGATAGGTATATTCGTCCTTTTCCTTCAGCCGGACGAGGTTGATCAGCGCCTTGGCATCGCGCTCGATCGACGCGCCTATCGCGCTCGCCAGCTTGACCATGCGCTTGACCTCGACCGCGCGGCCCAGCCGCGCGCCATCGAACATGTCGGTGACCGCCGCGCGCGTCCGGTCGATCGTCCGTTTCGCGCGGCGGCACTCGCCCGGATAGCCACGGCGCGGCCGCGGGTTCGCTCGATCCTCGGGATCGGGTGCCATAAAGGCCGGCCTGGGTCCGATCGTCAAGATATTCGCACGCGGCCTCGCCGATGATCGCGATGAAGGTAAGCGCGGATTTTCTTCGCGCTCGCCCGTTTGTTCGTCTTCGGGTGGAGCAACGCCGCGGCCCGCGTCGATCATCAGACCGTCGATGCCCGAATTGCGGATGCGTTCGAGCTGCGCGGATGTTTCGATGCGGAAATTGCTCCGCCAGAACGGGTGATCGAACCACGACCCAACAAAGGCGTGGACGAACATGCCGATTTCGACGTCCTCTGGCTCAATTCGAACAAGCATTTTTGGTCCCGTTGCGGCCGCCTGATAGACACGCACCTTTCCCAATACGGCACGCTATGTGTCATATTAAGCCGCCGGGTAACCGCCGGTTAACCTCAGTCGCCCGCAAAATCGAACGCGCTCACCCCGCGCTCGCCCTCGCGGAAGCGCAGCGGGCGGCCGAGCGGCGGCATCGATCGCTGGACGCAGCCGGTGCGCGTGCAGCGGCGACAGCCAAGGCCGATCGGCGTCGCGGGCGATCGCATCAGGTCGAGCCCGCGAGCCGCGATCAGCGGCGCCGCCACCTTGGCATCGACCCCGACGCACACGGCAAAGCGCGCCGGCGTGCCGCTGCCCGTCGCGCCGGGCGCCGCAACGCTGCGGCTTTGCGTGAACCAGCGCGACCCATCCTCCAACTCGACCAGATCGGCAATCACTTCGCCCGGGCGCGCAAAGGCTTCGTGCATGCCCCACAAAGGACAACGCGCATCGCCGTCGACCAGCGGCGACTGGCTCGCCCCCGCATAACGTTTGCTGCCCTGCCCCGCCCGGTCGATGCGCAGCATGAAGAACGGGAGCCCGCGCGCGCCGACGCGCTGGAGCGTCGTCAGCCGGTGCGCGACTTGCTCATATCCCGCGCCGAAACGCCGCTGGAGCAGCAACAGGTCGTACCCCGTGGCATCGCACGCGCGCAGGAAACGGCTGTACGGCATCATCAACGCTGCGGCAAAATAGTGGATCAGATGGCGTTCGAACAGGCGCGCCGCCGCCGTCTCGGCAAATTCGGCGCCCGCCACCAGCGCGTCGATCTCGGCCTTCGCCTCGATCTGCGCCAGCGTCGCCGCGGCCTGAAAGGTGCGCGATGCGGGGCGCAGCAGTTCATTCAGCATCAATTGCCGCGCATGCCAGTCGAGCCAGCGCAGCCGGTCGGGCATCACGTCGCTCGGCAAGATGCGAATGCCCAGCTGGTGCCGCGTGCGCAAACGCTCGGAAATCGTGCCGTAAAGGTCGCCGCCCGCCAGCCGCAGCTCGTCAGCGAGTTCCTCGGCTTTGGCGTCGAGATCGGCGAAATGATTGCGCCATTTCTCGATCGCGCGCCGCACCGCGGCAACTTCGGGCGCTTCATCGGCCACATCGGTGCGCCCCTCGGGCGCCGCATCGAACAGCCGCGCAAAGGCCGCCGCAGTCGCGGGCGCGGTCTGCAACCACTCTTCGACCTCCTGCGCCCCGATCCCCAGATCGGCAAAGCGCGGATCGCCCAGCCGCCGCCGCAACCCGGCGAGCCCGCCGGGCACATCCTCCGCGCCCAGCTTTGCCGCATCGAACTCGAAGCGTTCGGCCAGTTTGACGATCACGGTTGCCGACAATGGCCGCTGCCCATGCTCGATCAGATTGAGGTAGCTTGGCGAAATATCGAGCGCCTCGGCCATGGCGGCCTGCGTCATCCCCGCCTCGCGCCGCACCTTGCGCACCGCCGGCCCCGCAAACACCCGCCGCTCTGCCATTATGTAACTTTCTTTACTACTTTACACGCCAATTTACACCGACCAGCCATATTTCACAAATATTATTGACAAAGCTTTTCACTTTCCTCGCCACTTTCGCCAACTTCCACCCATCAGCTTCGAATGAGGACAAGACGATGGGTTATCAGGAAGACATGGCACAGGCAGGCCGCCTCATCCGCGATTATGACGGCACATGGGACGGCATCAGCGGCGAAAGCATCGCCCGCATGCGCGCCCAGAACAAGTTCAGGACGGGCCTCGACGTCGCCCGCTACACCGCGCGGATCATGCGCGCCGACATGGCCGCCTATGACGCCGATCCCGCGAACTACACCCAGTCGCTCGGCTGCTGGCACGGGTTCATTGCGCAGCAGAAGATGATCTCGATCAAAAAGCATTTCGGCACCGTCAAGGGCCGCTACATCTACCTCTCTGGCTGGATGATCGCCGCGCTGCGCAGTGAATTCGGTCCGCTGCCCGACCAGTCGATGCACGAGAAAACCAGCGTCCCGGCGCTGATCGAGGAAATTTACACTTTCCTCCGCCAGGCCGACGCCCGCGAGCTCGGCGGCCTGTTCCGGGAGCTCGACGCCGCGCGCGCCGAGGGCGACGAACTCAAGGCCAAGCAGATTCAGGCGAGCATCGACAATCATGAAACGCATGTCGTGCCGATCATCGCCGACATCGATGCCGGTTTCGGCAACGCCGAGGCGACCTATCTGCTCGCCAAGAAGATGATCGAGGCCGGCGCATGCGCACTCCAGATCGAAAATCAGGTCTCGGACGAAAAGCAGTGCGGCCACCAGGACGGCAAGGTCACCGTGCCGCACGAGGATTTCATCGCGAAGATCCGCGCCTGCCGCTACGCCTTCATGGAACTCGGCGTCGAGGACGGCATCATCGTGACGCGCACCGACAGCCTCGGCGCGGGCCTCACCAAGCAGATCGCCTTCACGAAGGAACCCGGCGACCTTGGCGACCAGTATAACAGCTTCCTCGATTGCGAAGAGGTTGACGGCGCGGGCAACCCCGGCGACGTCCTGATCAACCGCGACGGCAAGCTGATGCGCCCGAAGCGTCTGCCCTCGAACCTTTATCAGTTCCGTTCGGGAACCGGCGAGGATCGCTGCGTCATGGACTGCATCGCGTCCTTGCAGAACGGCGCCGACCTGCTCTGGATCGAAACCGAAAAGCCGCACATCGAACAGATCGCCGGCATGGTCGACCGCATCCGCGAAGTCGTCCCCAACGCGAAGCTCGCGTACAACAATTCGCCGAGCTTCAACTGGACGCTCAACTTCCGCCAGCAGGTGTTCGACGCGTGGGAAAAGGACGGCAAGGACGTCAGCGCCTATGACCGCGCCAAGCTGATGAGCGTCGATTATGACGGCACCCCGCTTGGCGACGAAGCCGACAACCGCATCCGGACCTTCCAGCGCGATTCGGCGAAGCGGGCGGGCATTTTCCACCACCTCATCACGCTGCCGACCTATCACACCGCAGCGCTTTCGACCGACAATCTCGCCAAGGAATATTTCGGCGACGAAGCGATGCTCGGTTACGTCAAGGGCGTCCAGCGCGCCGAGATCCGTCAGGGCATCGCCTGCGTGAAGCACCAGAATATGTCGGGCAGCGACATCGGCGACGACCACAAAGAATATTTCGCCGGCGAAGCGGCGCTGAAGGCTGCGGGCAAGGACAACACGATGAACCAGTTCGCGGCCTGACATACGAGCTTGGCGCGGGGGCCCGTTGCACCCCCCGCGCCTTCCCTCTTGGCGCGGGGCGCCTTGCACAACTCGCCCCGCGCCTCCCGAGCTTTCCTGGGGAGGAAAGCCTGTCCGTCGGAAACCTCCGGGTTTCCGGCGGACATTTTTATTGCTGCAGCGCCTTTTCTTCCTCGCGCGTCTTGACCAGCGACCAGATGATGCCGCCCGCGATCAATGCGACGGTCACGCCAAGGCTGACCAGCGGCGGGAACTTCGCTCCGCCCAGCACAAAGTCGGCGACGAAGATCTTCGATCCGATGAAGATGAGCACCAGCGCCAGCGCATATTTCAGATAATGGAAGCGATGCACCATCGCCGACAGCGCGAAATAGAGCGCGCGGAGGCCAAGGATCGCCATGATGTTCGAGGTGTAGACAATGAAGGTGTCGGTGGTGATCGCAAAGATCGCCGGCACGCTATCGACGGCGAAGACCAGGTCGGCAAGGTTGATCACGACGAGCGCCAGGAAGAGCGGCGTCGCGGCGAGCACGATCTTGCCGGTCTTCGTATCGGGCACACGAACGAAGAATTTCTCGCCGTGCAGTTGGTCGGTGATCGGCATCCGACGCGACAGCCATTTGACGACCGGGTTGCCGGCGACGTCCATCGGCTTTTCGCTCGCGAACAGCATCTTCACGCCGGTGAAAACGAGGAACGCCGCAAAGATATAGAGCAGCCAGCCATATTCGGTGACCAGCGCCGCGCCGCCCGCGATCATGATGCCGCGCAGCACGATCACCGCGACAATGCCCCAAAGGAGCGCGCGATACTGGTAGCGCGGCGGGATCGCGAAGGTCGTGAAGATCAGCGAGATGACAAAGATATTGTCGATCGACAGCGCCTTCTCGATGAAGAAGCCGGTATAATATTGCAGGCCCGCCTCACCGCCCTTCGCGGCCCACACCCACGCGCCGAACGCCATCGCAATGCCGATGTAGAGCGCCGAGAGCTTCAGACTCTCGCCGATCCCCATCTCCTTGTTTTCCTTGTTGAGGATGCCAAGGTCGAAGGCGGTGAGCGCGACCACGAGCGCGAGGAACGACAGCCAGAACCAGGCGGGGGTACCCAGCCAGTCGGCAAACAGAAATTCCATAGTAATTTCCCTGGATATGCCGAACGCGCCACCTTTCGGCAGCGTGCTCGGTCGTCAGTTATAATGGATTAGCGCGCGAGCGCAGGGCGCAGTAGTGGCCGCATGGTCAGAGCCGCAAGCCGCTCTTTAACCGCAAGTTTGAGCGTTTTCAGGCGCAGCAGGCGGAACGGATCGGCGCCGTGCCGGCGCACCTCGCGGCGTTCGGCATCGTCGAGTTGACTATGCAGGACCGTCAGACGGTAGAGATTGGGATTGAGAGTCATTGAAAAGGGCCTCCTGATTGAGAAATCAAGCAGGTGACGCCGATGCCGGGACCCCGGAAACAGGGGGGAGATAGGGCCAGAGCATCGGGGTCACCCGATGCGGTCCGACATCACGTGGCGGGAGATATCCCGCCGACGCCAGAGGGGCCCGGCCCGCATTTCTTTTATTTAGGGTGCCGCCCCGCCGCTTGCAAGTCCCCCGGCGTCCCGGCACGCTGAGATGAACGAAAGAGAGGAGGCTTCAAATGAGCGTGCTAATCGAAAGCGATGGCCCCGTGACCATCGTCACCATCGACCGCCCTCACCGCCGTAACGCCGTCGATCCCGATACCGCTATCGCCCTGCGGAACGCCTTTGCAGCCTTCGCCGCCGACGAAAATGCACGCGTCGCAATCCTGACCGGCAGCGGCGGGCATTTCTGCGCCGGCTTCGACCTCAACGCCGTCGGAGGCGAAATGAACAAGGCGACCCCCGGGGCAAGCCGGGGGCCGAAGTGGGAGGTATTCGTCGGCGCGCGAAATCCGCAACCTTCGTAAAACGCGCAGGGCGTCAGGGCTCGATTGCTATGTTGGTGCCGCGCGACGTTGGATGTGGAAACCGACTCGCGATCAATCAATTCGATTGAAATGCGTCGTTTCCAGTTTCTGGCGATTGTCGGCGGACCAGACGATCGTTTCGGTCATGGATTTCAGATCCTTGGCGACGGTATAGACGCGCGTCGAAACCCGCGCGCCTGCCTTTCCCAGCGTCATCACCAATGTGTCTGGCGCCGGCTGGCGCAGAGCAACACTGTCGATAAAATCCATATTGCCGGTGATCGGTACGGGGACGCCGTCAAGAGCGGCGGTCGATTCCGAATGCTTGCTGGAACCGTCCGGCGCGACGATTTCCACGCGCGTTGTCCATTTTCCGTCCTGCGATGGTTGGAACGTCATCGTGACGCGTTGAGGGCGTTCCTTTTCCGGCATGAGCGATGCGTCGAGCGACCAGCTTCCGACCAGCGGCAACTGCCTGGATGCGGCGCTGTAACCGGCGTTCGGGGTTCCGGCCTGGTCCGCCGAAGGAGCGGCTGCGAACATGAGTCCAGCGGCGGCCATGGGTATTGCAATGAACATGATGATCATTCCTTTCGAACCGCGACCTCGGATGGTTGCGGTGTGCGCCAAGTCCTTCCCGTCGGGGCGCGGTCCCGAAAGATCGATATTTTCGTCACAAATTTTTTGGAGGTCCAGAAGGCGCGCCAATTCGCGGCTGCTGCCCACGCCCGTCTTGCGGCGGGCGGAGCGCAACCGTTCATTAATCGAGGTTTCCGAACGGCCCAGGCGCGCTGCAATGGTCTTTACGGTATGTCCGGCGACCAACAGACGCAAAATTTCCATTTCCCGGTCGGTGAGGCATGTGGACAAGCCGAGAGCAGGATCATTGGACGACATGTCTCTTGCTCACCACAGCCTCACGAACAGGTCCATCCCAATTTATTTGGGAAATGGCAGCGCGCTGCGGTAATGACTGCGGGGTTGGTCGTCCCCGCAGGATTCCGCGTCTCCAACTACTTCTTCGCCATCAGCTTCATCGTCATGGCGGTCAGCGCCTCGGTCGCGGTCGAGATGACTGCCGGCGCATCGGGCGCCCAGAACGGCGAATGCAGGCTGGGCAAGGTGCGCCCTTCCTTCTTTGCCGCATCATATTCGGCCTGCGGCACCCCGCCGACCCAGACGATCAGGCTCTTGATGTTCTTGTCCTCGCGCCCGAAGCGGCCGAAATCCTCGCCGCCCATCACCGGCGGCATCTGCACGACGCGGTCATCGCCGAAACTCGTCTTCAAATAGGCCGCCATTTCTTCGGTGAATTCGGGGGTGTTGAAGGTCGACGGCGTATATTCGTCCTTGTTGACGCTCACGACGGGCATCTTGTCTTCGGGCATGCCCGCGGCGATCGCTTCGCCTTTCGCAATGCGCGCGATACCGTCGAGCAGGTGATTGCGGACCTCGTCGCTATAGCTGCGAACGGTCAGCTGGAGCTTGGCTTCATCCGAAATGATATTGTGCTTCGCCCCGGCGTGGAAGCTGCCGACGGTCACAACGGCGCTGTCGAGCGGGCTAATCTCGCGCGACACGAGCGTCTGGAGCGCGCCGACGATGCGGCTCGCGAGCACGATTGGATCCTTCGTCGTCTGCGGATAGGCACCGTGACCACCGACGCCCTTCACCGTTATGTCAACGCTGTCCACATTGGCGAGCGCATAGCCCGGCGTGTAACCGATCTTGCCCGCGGGAAACTGCGCCGCGTCGTGAAAGGCCAGCGCATATTGCGGCTTGGGAAAGCGGGTGTAGAGCCCGTCGGCGAGCATCATCCGCGCGCCCGCGCCGCGCTCCTCGGCGGGCTGGCCGATCATCACCAGCGTGCCCGACCATTTCGCCTTGTTCGCCGCCATCAGCCGCGCGACGCCGATCCACGCGGTCATATGCGTGTCGTGGCCGCACGCGTGCATCACGCCGGTTTCGACGCCCTCCTTCGTGGTCACGCGTATCTTCGACGCACCGGGGAGCCCCGTCTGCTCGGTCACTGGCAGGCCGTCCATGTCGGCGCGCACCATCACCACCGGACCAGGGCCGTTCTCCATCACCGCGACGACGCCGGTGCCGCCGACCTTTTCGGTCACCTTGAAGCCCAGCTTGCTGGCCTCGGCAGCAAGAATGCCCGCCGAGCGCACTTCCATGAAACTGAGTTCGGGATTGGCGTGCAAATCCTTGTAGATCGCCATGAGCGAGGGCATCTGCTTTTCGACCTCGCCGCCGAGCGTTTGCGCCGCGGCAGGAGCAGCAAAAGCCAGCGCCCCAAAAGCCAAAAGGGGGGCGCTCATCCACAAAATTCTCATACTCATTCCCCTGTTGCCTTGTCAGCCCGCCGGGACCAGTTCGATCACGTCGAGCAAAGATTCATAAGCCGGCGCCGGCAGCACGAGCCGCCAGCGATTGTCGCCGATCCGTTCGACCAGCCCCGCCATGTCGCGCATTCGGTCGCTGCCGTAATTGACCGCCATTTTCTCGTCGCCAAGCTCGAGTGTGCCGAGAAAAATCTGCCGTTTCAGATTGTCGGGAAAGATCAGCCCGACGGGACGCTGCGACCCCGTGCTCTTGGTCAGGCTCGACAGTCCCTGTTCGGGCGCGACGCGGCAGCGGAACCAGCCATAGGCGATGTAGGAAAGTCCGCTCCGTCCCTGCGTGCCAAGCTTGATCGTCCGGCACCGGTAGTCACCCGCCGGCAAATGCGGATTGGGCAGCGCCGCCGTGGGTTGCAACAAGATGCCCTCGCGGTCGATGTCGGCACCAAAGCCTTTCGCCCGCGCGTCGGCCAGTGCCGCCTGCCAGCTCTTGTACCAGCCGCGGATGCGTTCCTGATCCTGACTTGTCGCCGTTGCGCGCCAAGTGCCCGTCTCCGGCGGCGCATCGGCGGCCGACGGAGGCACCGGCGGCACCACCGACTTGCACGCGCCAAGGGTGACGCCGAGCGCCACCGCCAAAACCCAAATGGTGCGACCCATGATTCTCCGTTTCTCCCCGACCCCTCGATGGTTAACCTTAAGAGGGCAAAGGAGAATGCTCAAGAGCGCAGCGGATCAGGCAGCCGTCCAGCCGCCATCGACGCTGATGTTCGCCCCCGTGATGTTCGCCGCTTCGTCGCGCGTCAGGAAGGAGGCGATCGCCGCGACCTGCTCCACCGTCACGAACTGTTTGGTCGGCTGCCCGGCAAGCAGCACGTCGTTGATCACCTGTTCGCGCGTCATGTTCCGCGCCTTCATCGTGTCGGGGATCTGGTTTTCGACGAGCGGTGTCCAGACATATCCGGGGTTGATGCAATTCACCGTAATCCCGGCCTCTGCAACTTCGAGCGCGACGGTCTTCGTCAGGCCGGCGAGACCATGCTTCGCGGTGACATAGGCCGATTTGAACGGCGAGGCGACAAGCGAGTGCGCCGAAGCCGTCGCGATGATGCGCCCCCATTTCTTTTTGCGCATCACCGGCACGGCGTGGCGGATCGTGTGAAAGGCGGCGGTCAGGTTGAGCGCGATGATCATGTCCCATTTCTCGACCGGGAAATCCTCGACCGGCGAAACGAACTGCATCCCCGCATTGTTCACAAGGATATCGACCCCGCCGAGATCCTTTTCGGCGCGCTTGAACATCTCCTCGATCTGTTCGGGTTTGGTCAGGTCGGCACCATCATAGGCGGCCTTCCCGCCGCTGGTCGCTTCGAGCCCCTTGCGCTCGGCCTCGATCGCGTCGGCATCGCCAAAGCCGTTGATGATGATGTTCGCGCCGTCGGCCGCAAAAGCCTTCGCGATGCCGAGCCCGATGCCCGAGGTCGATCCGGTGACGAGGGCGGTCTTTCCTGTGAGGCGCATCAATAAGTCCTTTCGGTGGGGGAGAGTTTCAGGAAACGTCGGGTTCGGCCTTTGGTCGCAATGCATTCGATTGCACCGCAAAACTGTCCGACCGCCCCTCGGCGATGCTATCGGCGAGCAGGTGACCATCCTTCATCGCCGCCTCGACCGCATCGCGGCCGAGCGCCCAGTTGACCTCCATCGTCGAGCGCGAAAATTCGAAATCGCGCGCGCCGGTCTGCCACGCCGGCGGCTCGTGGATCAGTTGGACCACGTTGAGCGCCTTGCAGTCGACCATCCGCCGCACCGCCTTCACCTCGGGCAACTCGGCAAATTCCTCTGGCAGCCTCTGCAGCATCCGGTCGATCAGCCGATGCTCTTTGCGCCGCCGCACCAGCCCGTCCGAGATGCGCCGCGTGCGGCTCGAATAACGGATGTCCTTTTCGCGCGACCAGGCTTCCTCCAGATCGTGCGGCCGCTCGCCGCGCGCCGGGAACAGGTCGACCTGGAACACCAGCATGTCCTTGTTCGCGGCCGCGACGACATGCTCGAGCGGCGTGTTCGACACGAGCCCGCCGTCCCAATACCAATTGCCGTCGATCTCGACCGGCGGAAGGCCCGGCGGCAACGCACCGGAAGCCAAGATGTGCCGCGCGTCGATCGTGTCGCATTGCGTGTCGAAATAGCGGAAATTTCCGGTTTCGACCGCGACCGCGCCGACCGACAGGCGAACCTTTCCGTTGTTCACACGATCCCAATCGACCAGCCGGTTCAGCGTCTCGACCAACGGTGCGGTATCGTAAAGGCTGACCGCTTCGGGCGTCTGCCTTGCAGCAAAGGCCGGCGGCAGAAAACGCGGAATGAAAAAACCGGGGACCCCGAACGCCGCCACCTGCCCCGCTGCGGCCATATGCGTCCACTCACGCGCCCAGTCGTTGTCGGCCACCGGCAGCGAGGGTAGCGCCGACGACACGCCTTCCCAGAACTCGCGCATCTTGCCCACCGCCTGATCACGCTCGTTCCCGGCGATGATCGCGGCATTGACCGCGCCGATCGATATCCCTGCGACCCAATCCAGTTCGATGCCGAGTTCGATCAGCGCCTCATACACTCCCGCCTGAAACGCCCCGAGCGCGCCGCCGCCTTGCAGGACAAGCACGACGAGGTCAGGCAGCGGAAGCGCGGCGCGGGGGGCTCGGCGTGGCATGGACTCGGGGGATCCTCGATTGGAACGGGACCGATTTGTGCACCGCAACACGGGTCATTGCAATGACTTCATTCGGCGCGAAGCCCCTTCCAATTGCTCGGCGCTGCTGTAACTATCGAGCGATAACGACCATTTTACCCGTGGAGAAACCGATGCGCCTCGACGATTATGATCCCGGCGACGACATTCGCGATCTGGGCCGAAGCGGCGGCGGTTTCAGTGGCGGTGGAGGCGGCGGCCTCGGCGGGCTGCTCATCGGGTTCCTGCCGATGCTGCTCGGGCGAAAGATGGGTTGCGGGACGATTCTGTTGATCGGCGCGGCCGCCTTTTTCCTGCTCGGCCCCGGCGCGAACATGTTCAGCGGCGGCAGCGGCACGGCCGATCCGATGGCCGATAGCCGCGGCGCCAATACACAAGCGTGCGATACCGAGGGCGAACGCTTCGCTTGCAACGTCTTCAGCTCGACGAACAAATTCTGGGGAAGCCAGATCAGGGGCTACCAGGAGCCGAAACTGCGCTTCTTCACCGATCGCAACCAGTCGGGCTGCGGCGCGGCGCAGGCTGCGATGGGGCCGTTCTACTGCCCAGCCGATCAGGGCATCTATCTCGACACCGCCTTTTTCGGCGAACTCGCGCAGCGGTTTGGCGCCGCGGGCGATGCCGCGCAGGCCTATGTCGTTGCACATGAAGTCGGTCACCATATCCAGACCGTCAGCGGCATTTCGGAGCAGGTCCGCCAAGCGCAGCAGCGCGCCTCGCAGGCCGAGGGCAATGCGTTGCAAGTCCGCATGGAGTTGCAGGCCGATTGCTACGCCGGCGTTTGGGCCGCGCGCGCGAAGACGAACGACGGCCAGTCGGTGATGGAGCCTGGCGACATGGAAGAGGCGATGCGCGCCGCCAATGCGATCGGCGACGACACGCTGATGCGTTCGGCGGGGCAGCGCCCGGTGCCCGAAAGCTTCACGCACGGCACGAGCGAACAACGCATGACCTGGCTGCGCCGCGGCCTGCAATCGGGGGACCCACGCCAATGCGACGCTTTCGGTACGAATATCTGACGGCAGCGCTCGCCGTGGCCCTTACCGCGGCGCCCGCATCGGCTGAACCCGTCTATATCGAGGCCGGGCGGCTGATCGACGGGGTGTCGAACAAGGTCCGCACTGGCCAGTGCATCACGATCGAGGCTGAGCGCATCAAGGCCGTCGGGCCGTGCGGCAAGGCGCCCGATGGCGCCACAGTCGTCGACTGGTCGGCCTTTACCGTGCTGCCGGGCCTGATCGATCTCCATACCCACCTCGCCGACCTAGGCCAGAGCGCCGACCTCGCCGCGCCGATGAAGGCATCGCCGTCCGAAACGGCGCTCGTCGGTGCACGCAATGCGCGGGTGACGCTCGATGCGGGCTTTACCAGCGTACGCGACGTCGGCACCTATCGCGGGCTCACCGACGTGGCGCTGCGCAACGCGATCGATCGCGGCGATGTGCCCGGCCCGCGCATGTGGGTCGCCGGCGCCTATATCACAATCCCGAAGGGGGGCGGCGAACTCAACGGGGTCGTCCCGAACGAGCAACTGCCGCCCGACATGCGGCTCGGCGTCGCGGAGACGCCCGAGGAAGCGGCGGCGAAGACGACCTATCTTCTCGATCATGGCGCCGATTTCATCAAGACGATCGCGACCGGCGCGGTACTCGCAATCGGCACCGAACCCGGTGCGGTCGAACTCAGCGAGGATTATCTGCGCGCGGTGGTCAAGGTCGCCCATGCCCGTGGCAAAAGGGTCACCGCGCACGCGCACGGCGCCGAGGGAATCAGGAATGCGATCAACGCCGAGGTCGACAGCATCGAACATGCCAGCCTGGCTGACGAGGCGGCGCTGCAACTCGCAAAGAAAAACGGCACCTGGCTCGCGATGGACATCTACAACGGCACCTACATCGACGACATCGGCACCAAGGAAGGCTGGCCCGAAGAATATCTGCGCAAGAATCGCGAGACGACCGACACGCAGCGCGCCGCGTTCACGCGCGCCGTCGAGCTTGGCGTCAATATCGGCTATGCGACCGACGCGGGCGTCTATCCGCACGGGCTCAACGCTCGCCAATTCCGCAACATGGTCAAATATGGAATGACGCCGATGCAGGCGATCCAGTCGGCTACCGGCCGCGCGTCCGAGGAAATGGGACGCTCAGACGTCGGTGCCATCGTGCCCGGCCGCTATGCCGATTTCGTCGCGGTGAAGGCCGATCCGCTTGCCGACATCAGCGTGCTTGAAAAGATCGACCATGTGATGAAGGGCGGCGCGCTCGTTCGCTAAGCCTTGCCGCTCCGCTCGGCAGCATGCAGTTCGGCCCGCTCGAGCAGCAGCGCGAGATCCTCGCGGCTGATGTCGAAGGTTTCGCCCAGATCGTCGAGAGCCTGGTCGATATCGCCCATCAGCAGTCCGAACGCGGATGCAGGCGGCAAGGGCTTGCCTTCAATGGGTTTGGCGCGGTGCGGATAGCTGTGGCCCGAAAAGCGATGGAACACCCAGCCGATCGCCACCATCAGCAGCGAATTGACGAACACGACCAGCAGGAAATCGGTCACATACGCCGAGAAAAGCGCATAGCCCCCGAGCACCGCGCTGAGCGCCGCCGCGCCGCCGGGCGGATGCAAGCAGCGCAATAGCGACATCGCCAGGATCGCGAGCGAAACCGCGACCGCGGCGGCAATCGCCGGATCGGCAAATATCCACGCAACGATCGAGCCGACGATCGCCGAGATCACATTACCGCCCGCGATCGACCAGGGCTGCGCTAGCGGGCTCGCGGGCACGGCGAACAGCAGCACCGCAGACGCACCCATCGGCGCGACGATCCACGGCATCGTCGAGGGGAACAGCGCAACGCAAGTCAGCCCGACGAAGCCGATCCCGATCAAGGCCCCGATACTGGCAATCACGCGGTCGCGCAGGCTCGCGCCCGCCAGCAGCGGTACGAAGATGCGGCCTGTGTTCAGTATCGCGCGGACCATCGGGTTCCTTCTCGTTCCTCGCTCGGGCCGATGGGGCCTTTCGCACCGGCCTGCCAGCGAAATTTAATTGCGATGAGCGAAGCGCGATTTGGCGCGCCTTCATGCTTGAACGCGCGCGCCGCATCGCTAAACCGCTTTCATGCGAAACCATATCCTTTGCAGCGCGATCGCGCTCGCCGCCGCCCTTTCCTCTCCCGCCTTCGCCCGTCCGATGACCGAGGTCGATCTGGCGACGCTGAAGCGCGTCGCCGCGCCGACGGCATCGCCCGACGGGCGGTGGGTCGTGTTCCAGCAGACCGACACCGAGGCCGGCACCTACAAGCGCTCGACCGGGCTGTGGCTCGTCGACCGGAATGCGAAAGAAGCGAAGCCCGTGCAGATCGCCGACACCGCGGGCAAGAATGAGACATCGCCCGCCTTTGCGCCCGACGGCAACCTCTATTTTCTCTCGAATGCGTCGGGCAAGGATCAGCTGTGGCGCATCGATCTGAGCGCGGGCGCTGCCGCAACACAGGTCACCGACACCCCGGCCGACGTCGCGGGTTTCAAGATTTCGCCCGACGGCAAGAAGCTGCTCGCTTGGGGCGACATTCCGAAGGAGTGCACCAACTTCGGCTGCGACGCCAAGGACAAGGGCGCGCTCGTCGGCCCCGGCAGCGGCCGCCTCTACAAGGATGGCGCCGGCTTCGTGCGGCATTGGGACCAGTGGGAAACCCCCGGCACCTACAGCCGCCCCTTCGTCTTCAACCTGGAAGGCGGCAAGGCGAGCGCTGCACGGCCGGTCGATGCAGGCCTGACCGGCGATAGCCCGTCAAAGCCGTTCGGCGGCGGCGAGGAATTGGCGTGGGGCGCCGACAGCCGCACCGTTTTCTTCACGCTGCGCAAGGCCGACCGGAGCGAGCCGACCTCGACCAACCTCGATATATACAGCTGGCTGGTCGACAGCCGGATGATGCCGACCAACCTGACGCAAAACAACCAAGCCACCGACACCCTGCCCACCCCCTCGCCCGACGGCAAATGGCTCGCCTATGCCGCGATGGCGCGGCCGGGCTATGAAGCCGACCGGCAGGTGCTGATGCTGCGCAACCTCGAAAACGGCGAGACGAAGAAGCTCACCGACGCATGGGATCGCTCGGTCGCCTCGATCGCGTGGGCGCCCGACGGAAAATCGCTCTTCGTCACCGCGCAGGACACTCTCGAACACCCCGTCTTCCGCGTCGACGCAGCGAGCGGCAAGGTCGAGAAGCTGAAGGCCTCGAACGAAGCGTTCGACGGCAATATCGGCGACGTCACCCCGCTGCCCGGCGGCGCCCTCCTCTATTCGCGCAACAGCGCGCTCGCACCGACCGACCTCTTCGTCCGCGATGCCAAGGGCAAGGTTGGCCAGCTCACCAACGTCAACGCTGCGGCGCTCGCCACATTCGATCCGGTAAAGCTCGACAAGATGCAATTCGCCGGTGCGAACGGCGACAAGGTGTGGGGCATCATCCTCAAACCCGTCAGCCCGGTCCAGAAACTGCCCGTCGCCTTCATCGTCCATGGCGGCCCGCAGGGCAGCTTCGGCAACGCCTGGTCGACACGATGGAACCCGCGCCTGTTCGCCGAGCAGGGTTACGGCGTCGTCAGCGTCGATTTCCACGGCTCGACCGGCTATGGTCAGGCCTTCACCGACAGCATCAACAAGGATTGGGGCGGAAAGCCGCTCGAAGACCTGCGCCTCGGCCTTGCCGCCGCGGGCAAGCAGGATGCGCAGCTCGACATTGCCAACGCCTGCGCGCTCGGCGCCTCGTACGGCGGCTATATGATGAACTGGATCGCCGGCCAGTGGACCGACGGATTCAAATGCCTCGTCCAGCACGACGGCGTGTTCGACGCGCGCGCGATGGCCTATGAGACCGAGGAACTATGGTTCGACGAATGGGAGCATGGCGGCCCCTATTTCCAGGTTCCCGAGGAATATGAAAAATGGAACCCGGTGAACCATGTGACCAAGTGGAAGACCCCGATGCTGGTGATCACCAGCGAAAAGGATTTCCGCATTCCCTATACGCAGGGCCTCGCCGCCTTCACCGCGCTCCAGCGCCGCGGCGTGCCGTCGCAACTGCTCGTCTTCCCCGACGAAAATCACTGGGTGCTGAAGGGCGCGAACAGCGTCCAGTGGCATCAGACGGTGTTCAACTGGATGGGCAGCTATCTGAAGAAATAGGCGGGCATTCCCTGTTTCGTCACCCCGGACTTGATCCAGGGTCCATCTGCGGCCGCGGAATGGATGCCGGATCAAGTCCGGCATGACGAGGGGGACGGGACGGTTTAAGCGATCACCCCCTTGCCGCATCGCACCATGGCTGGCAAAGCGCGCCGGCTATGCCGATGGAAAAAACGTTCGATCCCGCCGCTATCGAGGCGAAATGGGCCCATGAATGGGAAAGCCGCGGGCTGTTTCGCCCGTCGCGTCCCGACGCGACACCCTTTACGATCGTAAACCCGCCGCCGAACGTCACCGGCGCGCTGCACATCGGCCACGCGCTCGACAATACGTTGCAGGACGTGCTCGTCCGTTATGAACGGCTGCGCGGCAAGGATGCGCTGTGGGTCGTCGGCATGGACCATGCCGGCATCGCAACGCAGATGGTGGTCGAGCGCCAGCTCAATGAGCGTCAGCAAAAGCGCACCGATTTCACGCGCGACGAGTTTGTCGACAAGGTGTGGGAATGGAAGGCGACCAGCGGCGGCCAGATTACCCGTCAGCTCCGCCGCCTCGGCTGCTCGATGGACTGGAGCCGCGAACAATTCACGATGGACCCGCATTTCACCCGCGCCGTCGTCAAGGTGTTCGTCGACCTCCACAAAAAGGGCCTGATCTACCGCGACAAAAGGCTCGTGAACTGGGACCCCGCGCTCAAAACCGCGATCTCGGACCTCGAAGTCGAATCGCACGAAATGCCGGGCCATATGTGGCATTTCAAATATCCGCTCGCGGGCGGCGAAACCTATACCTATGTCGAGCGCGACGCCGACGGCAATGTCGTGCTGGAGGAAGCGCGCGACTATATTTCGATCGCCACGACGCGCCCCGAAACGATGCTCGGCGATGGCGCCGTCGCGGTGCACCCCGATGACGAACGCTATCGGCCTATCGTGGGCAAATATTGCGAAATCCCCGTCGGGCCGAAGGAACATCGCCGCCTGATCCCGATCATCACCGACGAATATCCCGACCCCCATTTCGGCTCGGGCGCGGTCAAGATCACCGGCGCGCATGACGAAAACGACTATGGCGTCGCGCAGCGCAACGGCATTCCGATGTACCGCCTGATGGACGAAGTTGCCGCGATGCGCGCCGATGGGCCAGCCTATGCCGAAGCCGCCGCACGCGCCGTCGAAATCGCCAAGGGCGCGACCGCGACCCCGGCCGAAATCGACGCGCTCAACCTCGTTCCCGAAGAATATCGCGGGCTCGATCGTTATGAGGCGCGGGCGCGCGTCGTCGCCGACATCGACGCCGAAGGGCTGATGGTCAAGGTCGAGGACAAAATGATCATGCAGCCGTTCGGCGACCGCGGCGGCGTGGTGATCGAACCGATGCTGACCGACCAATGGTATGTCGACGCCAAGACGCTGGCGCAGCCGCCGATGCAGGCGGTGCGCGACGGCCGTATCAACATCGTCCCCAAGACGTGGGAAAAGACCTTCTTCAACTGGATGGAGAATATCCAGCCCTGGTGCGTCTCGCGCCAGCTGTGGTGGGGCCACCGAATTCCGGCGTGGTATGCCGAGGACGGCAGCATCTTTGTCGCCGAGACAGAAGAGGAAGCGCAAGCCGAAGCCGGCGTCGGCGTCGCGCTCACGCGCGACGAGGACGTCCTCGACACATGGTTCTCCTCCGCCCTCTGGCCCTTTGCGACGCTCGGCTGGCCCGAGAATAGCGACCTCCTGAAGCGCCATTATCCGAACGACGTGCTCATCTCCGGCTTCGACATCCTGTTTTTCTGGGATGCGCGCATGGCGATGCAGGGGATGGAGTTCATGGGCGATGTCCCTTGGAAGACGCTCTACCTCCACGGCCTCGTCCGCGCGCCCGACGGCGCGAAGATGTCGAAGTCCAAGGGCAATGTCGTCGACCCGCTCGGGCTGATCGACCAATATGGCGCCGACGCGCTGCGATTCTTCATGTCGGCGATGGAAAGCCAGGGCCGCGACATCAAGATGGATGACGCGCGCCTCGCCGGTTATCGCAACTTCGCGACCAAGCTTTGGAACGCCGCGCGTTTCTGCGAAGCCAATGGCATTACGGCGTCGACCAGCATCGAAGCGCCCGCTGCGACGCTGCCCGTCAACCGCTGGATCATCGGCGAGGTCGCCGCGACCGTCGCCGCGATGGAGAAGTCGCTCGCCGACTATCGCTTCGACGAGGCGGCAAACGCGATCTACAGCTTCGCATGGGACCGCTTCTGCGACTGGTATCTCGAACTGATCAAGGGCGCGATCGACGACGAGACGAAGGCCGTTGCCGGCTGGGTGCTCGACCAGATCCTCGTCATGCTGCACCCCTTCATGCCCTTCATCACCGAAGAGCTGTGGACGGGGCTCGGCGATCGTGCGGACTATCCGCTGATCGCCGCAAAATGGCCCGCGCCGAACGCCGCACGCGACGCCGATGCGAGCGCCGACATCGACTGGCTGATCAAGCTCGTCAGCGAACTGCGCACCGCCAAAGCCGAACTCGGGTTGCCACCGGGTGCGCGTCTGACCGCGCATTTCCCGGCGTCGCTCAAGGACCGCACCGAAAAGCTCGCCGCGCAGCTCGACCGCCTCGCACGTCTCGAAGAGATCAGCTTCGACCCCGCCCCCGCGGGTGCCTCGGCGCAGCTCGTGGTCGAGGGCGAGACGATCACCGTGCCGCTTGAGGGCGTGATCGACATCGCCGCCGAACGCGATCGTCTGACTAAGGCACTCGCCGCTGCGGCGAAGGAACGCGACGGCCTTGCGGGCCGCCTGAATAACCCGTCGTTCGTCGAGCGCGCCAAGCCCGAAGCCGTCGAAAAGGCACGCGCCGACCATGCCGCGAAGGAAGCCGAAGCCGACCGCCTGACCGCCGCATTGGCGCGGCTGGGGTGAACGAAGAGGTTCCCGTCACGCCGACGCCGGTCGCGGCGGCGGCGGACCCGGCCGCGAGCCCGGTCCCGCCGCGCCAGACCGCACGCGGCGGCGGGCGGATGGACCTGACGACGGGGCCGATCACCAAAACGCTGATTATCTTCGCGCTGCCGACGCTCGCGTCGAACATCCTCCAGACGCTCTCAGGCTCGGTGAACTCGATCTGGGTCGGGCAGTTCCTCGGCGAAGGCGCGCTCGCCGCGACCGCCAATGCGAACATCATCATGTTCCTGATGTTCGGCGCCTTTTTCGGCTTCGGCATGGCGGCGACGGTGCTGATCGGTCAGTCGATGGGCCGCGGCGATATCGACGCCGCACGCCGCGCGACCGGCGGCGTGATCGGCCTTGCGCTGATCTTCTCGGTCGTGATCGCGATCCTCGGCTGGTTCGCGTCGGACCAGATTTTGCGCTGGCTCAAGACCCCGGCCGAAGCCTTCGCGCTCGCGCATGATTATCTTCGCGTCACCTTCCTCGCGGTTCCTGCCAGTATGCTCTCGGTCACGCTGATGATGGCTTCGCGCGGCGCCGGTGATGCCGTGACGCCGCTCCGCTTCATGATCCTCGCGGTCGTGCTCGATATCGTCTTCAACCCCGTGCTGATCCTCGGCCTCGGCCCCTTTCCCCGCCTGGGAATCGCGGGCAGCGCGCTGGCAACCGCCGTCGCGGGGACGATTAGCCTCGCGGGCATGATCGGCTGGTTCTACGCGAAGAATCACGTCCTGCGCCTCCGCGGCCGCGAGCTTACCTATCTCTACCCCAAATGGAGCGAGCTCCGCTTCATCATCGGCCGCGGCCTGCCGATGGGCGCGCAGATGCTCGTCATCTCGGGCGCTGGGCTCGTCATGGTCGGGCTCGTCAACCGCGAGGGGATCGTCACCGCCGCCGCCTATGGCGCCACGCTCCAGCTATGGAATTACATCCAGATGCCCGCACTCGCGGTCGGCGCTGCGGTCAGCTCGATGGCGGCGCAGAATATCGGTGCCGGGCGCTGGGACCGTGTATCGTCGGTGACGAACAGCGGCATCGCAATCAACCTCGCGATGACCGGCGTGCTCATCGCCCTCCTCCTCGCGTTCGACCGCGCCGCGCTCGCGCTTTTCCTCGGGAGCGAAAGCCCGGCGATCGACGTCGCGCGCAATATTCAGCTGATCGCGACCTGGACCTTCCTGCCGTTCGGCACGACGATCGTGCTGATCAGCACGCTGCGCGCCAACGGCTCGGTCGTCCCGCCGCTCGTCATCCTGTTCCTGTCGATGTTCCCGATCCGCATCGGAATCTATTATTTCGGTTACCCGTCGGTGGGCAGCGATATCCTATGGTGGAGCTTTCCGCTCTCGTCGCTCGCCTCGCTGGCGATGGCTTGGGCCATATATAAGCGCGGCAATTGGCGCCGCGCATTGCCGCAACCGGCGAGCTGACGGGCTTCCCGCTTTCGACCAAGACGCGCGCAGCTTCGACTGGCGGCCCGGCGCCCGCTAGCCATCGACTGCTATTTGCCGCTAAAGCATCGTCAATGAACATGACAAACCGCAAGGACGCGCTGCGTGACCAGCGCGCGAAAATGCTGGCGACGGACCCCGATTGGCGCGCCTCGGACGCGCGGGTCAATCCGCGCGTCGCGATCGGCTCGATCATCGCCATGTGGGTGATCTATTTCCTGATCACCACGGTCCTTGCGATGCTGACCGGCGCGCCCGAGCAATGGACGTCATCCGGGCGCCGCGCCGTCGTGGTGATCGCGGGCATTTTGTGCACCTTCGTCCTTTACCAGCTGCTCCAACGCGCCCAGCCGCAAAGTTTCGGCGCCCGCCTCGCCGCGGCAATGGGAGCGGCCGTACCGCTCGTCATCATCTATGCGACGGTCAATCTTCTCGTCTTCTATTACTGGTTTCCCGTGGCGGACGGCGCCAAGCTGATCGAGGAGATGCAGGGCAAATATCCCGGCGCATGGGAAATGATGCTGATCCTCGACAGCTCGATCCGCTGGTATTTCTTTTTCGCCGTGTGGGCCGCGCTCTATGTCGCCTTCGGCTATGCCAACGAGATGCGCGCGGTCGAACGCCGCGCCAATCACTTTCGGATCGAAGCGCAGACCGCCCAGCTCCGCGCGCTGCATTATCAGGTCAACCCGCACTTCCTGTTCAACACGCTCAATTCGCTGTCGACCCTCGTTCTCAAGGGATCGAAGAGCGAGGCCGAGACGATGATCATGAATCTGTCGTCCTTCCTGCGATCGAGCCTCGCGGTCGATCCGGAGCAGCTCGTCAGCCTCGACGAGGAGATCGCTCTCCAGCGCCTCTATCTCGACATCGAGCAGACGCGTTTCCCCGACCGGCTGCAGGTCGAGGTGTCGATGCCAAAGGAGCTGGAGAATGCCTGCGTCCCCGTGCTGATCCTGCAACCGATCATCGAAAATGCGATCAAATATGGCGTCGCGCCGAGCAAGGGGAAGATTGCAGTCCGCCTGACTGCCAGCGCCGAATATGGGCTGCTAGTGCTGCGGATCGAGAATGATATCGACCCAAAGGCGCCCGCCCCTGCGTCAGGCACCGGCCTTGGGCTCGGCAATGTCCGCGAACGCCTGCTGACGCGCTATGGCCCCACCGCCGGCTGCGAATGGGGCCCTTCGGATAACGGCGGCTTTGTTGTATCGCTTTGGCTGCCGCTGGCACGGGAGGCCTGCTGACCCATGATTCAAACATTGCGTACGCTGATCGTCGACGACGAACCGCTCGCCATCGAACGGTTGCAGATCCTGACCGGCCAGCAGGACGGCGTCTCGCTCGTCGGTACGGCCAGCGACGGCGCCTCGGCGCTGCGCATGGTCGATGCGCTCGCACCCGACCTCGTGCTCTGCGACATCGCGATGCCCGACCTGAACGGGCTGGAGGTCGCGGCGGCGATCGAGGGGTTGGATAATCCGCCAGCGGTCGTGTTCGTCACGGCCTTCGATCGCTATGCGGTCGCGGCCTTCGATGTCGCCGCGGTCGATTATCTGCTCAAGCCCGTCTCACCCGAACGCCTCGCCCGCACCCTCTCGCGCGTTCGCGAATGGCGTGCAACCGAGCGCGCGCCGGCGCAGAAGAGCAAATGGATCAACGAATTCTGGGTCCAGAACCGCGGAGAGATGCTGCGCATCGACGCGGGCCAGGTCGACCTGATCGAGGCCGAGCGCGATTATATGCGCCTGCATGTCGGTGGCCGCAGCTGGCTGATTCACCAGACGATCAAATCATTGGAAGCCCGCATGAACCCCGACCAGTTCATGCGTATCCATCGGTCGAAGATGATCCGCCGCGAAGGCATTGTCGGACTGAAGCACCATGGCGACGGCGCATGGAGCGTCGACCTGGGTGAAGGCGGCGTACACCGCATCGGCCGCACCTATCTCCACGATGTCAAGGCGATCATGCACGCCTGAGCCGAAAAAAGCGGCCATGCCCGCCGGGGGCATGACCGCCTTTCGGGATCAACATACGGCGGGGTTGGTCAGGGAGCCGCGACGACGGCGATTCTGCCGCGGTCGGCGAGGCGCGCACTTTCGCCGTTGAACAGGCCGGCGAGTTTCACATCGGCGTCGGCCATCGCCGTGTCCTCGCAGCGATTGGCGAGGCCGCGTTCGCGAAGCCCCTGCCGGTGCGTGGGCCGGCTGCCGCACACTTTCTGCACGGCATATTTGACGCGGGTGCTTAACCGCTCGCGGCCCTGGACGCTGGATAGGTTCAGGTCGTCGTATCGCACAACGACCGTGTGCCGGTCACCCTCGTCTTCGGCTGCGGCCGGAACCGAAAAGCCAGCCAGCGCAACCGGCGCGGCCAACAGGAAAGAAAATTTCGCCATGGGGGAGTCCTCTCTTCAAAAGGATGCGGAATACCGGCTGGCGGACCGGGGAGACCGTCTTCCGATATCCCGCAAGGGAGTAATATCCCCTGGACGTCATCAGAATCGCCTTTGGATCGATCGGGGCGGACAGCGGCTCGATTGACAGACGAAAGGCGTCGATCCGTCGACCAATGGCCGACCGGCGGGCAACATCATGACACCGGACTTGCATCTGGCAATTGGTCATGGCCAAATTGGCCGATGGGGAAGAAATTATCTTTCGCTGCGAGTCGGCACAAAGGGGTGCGGCTGTTCCGCTGGTCGGTGCTGGCGCTGGCCGGCGTGACCGCCGGGGCCATGCTGGGCGAGATGGCCGCCGGGACGCGGCTCGGCGGCGAAACCGGTGGACGGACGTCCTATTCGAACCTTAGCGCCAACCCCGACGCGCTGGTTGCACAGCGCGACGGCGGAATCCTTCCCTGCCCGGGGTGCGCGGATAGCTACGGCGTCGCACTGCGGCTTCGGGCAGACCGCGACATCAGGATGAGCGACGAATTCCGCGAGCTGGGAGCGGTGGACATCGATCCACCCATCCTCGCAGATCCCGGCGACGATTATCGCTACGGCGGACGCTTTCCCGACCCCGAGCCGCACGCGGCGGCGACGAGCGAAGACCTGCGCGCGGTTGGGACGGCCGACGAATCCCCGGCCCTTGACGTGATGCTCCCCACCCCCGCCGAATACTGACGCCTTAGCGCGGCGGCTTTGTCGGCGCGGCGCAGCGGGTGGTGTCGCCGGCCTTGCACGCGGCGGCATCGGCCTCCCACGTCATCCGTTCTTCGGCCGACATCGCGGCGACGCGCGCCTTTTCTGCCTCATAGGCCGCCGTTTCCTCGGTGAACACGGTCTGATCATGCGCGACCTGCTGCTGTGCGGCAGACACTTCCTGCGCATAGGTCGTGTTGTCCGCCTTGGCGCGCGACGCCTGTTCGGCGTTGAGTCGCGCCGTGTTCGATCGTTCTTCGGGGGTGGTGCCATCCTTGGCGGGTTGCGCCGCCGTCGTCGCATCGGCAGGCGTCTGGAAGGCTGCCGCCTGACCCGAGACGAGAAGCGCAAGCGCGGTGGTGGCCGTCATAATCATCCTGGTCATCGGAACTTCTCCTTCAATCGATTGCGCTGCCGGTCCAACGCTTTGCCCGGTAGCACGTTCCCAGCCTCGAATTGACCTGTTCGAAGGCAACCGCCATCATGGGTATCCTCTTCATGTCCGATCGGCCGATCATTTGCCAGCATCACCCAAGCACCCCATCAATCGCCCGGTTTTTTTCACGCCGCTCGCAGTGCTTCTCGCCGCCGTCATCCTCAGCCTGTGGCAGGGCGCGGCGGTGGTCGCAGCCGAAACCGCGATCAACGATTGGATATTGCGCAATTTCTCGCCGCTCTTCGCCTGGGCGGGAATCGGCTTTCTGGCGCTTCTGGCAGGCATCGCGGTTTCGCCGCTCGGCGGGCGGATCATCGGCGGGCCGGACGCGAAGCCGATACTGACCCGCTGGCGCTGGTTCGCAGTCACGCTCTGCACCACCATCGCCACCGGCATCCTCTTCTGGGGCGCCGCCGAGCCCTTATTCCACCTCAACGACCCGCCCGCAATGCTCGGGCTGGAACCGGGCAGCGATGCGGCGGCGACCTTCGCGATGTCGACGATGTTCCTGCATTGGACGCTGACCCCCTATGCCATCTACACCGTCGCGGGGCTGGCATTTGCGCTCGTCTATTACAACCGCCGCGAACCGTTCAGCCTGTCGTCGCTGTTCGTGCCGTTGATCGGCACGCGCGCGCATGGACGGATCGGTACGATCATCGACATCGTGTGCCTGTTTGCGCTCGTCGCCGGCATGGCGGCCTCGCTCGGCGCCGGAGTTCTTGCATTGGCGGGTGGGTTAGAAGGCTTGGGCGGCTTTTCCGGCGGCCCGGCACTACGCTGGGCGATTGCGGCGGTAATCGTCGCGACCTTTGTCATTTCCGCCGCGCTCGGCTTGCAACGCGGCATCACGCGGCTATCGCTGCTCAACGTCTGGCTGTTCTTCGGCGTGCTGCTGTTCGTCTTCGCGATGGGTCCTTGGCACGCGCTCCCCTCGCTCGGTTTCAAAGCTATGGGCAATTATAGCGCGACATTCCTTCCCCGCAGCCTTGGCCTCGACGTCGACGGCGATTGGCATCGGCAATGGACGATCTTCAACTGGGCCAACTGGTTCGCCTGGGCGCCGGTGACCGCACTGTTCCTCGGTCGGCTCGCGGTAGGATACAGCGTGCGGTCCTTCATCCTGTTCAATCTGCTGCTGCCCTCGTTGTTCGGCGCGGCCTGGATGATCGTGATCGCGGGAACCACGATCATCATCGACCAGAATTCAGGCGGAAGTCTTTACGCCATTCTGACCAGCGTCGGTCCCGACCCGCTGCTTTACAGCCTCTTCAGCAAGCTGGGTGGCGGAACGCCGGTGCTCGTGCTGCTGATCGCGGCGATCTTTCTGTCCTATGTCACGGCCGCAGACAGCAACGTGTCTGCGATGAGTTCGCTGTCCACGCACGGAATCTCTCCCGAAACGCCCGAAGCGCCTTTGTCGGTAAAGATCGTGTGGGGAGGGACGATCGGCCTCGTCGCGACGATCCTCGTCGCGTCGTCGGGCATCGACGGCATCCGCATGATGTCGGTGCTCGGTGGCTTTCCGGCGCTGTTCGTCATTCTCGGCGCAGCCCTGTCGCTCACCGTGATGGCGGTACGGGGACGACACAAGGCCGCCCCTGCCCAATCCTGAGAAAGGGGTCTCAGGACTACCAGATCCGTGTGCGGTCTTCGGGCTTCAGATAATATTTGGCGCCTGCGGCGACGCTGAACGCCTTGTACCACGCATCGACATTGCGCACAGGCCCGATAATGCGCCAGCGCGCCGGGCTGTGCGGGTCACTCGCCACCTGCTGCTTGATCGCATCCTCGCGCTGCTTCGTCCGCCACGCTTGCGCAAAGGCAAGGAAGAAGCGCTGGTCACCGGTCAGCCCGTCGATCACCGGCGCGGGCTTGCCGCCGAGCGAGCGGCGATAGGCGTCATAAGCCACCTCTAGCCCCGCCAGATCGGCGATATTCTCGCCCATCGTCAGGTCGGGGTTGATGAACGATCCCGGCGCGGCCTCATAGGTTGCATATTGCGCCCCGAACGCCTTGGCCTGCGCGTCGAAGCGTGCCGCATCCTCGGGCGTCCACCAGTCGCGCACCGCACCGTCGGCATCGATCTTGCGCCCCTGATCGTCGAAGCCGTGCGTGATTTCGTGGCCGATCACCGCGCCGATCGCGCCATAATTGACCGCATCGTCGACGCTCTCGCTAAAGTAAGGAGCCTGCAATATGCCCGCCGGAAACACGATCTTGTTCTCGAGCCCGCCGTTGTAAGCGTTCACTTCCTGCGGGTTCATCGACCATTTCTTGCGGTCGACGGGCTTGTTCAGATCCGACAGCGCATAGGCATATTCGAACGCCGCGCTGCGCTTCACATTGCCGTAAAGGTCCGCGGGATCGATCTTGAGCCCCGAATAGTCGCGCCATTTGTCGGGATAGCCGACCATCACGTCCATCTTGGCGAGCTTCGCCAGCGCGGCGTCCTTCGTCGCCGGCGCCATCCAGCTGTTGTTCCGGATGCGGTCGCCCATCGCGAGCTTCAGGTTGGTGACGAGCACCTCCATCTTCGCCTTCGCGCTCGCCGGGAAATATTGCTTCGAATAGGTTTCGCCGACGAGTTCGCCGAGGCTGCCGTCCACGAGCGTCAGACCGCGCTTCCATCGCGGACGCAGTTCGCCGACCCCGCTCAGCGCCTTGGTATATTCGAATCTGCTGTCGACAAACGCCTTCGACAAATAGGGCGCGGCATTGTCGGCGACATGGAATTGCTGCCACAGCTTGACCGTGTCGAGTGGCGTCTTGGCATAGAGTGCGGCGATATCCCGCACTGCCGTCTTTTCATTGACGATGATACGCTTTTGCGGCGCGATGCCCGAACCCGCAAACCAGGCGTTCCAGTCGAGCCCGGGCGCATAGGCCGCCAATTCGTCCGCCGACATCGGATTGTTGATCTTGCCGATATCACGGCGATCGGCGATGGCCCAGCTGACCTTCGCGATCTCGGTCTCGAACGCCATGATCGCATCGGCCGCCTTTTCGGGGTCGGCATTGCCCACCATCTTCATCGTCCGCGCGATATAGGCACGATACGCGTCGCGCTGCGCCTTGAAGCTGTCGCTCAGATAATAATCGCGTTCGGGCAGCCCGATCCCCGCCTGTCCCAGCCACAGCACGTTGACGGTCGGATCGGCGGTGTCGGCGTAGGGCCCGCCGCTGACAATCGTGGAGCCGAACGTCCCCTGCGTGCCTCCCATGAAGCGCGCCATGTCGCTCTTGTCCTTGATCGCAGCGACCGCCGTGATATCGGCCATCAGCGGCTTGGCGGCGAGCGCCTCCACGCGCGCCTCGTCCATGAAGCTTTGATAGAGCCCGCCAACCTGGCTCGCCGCGGGCGCTCCGGCGACAACCGCGCGGAGCTGACGCTGGGTCAAATTATAGACGTCGTAATCGACCCCTGCAGAGGCCTGATCCGACGGAATCTCGGTTCGCGCGAACCAGCCGCCATTGGCATATTTGTCGAAATCGTCGCCCGGCTTCACCGACGGATCGCGCGCGTCGAGATCGACGCCCCATTTGCCGAAGGTCAGCGCTGTCAGCGATCCGCTTTCGGTCCCACCCGCTGCTTCGTCGGCCATCAGCGAAGCCAATGGCGATACATCCCGCGCCAGCGTCGGCGCCGCCAGTGCGGCTGCGATGGCCAGCGAGGCCGCGCCCAAAAATCCTGTCTTCATTCCCCGTCTCCTTGGTCCCTGCGCCGACCCAAAGGGACGACGACCATGGCCATGACTGTCCGCCCGTGACGCCAAGCGGTCAAGCGAACGATACGACGCTTGGTCGAAGCCTTTGGGATGTTGGTGGAAAGCTCCCCTCTTATGTCCCGCATTGCGGCGCGGCTCCGGCCACCCTATCTAGAGCCCAACCGCGCAAAACCGCACTTGCGCCCCTAGAACAAATCTGGAACATACCTCTCCCATGAGTCTCACCCACATTAAAGTGCGCGGCGCGCGCGAGCATAATCTTAAGGGCGTCGACGTCGATCTGCCGCGCGATGCGCTGATCGTCATCACCGGCCTGTCGGGCAGCGGCAAATCGTCGCTCGCCTTCGACACCATCTATGCTGAGGGGCAGCGGCGCTATGTTGAGAGCCTCTCCGCATACGCGCGCCAGTTCCTCGAGATGATGCAGAAGCCCGATGTCGAGCATATCGATGGCCTGTCGCCAGCGATCAGCATCGAGCAGAAGACGACGAGCCGGAATCCCCGATCCACCGTCGCGACGGTGACCGAGATCTACGACTATATGCGCCTGCTGTGGGCGCGCGTCGGCATCCCCTATTCGCCGACGACCGGCGAGCCGATCAGCGCGCAGACGGTCACCGACATGGTCGACCGTGTGATGGCGCTGCCCGAGGGGACGCGCGCCTATCTGCTCGCTCCCGTCGTGCGCGGGCGCAAGGGCGAGTATAAGAAGGAACTCGCGCAGTGGCAGAAGGACGGCTTCACGCGCGTCCGCATCGACGGCGAATTCTACGAGATCGGCGAGGCGCCCGCGCTAGACAAGAAATACAAGCATGACATCGAGGTTGTCGTCGACCGCATCGCGGTGCGCGAAGGTCTCGGCACGCGGCTCGCCGACAGTTTCGAAACCGCGCTGAAACTCGCGGAGGGGCTCGCCTATGTCGACCTCGCCGATGGCCCGGTGCCGGGCCGCGAGGAAGAGGACACCGGCGGCGCGATGAAGGGCGCGGGCATCCCCGCGAACCGGCTGATCTTCTCCGAGAAATTCGCCTGCCCCGTCTCGGGCTTCACGATCGCCGAGATCGAACCGCGCCTGTTCAGCTTCAACGCGCCGCAGGGCGCGTGCCCCGCATGCGACGGGCTCGGTGAGCGGCAGGAGTTCGACCCCGATCTCGTCGTCCCCAACCATGCGCTGAGCCTCAAGAAGGGCGCGGTCGTGCCGTGGGCGAAATCGAACCCGCCCTCGCCTTATTATATGCAGGTGCTCGAAAGCCTGGGCAAAGCCTATGGCTTCGATCTCACGACGCCGTGGCAGGACCTGCCGGGTGAGGTGCAGTTGATCATCCTTTACGGCAGCGGCGGCAAGCCCGTCGAACTGACCTTCAAGGACGGCAAGCGCAGCTACACGACGCACAAGGCGTTCGAGGGCGTGATCGGCAATCTCAACCGCCGCCTGCTCCAGACCGAAAGCGCGTGGATGCGCGAGGAATTGAGCAAATATCAGGCACCGCATCCGTGCGAGACGTGCCACGGCGCGCGCCTGCGCCCCGAACCGCTCGCGGTGAAAATCGCGGGCGAGGATATCAGCATGTCGGCCCAGCGCTCGGTCGCCGATGCGCTCGGCTGGTTCAGCACGCTCGAAGAGAAGCTCAACGACACGCAGCGGCAGATCGCCAAGGCGATCCTCAAGGAAATCAATGAGCGCCTCGGGTTCCTAAACAATGTCGGGCTCGATTATCTCAACCTCAACCGCACGAGCGGCACGCTCAGCGGCGGCGAGAGCCAGCGCATCCGCCTCGCCTCGCAGATCGGCAGCGGCCTCTCGGGCGTGCTCTACGTCCTCGACGAACCGAGCATCGGCCTGCACCAGCGCGACAACGACCGGCTGCTCGCGACGCTCAAGCGCCTCCGCGACCTCGGCAACACCGTCATCGTCGTCGAGCATGACGAGGATGCGATCCGCCACGCCGACTATGTCGTCGACATGGGCCCCGGCGCGGGGCTCCACGGCGGCGAGATCGTCGCCGAGGGCACGCTCGAACAGGTGCTCGCGAACAAGAACAGCCTGACCGCGGCGTATCTGACCGGCGCGAAGAAGATCGAGGTGCCCAAGCACCGCCGCAAGGGCAATGGCTTCGACCTCGTGCTCAAGGGCGCGCGCGCGAACAATCTTCAAAATGTCACCGCCAAGATCCCGCTCGGGACCTTCACCTGCGTCACCGGCCTGTCGGGCAGCGGCAAGTCGAGCCTGATCATCGACACGCTTTACGCCAGCGCGGCGCGCGTGCTCAACGGCGCGCGGATGATCGCGGGGCCGCACGACAGCCTGAAAGGGTTGGAGCATTGCGACAAGGTGATCGACATCGACCAGTCGCCGATCGGCCGCACCCCGCGCTCGAACCCCGCGACTTATACGGGCGCCTTCACGATCATCCGCGACTGGTTCGCGGGGCTGCCCGAAAGCCAGGCGCGCGGGTACAAGCCCGGGCGGTTCAGCTTCAACGTCAAGGGCGGGCGCTGCGAGACGTGCACCGGCGACGGGCTCATCAAGATCGAGATGCACTTCCTGCCCGACGTCTATGTGACGTGCGAGACGTGCCACGGCAAACGCTACAACCGCGAAACGCTGGAGGTTAAGTTCAAGGGCCACAGCATCGCCGACGTGCTCGACATGACGGTCGAGGATGCGGCCGAATTCTTCAAGGCGGTGCCGTCGATCCGCGAGAAGATGGCGATGCTGGTCCGCGTGGGGCTCGGCTATATCAAGGTCGGGCAGCAGGCGACGACACTGTCGGGCGGCGAGGCGCAGCGCGTCAAGCTCGCCAAGGAATTGTCGCGCCGTTCGACCGGGCAGACGCTCTACATCCTCGACGAGCCGACCACCGGCCTCCATTTCGAGGATGTGCGCAAATTGCTCGAAGTGCTGCAGGCGCTGGTCGATCAGGGCAACAGCGTCGTGGTGATCGAGCATAATCTGGATGTCATCAAGACCGCCGACTATATACTCGACCTCGGCCCCGAAGGCGGGGTCAAGGGCGGCGAGATCGTCGCGGCGGGAACGCCCGAGCAGGTGGTGAAGGAGAAGCGCAGCTTCACCGGGCAGTATCTGGCGCCGTTGCTGGGGAAGTAACGCAGGCCCCTCCCGCCTGCGGGAGGGGCAGCGAGACTTGCGAGCTTGCTCGCTAGTCGCAGCGGGGTGGGCACCTGACACGGTGTTGGCCCACCCCCAACCCCTCCCGCAAGCGGGAGGGGAGTATCGCGCTACCCCATCAGCTTCGCGGTGATGTCCTCGGCGGCATAGATGCGGATCACCGGCGGCTGCGGCGAGAGGACGCGCATTTCGGCGACGAAGGCGGCGGAGGCGGGCACCGCGAAATGGGTCCGCACCGCGGCGATATCCGCCCACTCCTCGACAAAGACGAGGTGGTCGGGCTGCTCGACATCGAGATGGCAGCGATGCCCCAGACACCCCGCCTCGCCGCGCGACCGCGCGCTATGTCCGGCGCCGAGCGCGATCATGCGCTCGCGATGCTCGGGGGTGAGGATGACGTGGCCGGTGATGAGGATCATATATGCCTCCGACTTGGATTAAGCTTGCTTTAAAGGATTTTTTGCAGGAAAGGTGCAAAAAGAGCGAGGAAACCCGTGTTACTTGAAATTGAAATCCAAAATGAACGTGCGTTTGCTGAGGCAAGCACGCTTTCCCTGATCGCATCAAACCTCAAAGAGGCGAATGACGATGCCGTTCGGGAAGTAGGAAATTTAGCAAAAACGAGAGCCCTCACATCCGCCCTGATCTTGGGCAAGAACGGCAGCGGTAAATCATCGTTGATTGATGCGTTTTCGTTCATATCTCGATTCGTTAGAAGCTCTGCAAAGGATAGCCAAGCCGATGAAGAACTAGAGCACGATCCGAATGAACTAATTGACAAACTCAAAAACGAGCCCACCCAATACAGGATATTATTTTCCGTTCAGAAAAATATATATGAGTATAAGCTTTCATTCGATAAAAAACGAATCACATATGAAAGCTTAGATATAGCAGATAAATCAACAAGATTTAGGAAAGTATTTTCTAGAGATTGGGTAAAAAAATCTAAATCATATGAATACGAGTTTGGAGAAGCAATTTCTGGACCAAAGAATATTTGGCAGCAAAGCACCCGTGAAAACGCGCTTTTTCTGTCAACTGCTATCCAGCTAAATTCAGAAAGCCTGAAAGAGCCCTACAACTGGCTTGCTAGCTATCTACGAACCACGCGCATCGACTCTAGCGGCGACACCTACACAACAAAACGTTGCTTTGAAGATAAAAAATTTAGAAAAAAAGTCGTTAGCTTTCTTCAAGCCATGGATATTAATATAGAAGACTTGCACTTTGAAGAAGAAGATGTTGACATAAACTTTCTTAACAAGGCTTTTTCAAAAGAATTCTTAAAAGAGATGCGATCATCCGGCGCCAGTCCATTTCAAGATAAAAGAAAAGTGGTAAAATTTGTAAAAAGAAAATCCGACGGAACGACGGCCATGCTTCCGATAAAGGAAGAGTCTACCGGAACTAGAGCACTGTACAATCTTTCTGGGCCGCTTCATGACACGCTAGAAAACGGCTACTGCCTCCTGATCGATGAAATCAACACGAGCCTTCATCCCGTGGTCGTTCATTTTTTGATAAAGATGTTTAACTCTAAACGTACCAATCCCAAAAGAGCCCAGCTGATTTGTACTTCGCATGATGTTAGCATATTGAGGGACGAACTCGTTCGACGGGATCAAGTTTGGTTTATCGAAAACGACGGCTGCGGCGCACAGCTTGTGCCGCTCTCTGACTACGCACCTCGGCGAACTGAGGCCTTGGAGCGAGGCTACCTAAGAGGACGGTACGGCGGAATTCCCACGATCGATTCCTACCTGCTAAAGTTTGTTGATTCTGAATGAAACGTTCACGGGACACTCGCAGCATTCAGCGGCGAAAAGCGAGCAGAGAGCCGCGGCAATTTTTGCTGATAGTTTGCGAAGGAGAAAGCACAGAGCCTGCATACTTTGCTCATTACAGAAGGAAACTTCGCCTCGCAAACGTGGGCATCGATATATGCGGAGCGGAATGCGGAAGCGATCCAAAATCGGTTGTAAAGTATGCCGAAGCAAGATTTAAGAAAGATCCGTCAATAGATAAGTGCTTTTGCGTTATTGATCGAGACCGACATTTGACAGATAATTTCCAGGGGGCAATTTCTTCTGGAAAGTCTATAAACAATCTTTATAAGAATCGTGATTTTATTGTTCACGTTTCCGATCCGTGCATAGAGTACTGGTTCATTCTTCATTTCCAGTACACCCGAACTCCTTTTACGGAATCCGGTCAAAAATCACGCGGGGGGTGCGCAGTCGATAAATTGGTTTCGCTTTGGCCAGAGTATCGGAAAAATCTCCCTGATATCGGATTATCTCTGGAACCCCGAAGCGCCCAAGCGCGAACGAATGCTATCAAAGCTCTCCGAGATGCAGAAACTACAAGCGAGCCCAATCCATCGACCTCGTTGCATTTACTGATACAAGAGCTCGAACGGATGGCAGCCCGAAATAATGCTGACGCAGCTTGATAGTGACACTTATATGACACTCCCTGTCACAAACACGTCACAGTACTCCCCCAAATGGCCCTCAGCGAGTCGCCGCGGGGGTGGTGGCTTGGATCGGTAACGACCCCCACCACAGGATTTTTCCATGTTCCAGAAATTCGCTCTTATTGCTGGCGCCGCGACGTGCGCGCTCGCGCTTTCCGCGTGCCAGGATCAGGCGTCTTCGGGCGGCGGGGCGCGCGATTATATCAGCGCGGTCGGTTCGTCGACCGTCTATCCCTTTGCCACCGCGGTCGGCGAGAAGTTCGCCGAAGCGACGGGCAACAAGACGCCGAAGATCGACAGCACGGGCACCGGCGGCGGCTTCGAACGCTTCTGCGCCGGCGTCGGCGGCGACACCGCCGACATCGCGAACGCCTCGCGCCGCATCAAGAAGAAGGAATTCGACACCTGCGCCGCGAACGGCGTCAAGGATATCGTCGAAATCCAGATCGGTATCGACGGCATCGCGCTCGGCGAAGCGCAGCGCGGTCCCGGCTTCAAGCTGACCGAGGAAGATGTCTATAAGGCGCTCGCCGCCAATCCTTATGGCAAGCCGAACACCGCAAAGACGTGGAAGGATGTGAACCCCGCCCTCCCCGCGGTCGCCATCTCGGTATTCGGCCCGCCGTCGACCAGCGGCACCTATGATGCGTTCAAGGAACTGATCCTCGGCACCGGCTGCGACGCCAATCCCGAGATGAAGGCGCTGAAGGCCAGCGACAAGGACAAGCATGAGGCGACCTGCACCGCGCTGCGCGGCGCGCCTTTCTATGTCGAGCAGGGCGAGAATGATAACCTCATCATCTCGAAGCTCGACAAGAACCCGACCAGCCTTGGCATCTTTGGCTTCAGCTATCTCGACGCCAACAAGGACAAGATCAAGGCGGTGCCGATCCAGGGCGTCGCGCCGACCTATGCCGCGATCGCCGACGGCAGCTATCCCGGTTCGCGCCCGCTGTTCATCTATGTGAAGAAGGCGCATGTCGGCGTCGTCCCCGGCCTCGCCGAATATGTCGCCGAGTTCCTGAAGGGCGCGGGCGAAGGCGGTTATCTGAACGCCAAGGGGCTGATCGTGTCGCCGAAGGCGATCGCCGACAAGGCGACCGCCGCGGGCACCGGCATGACCGTGCTGAACGGCGCTGAGCTCAACTAAGTTTCCTCCCGCTGGTGGCCGGGGCGGGCTCGCCCGTCCGGCCACCGTCTTTTTGGACCGCCTACCCTCCGTTCGTGTCGAGCGAAGTCGAGACACGCGAGCCCTGCGCCAGGCGCATCTCGACTCGCTCGATGCAAACGGAAAATGGGGAATCGCTGAGACGTGACCTTCAACGCCGCCGCCCTTTTGCTTTTGATCGCAGGGTTAGCCCTGATCGGCTGGATTGCCGGTCGGCAACGGTCGAACCTGCTCGCGGGGCGCGCGGGTACAAAGCTCCATTCGCGCCCGCAATATCATGGCTGGTATGTCGCGCTGTGGCTATTTGCCCCCGCGGCGCTGTTCCTCGCCGTCTGGTCGTCGGTTTCGCCGGCGCTGATCACCAACCAGGTGCTGACGAGCGAAGCGGCGCAGTCGCTCCCCTCTTTCGGGTTCGAGCGCGGGGCGATCCTGTCCGACGCGCGCAGCGTTGCCGAAGGCAAGCAGGACAGGGTGCGGCTGCCCGCCGCGGCGCCGCTGGTGCAGCCCTATGCCGACGCGAGCCACAAATATGCGTGGATCGGCATCGCCGCGATGCTCGCGCTGGCGCTCGCGGGCGGGCTTTATGCCTTCACGCGGATCAAACCCGATTTCCGGGCGCGAACGCGGGTCGAGCGGATCGTGATGCTGTTCCTGCTGCTCGCGTCCCTGGTCGCGATCCTCACGACATTCGGCATCGTGCTCTCACTGCTCTTTGAATCGATCCGCTTTTTCCGCCTCGTCTCGCCCGCCGAATTGCTGTTCGGGACGACATGGGCGCCGCAAAGCGGGGCGCCGCAGCCCGACACGTTCGGCGGCATTCCTTTGTTCTGGGGCACGGTGCTGATCGGCGCGATCATCGCGATGATCGTCGCGATCCCGATCGGGATGATGACCGCGGTGTACCTCACCCAATATGCCGCGCCCGCGGTGCGCCGCTGGGTCAAGCCGATCCTCGAGATCCTCGCGGGGGTGCCGACCGTGGTCTACGGCTATTTCGCCGCGCTGACCGTCGCCCCTGCCCTGCGCAATTTCGCGGTGATGCTGGGCATTCCGAACGCCTCGACCGAAAGCGCGCTTGCCGCGGGCATCGTGATGGGGGTGATGATCATCCCGTTCGTGTCGTCGATGGCCGACGACAGCATCAACGCGGTGCCGCAGGCGATGCGCGACGGATCGCTCGCCCTCGGCGCCACCCCGAACGAAACGATCCGCCAGGTGCTGATCCCCGCCGCGCTGCCCGGCGTGATGGGCGGCATATTGCTCGCGGTCAGCCGCGCGATTGGCGAGACGATGATCGTCGTGATGGCGGCGGGCCTCTCCGCCAACATGACTGCCAACCCCTTTGCCAGCGTCACCACGGTGACCGCGCAGATCGTCAAATTGCTCACCGGCGATCAGGAGTTCGACAGCGCCAAGACGCTCGCCGCCTTCGCGCTCGGGCTCGTGCTGTTCATCGTCACGCTGCTGCTCAACATCGCCGCCCTGCGCATCGTCAAAAAGTATCGCGAAGCTTATGAATAGGGAAACCGCCCCCACCGACTGGAAAGGCACCGTGATGCAAAAGCGCATCGCGGGCCGCTACGCCGCCGAACGCCGCTTCAAGCTGTTCGGGCTGGGCGCGGTGCTACTCTCGGGCGCTTTCCTCGCCTTCCTGCTGTTCGTGATGGTCGGCAACGGCGCGCGCGGCTTTACCTATACGCATGTCGCGGTGCCGATCGATTTCAAGAGCACGCCGCTGACGGTCGATACGTCGCGGCTGGGCGATGCCGACGCCGATCAGGTGATCGCGAACGCAGGGCTGGCCGACATCGTCGCCTTTGCCGCCGACGAAGCGCTGGGCGACGGCGGGGCCGAGCTGATTTCGGAGAATGCGTGGAAGGAAGTGCGCAGCGAGATCAAGGCCGACCCCGAACTCCTGAACGGCAAGACGGTGTTCGAACTGCCGGCGTCATCGGCGGTCGACATCATGGCGAAAGACGGCGCGCGCGGCGAACTCGGGGCGCGGGTCGATGCGCTGGAGCGTGACGGCAAGCTGGGGACCGGCATCCACTGGCCCTTTTTCAAGAACGCCGACGCCACCGATCCCGCGGTCGCGGGCATCTGGGGCGCGCTCAAGGGGTCGGTGCTGACGATCTTCATCGCCTTCCTCATCGCCTTTCCCACGGGCGTGCTCGCGGCGCTCTATCTTGAGGAATATGCGCCGAAGAACCGCTGGACCGACCTCATCGAAGTGTCGATCAACAATCTTGCCGCGGTTCCCTCGATCATCTTTGGCCTGCTCGCGCTCGCGGTGTTCATCAACTGGTTCGGCATCTGCCAGGCGAGCGCACTCGTCGGCGGCCTGACGCTGGCGCTGATGACGATGCCGGTGATCGTCATCGCCAGCCGCAACGCGATCAAGTCGGTGCCGCCCTCGATCCGCGACGCTGCGCTGGGTGTTGGCGCAAGTCCCGTGCAGGTGGTGTTCCACCATGTCCTGCCGCTCGCGCTGCCGGGCATTTTGACCGGCACCATCATCGGCATGGCGCGCGCGCTGGGGGAGACCGCGCCTTTGCTCTTGATCGGCATGCGTGCCTTCATCGGTGACGTTCCGGGCGGTATCTGTTCGCCGGCGACCGTGCTGCCGATGCAGATCTTCCTCTGGTCGGACGAAGTCGACCGGGGCTTTGTCGAGAAAACCTCCGCCGCGATCATCGTGCTGCTTATCGTGCTGCTGTCGATGAACGCCTTTGCGATCTATCTTCGCAACAAATTCGAAAAACGCTGGTGAACATGACCCAAGAAGACCTGACCATTATCGACCCGAAGATGAAGGCGCACGGCGTCAACGTCTTCTATGGCGACAAACAGGCGATCAACGACGTGTCGATCGACGTCGGCACCGACCTGGTCACCGCTTTCATCGGCCCGTCGGGCTGCGGCAAGTCGACCTTTCTGCGCTCGCTCAATCGCATGAACGACACCGTCGCCAGCGCGCGCGTTACGGGACAGATCGAGCTCGACGGCGAGGATATCTATGCGCCATCGATGGACGTCGTGCAGCTGCGCGCCCGCGTCGGCATGGTGTTCCAGAAACCGAACCCCTTCCCCAAGTCGATCTATGACAATGTCGGCTATGGTCCGCGCATCCACGGGCTCGCGCCGAACAAGGCCGACCTCGATGTCATCGTCGAACGCGCGCTGGTGCGTGCCGGCCTGTGGGACGAAGTCAAGGATCGCCTGCTCGAAAGCGGCACTGCCTTGTCGGGCGGGCAGCAGCAGCGCCTGTGCATCGCGCGCGCGATCGCGGTCGATCCCGAAGTCATATTGATGGACGAGCCCTGTTCGGCGCTCGACCCGATCGCGACCGCGAAGATCGAGGAGCTGATCCACGAGCTGCGCGGCAAATATGCCATCGTCATCGTCACGCACAATATGCAGCAGGCGGCCCGCGTGTCGCAGCGCACCGCCTTTTTCCACCTCGGGACGTTAGTCGAATATGGGAAGACGACCGACATCTTCACCAACCCGAAGCAGGAACGGACCAAGGATTATATCACCGGCCGCTACGGATAAGCCCAGCGACCGCAAAAGGACGAAGTAGATGGCAGTAGTCAACGATCACACCGTCAAGGCTTTCGACGAAGACCTCAACCGCCTCCGCGGATTGATCAGCGACATGGGCGGCCGCGCCGAACAGGCGCTGCTTCAGGCGATGACCGCGCTCAACAATGGCGACCTCGACCTCGCTGCACAGGTGGTGCGCGACGACAAGAAGATCGACGCGCTCGAAAGCGAAGTCGAACAGCTCGCGGTCCAGACGATCGCGCTCCGTGCCCCGATGGCCGACGATCTCCGCGAAATGATCGCGGCGCTCAAGATCGTGTCGGTTGTCGAGCGCATCGGCGATTATGCGAAGAATATCGCCAAGCGCGTCGCGCTGATGGACCAGACGCGGTCGATCGAGGCGATCCCGCTTTTGATGTCGATGTCGAGCATCGTCGCCGAGTTGATCCACGACGCGCTCGACAGCTTTGCGGCGCGCGACGCCGAACTCGCGGTGCGCGTGACGGTCCGCGACAAGAATGTCGACGATTTCTACAACAGCATCTTTCGCACGCTCGTCACCTTCATGATGGAAAATCCGAAATATATTTCGGAAAGCGCGCATCTGCTGTTTGTCGCCAAGAACCTCGAGCGCATGGGCGACCATGCGACCAACATCGCCGAGATGGTCTATTATGTCGTCACCGGCGAACGAATGGAGGAACGCGAGCGCGGCGAACAGCCCGAAGATGGCGCCGCGGAACAGGAGCAAGGCTGATGCCGCAGCCCGACCTGCTACTGATCGAGGATGATGAGGCAATCGCCGAGCTCATCGTCTGGCATTTCGCACGCGAAGGTTTTTCGGTCCGTCAGACCCCCGACGGCGAGCAGGCGCTCGTCCTCGTCGAGGAACGCGTCCCCGACATCGTCCTGCTCGACTGGATGATCGAAAGCCTGCCGGGCATCGAGGTTTGCCGGCGCCTGCGCCGCAACCCAAAATCGGCGAACGTCCCGATCATCATGCTAACCGCGCGCGGCGAGGAAGAGGATCGCATCCGCGGGCTTGAGACCGGCGCCGACGATTATGTCACCAAGCCGTTCAGCCCGCGCGAACTGGTTGCGCGCGTGTCGGCGGTGCTGCGCCGCCTGCGCCCAGCGCTGGCCGGCGAGATGCTGACCTATGCCGACATCGAGCTGGATTCGGTCGCGCACAAGGTCGTGCGCAACAGCCAGATCGTCGCGATGGGGCCGACCGAATTTCGCCTGCTGCGCCATTTCATGGAGCATCCGGGCCGCGTCTTTTCGCGCGGGCAATTGCTCGACAGCGTCTGGGGCCAGGACAGCGACATCGAACTGCGCACCGTCGACGTCCATATCCGCCGCCTGCGCAAGGCGATCAACCTGCCCGGCACGACGGATATCATCCGGACGGTGCGGTCGGCGGGTTATGCGCTGGATTCGGGGAAGAGCGTCTGAAGCCTCATCGCACGGGCGTGACCGGCCGCTAACGACCGGAAGCGGCCATAAAGCCCTCCCTTTGGGAGAGGGTTGGGTGAGGGTGTCTGAGGTTCGTCTGCGCAGTTGACGGGTGATCCCCTCACCCAACTTCGGCTAGGTTGCTGCGCAACCAAGCCTGCATATCCCTCTCCCGACGGGAGAGGGTGAACGTCAGCTCACCACGCCAAAGCCGACGTTCCGATAATCAGAAATCGACCTGCGTGCGCAGCCCGAAGGTGTCCGCCGAATAGCTGCGGTCGCCCGTCGCGGTCGCGATGCGCGCGTCATCGATCCACAGCCTGCCGTAATTGGCGGTGATGCGGATATAGTCGATCGGCGCCCAGACGAGCCCGATCAGCGCCCCCCTTTGCTGTCCGCCGATAATTCCGCCGTCGTTGAGGTCGAGATGATCGTAGCGCGCGTTGAGTTCGATCGCGCCGATCCCGCCAGCGGTGATCGGCTTCGACGGCTTCAGCCGATCGAACGCACCATCCTTATATCCGCGCGCGTCGCCGGGGGTCAGCACCATGCCGACCTCGGCATAGCCGCCGAAAAAGGTCGGATCGGCCGAACCCGTGCGCTTGACGGTCTGCCAGAAACCTTCGCCCGCCGCGTGGAACGGCCCCGCGATCACCGCGCCTTCGAGGCCAAGGCCGCGTTCGCTCGACACACCGAGCAGGCCGGTATCGACCAGCCGCACGTCGGTCGTGTGGGCGAATGGCCGAGCACGGTAACGGCCAGTTGCGGCGGGATCGTTGGGATCGCGATAATGCCCCGACGCCGCGAGGTGCAGCTGGGTATCGCCCAGCTTGGGCATCCATACCACGCGCCCGTCGATGCTGAGTGCATTGTTGCTGTCGTCGAGCAAGTCGTTGACATTGTCGCCGAACACGCCGCCCTGGAGCAGTATATCCTTGCCCTTATACTGCGCCGACAGGCCGAGGCGGCGTTCAAAGCCGAATGCCTGTGCAAAGGCGGCGCGCTCCATGAAGCTGGTAAACAGGTCGCTCGTCATTTCGTCGAGCGACCAGAAGGGTTTGATCTGCCCGGCGGTGACCGACAGCGGCCCGGTGCCGTAAGTGAGATAGACGTCGGTCAGCTCGACCGAATTATTCGCGATGTCGGCCTCGACGCGATAGGCGAAACCGCCCGGAATCTTGCCGTCAACGCCAAGGTAGACGCGGCGGAATTCGGTCTTCAGGCCGCCGCGCGCCCCGGTGACCCCGGCGGGGGTGTCGACGCCCGCCAGGTCGACCTGCATACGCCCGCGCGGCTTGAAGCTCCAGCCGTCGGCGGTCTTGACCTCGGGCGCGCCCTTCCAGCTAATCTCGGTCGCCGGCTTGGCAGTAACCGACGGCGGTGCCGGCGTCGATACCGGCGCGGGAGCGGGCGCCGGCTGCGCGGTCGCGGCGTCGAGCCGGGTTTCGAGCGTCTGCACCTGCGACTTAAGCGCCGCGAGTTCGGCGCGCAGTTGTGCCGCCTCCTCGGCCGTCATCGCCTGCGCGTGGACGGCGGTCGGCAGGCTGAACATCGACGTCGCCAGCAGGGCGGCGGTCAGGGCGTGACGCATGAGGGATCTGCTCCGTTGCGAAAAAGTGACAATCTGTGGGCGCTGTTATGACCGATATGTGACAGTTGCACGTCTTTAAGATGACACTTCCGTTGCAGTCGGCGTTTTCGCTCCCTCTTGCCAGCGGGGCATGAACGGCTAAGGACGGTCCAGTTTTTTCGGGCTACCTTTCTGCAAGGGCGGCCCCTTCCGGGAGACCATCATGACGATCAAATTTGACGGCCGTGTTGCTATTGTTACGGGCGCCGGCGGCGGCCTTGGCCGCGCCTACGCGCTCGAACTCGCGCGGCGCGGCGCGAAAGTCGTCGTCAACGACCTCGGCGGATCGCGCGACGGCACCGGCCATTCGGACGCCGCGCTGCAGGTTGTCGAGGAAATCCGCGCTGCGGGCGGCACCGCGATGTCGAACGGGGGCAGCGTCACTGAATATGAGCAGATGGTCGAAATGGTCGCCAAGGCGAAGGAAGAATGGGGCGGCGTCCACGTCCTGATCAACAACGCCGGCATCCTGCGCGACAAGAGCTTCGCCAAGATGGAGCCCGCCGATTTCGACCTGGTGCTGAAGGTGCATGTCAGCGGCAGCGCCAATGTCACCAAGGCGTGCTGGGACCTGATGCGCGAACAGGCCTATGGCCGCATCCTGATGACCGCCTCGTCGACCGGCCTCTACGGCAATTTCGGCCAAGCCAATTATGGCGCGGCGAAACTCGGCCTTGCCGGGCTGACCAAGACGCTCCACCTCGAAGGCGCGAAATATAATATTCGCTGCAACACGATCGCGCCGGTCGCCGGCACGCGCATGACCGAGGATATCTTCCCCGCCGAACTGTTCGAAAAGTTCACGCCCGAGAATGTCGTCCCCGCGGCGCTCTACCTCGTCAGCGAGGATGCGCCGACCAACATGATTATCGGCGCGGGCGCGGGCGCGTTCCACGCCGCCTATGTCACCATGACCCCCGGCGTCGCGCTGCCCGAGGGCGAACGCACCCCCGAAGGCGTCGCCGCGGCATGGGAGAAGATCATCGACCGCAATGGCGAGATCGTCCCGCAGTCGGGCAGCGAACAGTCGATGAACGTCATGAAGGCGTTGATGGCGCTGGGGTGAGGCGGGTAGATGTTCCGCGTATCGGCGAGGCCCGGGGCGGGCAACGCCGGTCGCGGGGGTGCTGCTTATGACCGACATGAACCTGGGCGAAGGCATCGCCCTCCTCCAACGGCGCGGCAGGCTCGTCAAAGCCCTGCTCGTCGCGGGTTTCATTCTGGTCGCGCTGGTCCTCGTCGGCGAGGTCGCCGAACTGAACGGGCTGGTGTCGCTAGCCGACAACGCACCGATCGAAGGGTTCAACGCGCTTTACCTCGGTGTGACGGCGGCCGACCTTTTGGTCGAACTCGTCACCACCGTGATCTTCTGCATGTGGATATATCGCGCTGCCGCGAACGTGAAGGCCGCGCGTGTTCCCGGCTTCACCTTCACCCCGGCGTGGGCGGTCGGGTGGCATTTCGTGCCGTTCGCCAATTTCGTCAGACCCTATCAAGCAATGCGCCAGATCTGGAACGCCAGCCACGGCGGCAATGACGACAGCCTGTCGAGCGGCAATGGACTGCTCGTCGGCTGGTGGGGTGTCTGGTCCTTCTCGATCGCGGTCGGCATCGTCCTGACCTTGGCGTGGACGGACGCTACGAACCCCGCCAAGGAACGCGAGGCGCTAATCCTGTCGATCTTCTTTTCGGGGATCAATTTGGTCCTTTATCTGCTCGCGCTGCGCGTTGTCGATCGGATCACCATCGCGCAGCGCGAGCGGCTGACCTCGGCGGAAATCTTCTCCTGACTTATTGTATTGCATCACTAATACAGACCTGCTAGAAGCAGTGCGGGGCAAGGGGATCGGACAAAAGGACGACCCCGATGTACAGTGAAAGCGACCTGCAAGCCGCGGTCGATGCAAAGGTATTGACGCCGGAGGCCGCATTGGCTTTCCGGTCGCATATTGCATCGGTGCGCGCCGCCCCCGGAGCGGATGAGGAATCATTCCGCCTTATCACCGGCTTCAACGATATTTTCGTCAGCATCGCGGCGGTCATCCTGCTCGTCGCGGTCGGCTGGATCGGCGCCTCGATCCATCCCGCGCTCGGCGGCGCGTTCGTCGCCGCGTCGGCGTGGTTCCTCGCCGAATATTTTACCCGCAAGCGGCGCATGGCGCTGCCCAGCATCGTGCTTGTCCTCGCCTTTTCGGGCGGCGTCGCGGCGACGATGATCGGCTTACTTGTCGAGCATGGCGAATCCATTTTCAGCAGGGATCCCGGCGAAACCGTCGGTGCGCTGCTCATCGGCGGAATCGCCCTGGTGACCGCGGCTGCGACCTGGATGCACTGGAAGCGTTTCATGGTCCCGGTCACCGTCGCCGCAGGCACCGCTGCGCTCGCGGCTACTGCGGTCGCGCTGATCCTCTCGATCACCGGCGTTTCCGGTTCCCCCGATCTGGTGATGGCGCTGGTGCTGATCGCCGGGCTCGGCGTCTTCGCGCTCGCGATGTGGTGGGACCGCAGCGACCGGGTGCGCCAGACGCGCCGCAGCGACGTCGCCTTCTGGCTCCACCTGCTCGCTGCGCCGATGATCGCGCACCCGATCTTTCACCTGCTCGGCGTCACGCGCGGCGACGACATCGGCAGCGCCGCGGCGGTGATGGTGATCGGCGTCTATATTCTGTTCGGGCTGATCGCGCTCGCGATCGACCGCCGCGCGCTGCTCGTCTCCGCGCTCGCCTATGTGCTGTTCGCGATGACGCAGCTGTTCAACACCTTTGGCGCGGTCGAGCTCAATGTCGCGCTGACGGCGTTCGTAATCGGTTCGGCGCTTCTGCTGCTCTCGGCCTTCTGGCAGAATGCGCGCGCGGTGGTGGTCGGCTTCCTGCCCGACAATCTCGCGAACCAACTGCCCGCGACGGCGCGAACGGTCAGTCCGATACCAGCTTCATAAGCTTGCGTTCGACGGGGGCGAGCACATTTGAAAGCTCGTCCCCGCGTTTCAAAATCGCCCCGGCTTCGGAGACAAGGGCCCACATGCCCTGACGGCTCCGCAAGGCGGGGCGTTTTTCGATGCGATATTCGGGGCGCTCGGCCGCGCGGCGAAAGGCCGAGAAGACCGCGGCGTCGCGGTGGAAGTCCATCGCATAATCGCGCCAATGCCCCGCCGCGACCATGCGGCCGTAAAGATCGAGGATACGCATGAGTTCTGGGCGCTCGAAACCGGTCTGAAGGGGCGTCGTCCGATTATGAAACGACAGGGGCGTCACCGTTCCCATCAGGCGCCGGTCCGGCTCCCTTTGCGCCGCGGCGCCTGTTCCTCAGCGACTTCGCGTTCATCGAGAAGCGACTTGAGCTGCTTCTGCAGCAGATCGAGCTGGCATTGCAGCAGTTCGATCTTTTGCGTCGCAGGGTCGAAGGTTTCGCTGCACGGCGTGCCATAGGGTACGAATTCGCGCGCATATTCGGTCGCATCGAGCAAGGTCGAACGCGCCGGGATGCCGACCATCACCGCGCCCTCGGGCACGTCCCTGGTCACCACCGCGTTAGCACCAACCCGCGCGCGGGCGTTGACGGTGATGGGGCCGAGAATCTGGGCGCCCGATCCGACGATCACATCATCGGCGAGCGTCGGGTGGCGCTTGCCGCCGATGCCGTTGGCGGGATCGGTGCCGCCGAGCGTCACGCCCTGATAAATGGAGACATTGTCGCCGATCTCGGCGGTCTCGCCGATGACGACACCGAAACCATGGTCGATGAACAGGTGCCGGCCGATCTGCGCACCCGGATGAATGTCGATCGCGGTCAGAAAGCGCGACAGGTGATTGATGAAGCGCGCGAGAAAGAACAGCCGCGCCTCGAACAGCCAGTGCGCGATGCGGTGCATGCCGACGGCGACGAGCCCCGGATAGAGTAGAATTTCCCAGCGCGACCGCGGCGCAGGGTCGCGCGCCTTGATCGAATCGAGATAGGCGACCAGCCCGTTGAACATCGCATTGTCCCCTGCGACCCCGTTTGTTCTGGCGAAGATAGTTGTTTGGAAGCGCTATTTCCACCCCCGACGCGTTTTAATCGTCAGCGGCCGAAAAGGCCGATGCGCAGGAGGAGCAGCCCCTCGCTGCGCATGTTTCGTTCGCCGCCATGGCTCGCGATCGCCGCGGCCCAGCGGTCGAGCATCAGGAGCGACCGGTTTCCGGCGAAATCGCGGCGCGACGGAGCTGCCAGAATCTTGGCATGACCGAGAAGATTGCGGGCCTCGCGCTCGCCGTCCTCGACCCCGGCGCCCCACAGGAGGCCCCAGCGTTTCCCGCCCGCCACTTCGCCACCGGACAATCTGAAAAGTTGTCCGCCGAAGCTCGCGGACGCGGCGCGCCGCTCGGCATCGTCCTCGGCGACCAGCATCGCCTCGGCGGCGTCAACCAATGCGTCGAGGCCGCCCTGCCCCGCCCAAGTCGCCTGAAGCTCGGCGAGCAGCGGCTCACCCTTCGGCAGTGCCGCCGGATCGCTCGCAATCATCGCCGCCATGTCGCGCCACCAGGCGAGCTTGATCTGTGCGATCAGCGGCTCACGCGCGTCGAGTAGAAGCTTGGTCAGCCGCGCCGCCAATTCCCACAGCGCCGCCATCGCCGCGCGCCGCGCGTGCGGTACGGAAACCAGCACGCGCGGATCGCGCATATCGGGATAGAAAGCCGCGTCCGGGTCGTCAGGCGCGATTGCGGACCGCCTTCACGGCTGCAACGACGCGCGGCGTGTCGACCAGCGCGGCCCTTTCAAGGTTCGCGGCATAGGGCAGCGGCACATCTTCGTTGCACACGCGCATCACGGGGGCATCGAGATCATCGAAGCCATGCTCCATTGCGACCATCGCGAGTTCGCTGGCGATCGAACAGGTCGGCCAGCCTTCCTCGACGATCACGAGATGGTTGGTCTTCTTGAGGCTCGCAAGCACGGTCGCCGTGTCGAGCGGACGTAGCGTGCGCAGGTCGATGACTTCGGCGTCGATGCCCTCGCCCGCCAGTTCGTCGGCGGCTTCGAGCGCAAGCCCAACTCCGATCGAATAGCTGACGATGGTGACGTCGCTGCCCTGACGCATGATCCGCGCCTTGCCGATCGGCAGGACGAAATCATCAACCTCGGGAACGTCGAAGCTGCGGCCATAAAGCAGCTCGTTCTCGAGGAACACCACCGGATCTTCGGTACGGATCGCGGCTTTCAGCAGCCCCTTGGCATCGGCGGCGTCATAGGGCGCGATCACGATCAGACCGGGTACGCTGGCGTACCAGGGTGCGTAGTTCTGGCTGTGCTGCGCGCCGACGCGCGCTGCGGCGCCGTTGGGGCCGCGGAACACGATCGGACAGCGCATCTGGCCGCCCGACATATAGTTCGTCTTTGCCGCCGAGTTGATGACATGGTCGATCGCCTGCATCGCGAAATTGAAGGTCATAAACTCGACGATCGGGCGCAACCCTCCCATCGCGGCGCCGGTGCCAAGCCCGGCAAAGCCATATTCGGTGATCGGCGTGTCGACGACGCGCTGTGCGCCGAATTCCTCAAGCAAGCCTTGAGTCACCTTGTACGCGCCCTGATATTCGGCGACTTCCTCGCCCATCACGAAGACGCGGTCGTCTTTTCGCATTTCCTCGGCCATCGCGTCGCGCAACGCTTCGCGGACGGTCAGGCGAACCATCGCGGTGCCCGCGGGAATTGCCGGGTCCGATGCGCGCTCGGCGGCAGCGGGGACCGCAGCCGGAGCGGCGGCGGGCGCCGGTGCGGGCGCTTCGGCCTTGGGTTCGGGTGCAGCAGCCGGTGCGGCGGCAGGAGCGGCCGGAGCCGGAGCCGCGGCTTCTTCACCTTCGCCCGTGATCGTCGCGATCACGGTGCCGACCTTCACATTGTCGGTGCCCTCGGCGACCAGAATCTGGCCGATCGTGCCTTCGTCGATCGCTTCGAATTCCATCGTCGCCTTGTCGGTTTCGATCTCGGCGAGAATGTCGCCCGACTTCACCGCGTCGCCTTCCTTGACGAGCCACTTGGCGAGCGTGCCTTCTTCCATCGTCGGCGACAGTGCCGGCATTTTCAATTCGATGGCCATCTCAATATTGCTCCACCAGCACGTCGGTATAAAGTTCATGAAGTTCGGGTTCGGGCGCGCTTTCCGCAAAGTCGGCGGACTCGGCCACGATCGCGCGGATCTCCTTGTCGATTTCCTTGAACTTGTCTTCAGTGATGCCCGCACCGGTCATCAGCTTTTTCAAATGTTCAATGGCGTCGGACTTGTCGCGCACCGCCTGCACTTCTTCGCGGCTGCGATATTTCGCCGGGTCGGACATCGAGTGACCGCGATAGCGATAGGTTTTGAGTTCCATCAGCACCGGCCCCTTGCCCGCGCGAACCCATTCGAGCGCCGCTTCGGCCGCGCCGCGCACCGCGAGCACGTCCATGCCGTCGACCTGCATCCCGGGAATGCGGAAGCTTTCGCCGCGACGGTAAAGCTGGTCCTCAGCCGACGAGCGGTTGACCGAGGTGCCCATCGCGTACTGGTTGTTCTCGATCACGAAGATGATCGGCAGCTTCCACAGCTCCGCCATGTTGAAGCTTTCGTACACCTGGCCCTGGTTCGATGCGCCGTCGCCGAAATAGGCCATCGCCACCCCGCCATCGCCGCGATACTTGTGCGCAAAGGCCAGCCCGGTGCCCAGCGACACTTGCGCGCCGACGATGCCGTGGCCGCCATAGAATTTATGCTCGACGCTGAACATGTGCATCGAGCCGCCCTTGCCCTTCGAGATGCCGGCCTGGCGTCCCGTCAGTTCGGCCATGATGACCTTGGGATCGATCCCGTAAGCGAGCATGTGACCATGGTCGCGGTAGCCGGTGATAACGCTGTCCTTGTCGCCGTCGAGCGCCGACTGCAGGCCCACCGCGACAGCTTCCTGACCGATGTAGAGGTGACAGAAACCGCCGATCAGCCCGAGACCGTAAAGCTGCCCCGCCTTCTCTTCGAAGCGGCGGATGAGCAGCATCTCGCGATAGAATTTTTCCAGCTCCTCAGGCGTCGCGTCATAGGGGACGGGCTCGCGCGGTTGCTCGCGATTGCTCGCAGCGGCTGGGGTCGATGCAGTCTTTTTGGGCGCGGGGGAGGTTCGCGCAGGTGCTTTGGCCAAGACGGGTTCCTTTGCATTTAGCCGTTACGGCAAGCCGCCATATAGGAGAGCCGCGCGGCACTTGGCAACGCCCACCATGGGAGGGGGCGATGCCAAACTTACGTATGCAGCATGGATGCAGCGAAGCCGCAGCGAAAGCTCAACGCTTCGCGTCGGGTTCCATCGGAATGATGTATTCGTCAGGGTGATAGGCGCCGAGCTTTTCGCGGACATATTCCTCGGCGAGATCGGGATCGACGCGGCCGCGGTCGAGCAGGTTGACGCGGTTCTGGAGCTCGGTCTGCTTCCGGGTCAGCTCGCTCAGGATGAGGCGCTGCTTTTCGACCGACTGGCCATAATCGCCCCAGGCGTAGAGGCCGGTCGGACCGAAAATGATATAGCCGATCATCGCCAGCACCACCATCACAGCGATGGCGGGTCCGGCGGCCCGGTGCATCGATTTGCGGAATTTGTGGCGCTGCGTCATTCCGGCCCTTGAATCAGAGTTGATTCGTGGCGTCAAGGCATCAGGCCACAGTTTTCCGCAGCTTTGCGCTCAACCGAAAATCGACGCACCCGGATAGCGCGCCATGTCGCCCAGCTCTTCTTCGATACGGATCAGCTGGTTGTACTTGGCGAGCCGGTCGGAGCGGGCGAGGCTGCCGGTCTTGATCTGGCCGCAGTTGGTCGCGACCGCAAGGTCGGCGATCGTCGAATCCTCGGTTTCGCCCGAACGGTGCGACATGACGGCGGTGTAGCGCGCGCGGTGCGCCATATCGACCGCGTCGAGCGTTTCGGACAAAGTGCCGATCTGGTTGACCTTGACGAGCAAAGAGTTGGCGATGCCGTTTTCGATCCCGAAGCGCAGCCGTTCCGGGTTGGTCACGAAATTATCGTCACCGACGAGCTGGCAGGTGCTGCCGAGCAACGCGGTCAGCGCCTGCCAGCCGACGACATCGTCCTCGCTCATGCCATCCTCGATCGAACGGATCGGATAGTCTGCGGCCAGTTTGGCAAGATAGTCGGCCATCTGCTCGGGGCTGAGCGAGAGCGATTCACCGCGCAGCTCATATTTGCCGTCCTTGAAAAACTCGCTCGCCGCGCAATCGAGCGCGAGCACGACGTCGGTACCGAGCTTGAAGCCCGCCCGATCGACCGACGCGGCGATGAAGTCGAGCGCGTCGCGCGTCGAGGCAAGATCGGGCGCAAAACCGCCCTCATCGCCGACCGACGTGGACAGGCCCTTTTGCGACAGCCCCTTCTTCAGCGTGTGGAAAATCTCGGCTCCCCAGCGCACGGCTTCGGCGATGCTGCCGGCGCCGACGGGCATGATCATGAATTCCTGCACGTCGATCGGATTGTCGGCATGCTCGCCGCCGTTGATGATGTTCATCATCGGCACCGGTAGCGTGCGCGCCGACACGCCGCCGACATAGCGATAGAGCGGCAGCCCGCGCGCGTCGGCGGCCGCCTTCGCGGCGGCGAGGCTGACGCCGAGGATCGCATTGGCGCCGAGGCGGCTTTTGTTCGGGGTGCCGTCGAGGTCGATCATTGCCTGGTCGAGTTCGCGCTGATCCTCGGCATCGAGGCCGATCAGCGCTTCGGCGATATCGCCGTTCACGGCGGCAACCGCCTTGGTCACGCCCTTGCCGAGATAGCGGCTCTTGTCGCCGTCGCGCAGTTCGACCGCTTCATGCGCGCCGGTCGACGCGCCCGAGGGCACCGCGGCGCGGCCAAAGCTGCCGTCTTCGAGCAGGACATCGACTTCGACAGTCGGATTGCCGCGGCTATCGAGGATTTCGCGGCCGTGAATGTCGATGATGGCGGTCATGGAATATGTCCTGCTGAAGCCCTGCCGAAAGGGCGTAGGGAAAGGCGCCCGCCTGTTATCGGCGCCATGCCGCTAGTGCAACCATTGCATAGGAATTTTGCGAGCCTATGGAACCATTAGCCCCGTCTTGCTATATATTGAGGCAGGACCAAAGGGATGTTCGCCAGTGCGGCACCCGACATAAAAGAAGAGGACAACGCCGATGGCCAAAGCCGCTACTCCCGCGACCAAGAAAGTTGCCACCCCCCGTCCCAAGGCGCCTGCAAAGGCCGCCGCGACCAAGGCTGCCCCCGCGCGCAAGCCCGCGACCGTAAAAGCCGCCAAGGATCATCCGATCCGCGACCAGATCGCCGCGACGCGCGACACCATCAAATCCGAAGCATCGAAAAAGGCCGCCTCGCTGAAGCAGGAAGCCTCGACGCTGAAGAACCAGGCTTCGACCAAAGCGCGCGACGCCGCGAACAAAGGCAAGGACAAGGCAGCCGAAGCCGTTGGCAGCCTCGCCAAGCTGCTCGAAGACAGCGCCGGCACCGTCGATACCAAGTTCGGCAAGCAATATGGCGACTATGCCCGATCGGCCGCGACCACCGTTGCCGGCCTTGCGACGTCGCTCGACAAGAAAGATCTCGACGAGCTCGCCGCCTCGACGCGCGACATGGTCAAGAAGAACCCGGCAATCGCCGTCGGCGCCGCTACGGTGATCGGCTTCGTGCTGGCCCGTATGCTCAAGGGCAACTCGAACGATTGACCGGACCTTGGCCTCCGCAGATCCGAACACCCCGCCCACGCCCGACGCGCGCAGCTTCGACGGCATAAGTCACGGCTATGCGCCGGGCGGTCGTCCGGTCACGCCGCCGCCCGTCCCGCTCGAAAAAATTGTCGGCGATGTCGTCGACAATCTTTCGGCGACGGCACGGGCGGAGTTTGCGCTGATCGAGGCGCGAGGCGAACTCGCGCTGCATGGCGCCAGCCGCGCTGCGATCTGGGGCGGCGTCGCGGCTACCGCCGCCGGCGTGGCATTATTGGCGCTTGCATTCGGCGCGATATTGGCGCTGTCGCCACACCTTGGCCCACTGCTGTCGACATTGATCGTTGTCAGCGTTCTACTCGTCATTGCCGCTTTTGCGGGGTGGCGCGCACAGCTCAGCTATGGGGACATTCGCACCGCGCTTCGCCGCGACTTGACGAACGAAGGGATGGACGATGCCGCGGACGCGTAATCGCCTGATCGCCGCCGCGCGTCGCTCGATGCTGCAACGCGCGGAGTTGCACCGCCGGCTCGACGTCGCGCGCGCGGCTCTCAAACCCAGCGCGCTCGTCGATCGCGGCAAATACCGCATCGGTGAAAAGGTCGATGACACAGCCCACGCGGTGCAGGAGCAATTTCGCAACAATCGCCTTCCCATCGCGCTTGCTGCGGCGGCGGGCCTTGCATGGTTGCTGCGCGAACCGATCAAGGAACATGCGCCTCGTCTGACGAAAAAAATTCAGGATTTGGCGACAGGCGTCGCCGATCATTTTCGTTCCCCCGATGTATCGGCGGACGCGGATGACATCGAAACATTGGAGGAAGAAGATGAAGCCGTTCGGTGAAACCGCCCGCGAAACGCGTGCCAAAGCGAGTGAATTGGCGGAGAAAACCGCCGAGAATGCACGACTGACCGCCGAGGCGGCAAAGGCGCGCATCCAGGATGGCTATGGCCGCGCCCGCGCCGCGACCGAAGACCTTGCCGCCAAGGCGAGCGAACAGGCCGGCGTCGCCCGCGAAGCCGCCGGCGAAGTCTATGAGAAGGGGAAGGCACAGGCCAAGCGCGCAAACAGCAAGTTGAAGGACGCGGCCGAAAAGCAGCCGCTGGCGCTCGTCGCCGGGGCGGTCGCAATCGGTGCGCTGCTCGGCTCGCTGCTGCCTAAAGGTCGCAAGGAAGATCCCGACAGCTGAGGACAGCTGACTTGCTTATTCGCCCGTTGCGGAATAGGGGGCTGCGCTTCCCCTCCCCAAGACTTTTACCGGCAGGAATCCGAAGATGAGCAAGCTTCACCTGGTTTTCGGCGGACGCGTCAGCGACCCGCAGGGCCTCGACTTTACCGACCTTCACAACCTCGACGTCGTGGGCCTCTATCCCGACTACAAGTCCGCCGAAAAGGCGTGGCGCAGCGCGGCGCAGCGCACGGTCGACGATGCCGAAATGAAATATGTCGTCGTCCACCTGCACAAACTGCTACAGCCCGACAGCGAATAAATAGCTCGTCATTGCGAGCGCAGCGAAGCAATCCAGCGCGGTTTACGCATATTCTGGATTGCCGCGTCGCCTTCGGCTCCTCGCAATGACGATGGGTGGTATTTACCGGAAATTGTCTGCGTAGGCCTGGATTTTCAACGTGCGAACGGGGGTCGCGACCACCTCGGCCTCAATGCCATTGCGGTTCGCATAGGCGACCGCCTCTTCCTGGCTCGCGAAGCCAAGGCGCAGCTGGCGCTGCGTATCGCCGCTGCCCGACCAGCCCATCAACGGATCGGCCTTACGCGCTTCGGCAGGGGCAAATTCCAGCATCCAGCGCTGCGTTCCGGCACGCCCCGACTGCATCGCATTCTTGGGCTTCTGGAAAATACGCGCTTTCATCGGGGTCGTCCTGTAACTGGGGCCTGACCCCCGCCTTAGCGCCAACCGGCGGCTGCGAAAAGAGGCCTATTGCGCATCGCGCCGCGCCTGCGCCGCTTTGGTCATCAAGCTGGGCCGCGCGTTCGCCGGATCGTCGGGCCAATTATGCTTGGGATAGCGCCCGCGCATCTCCCGCGCCACGTCATGCCAGCTGCCGCTCCAGAAGGAGACAAGATCGCGCGTCGTTTGAATCGGGCGGTGCGCGGGCGAGGTCAGCGCGAGCACCAACGGCACCGGCGGATCGCCGATCGTCGGATGACGCGCGAGCCCGAACAGTTCCTGCACGCGCACGCTGACCGTCGGCCCGCCGTCGGCGCCATAGTCGATCGGATGCCGGCTGCCGACGGGCGTCGTATAATCAGCCGGAGCATGTTTCTCGAGCAATTGCCGCGCCGGCCAGTCGAGCATCGCCGTCAGCGCGTCGGTCAGCTTGCGGTCCCCGATGTCACGAAGACCGCGGCAACCCGCGAGCAAAGGCTCCAGCCAAAGATCGACGCTGTCGGCAAGCGCGCCCGTCGATAGCGCGTCGATCCCCGCATAGGAGGCGCGCTGGCGCAGCGCCTGCGACGCCGGGCCCCAGCCAATGAGCCCAAGCCCCTTGCCGCGCACCGCCGCCATGCGCACCGCGATATCGTCCTCGGCATTTTCGCTGCGCCCCCCCTGCCCACTCGCCAGCGCAATCGCGCCGAGCCGCCGTTCGCGGCGATGGTCGACGCGGTCGCTTGTCGCATCATAGCTGCTCGCCGAATGCTGGGCGATCCGGTCGGCAAAGATCGCCTCGACCTCGGCCTGATCGATCGGCGCCGCGGCGAGGATGCGCACCCCTGCGGCGTGGCCCTGCGCATCGGCGATCGCGAGCCATTCGCTGCCCGCGAGCGGATCGACCGCATCGATACGGTAAGCCCGCCCGCCGACGCTGAGATATTCGCCGCGCTGTCCCGAACGCTGGCGTGCGACGCGGTCGGGCCAAGCGGTCGCGATCCAGCCGCCGATCGAGCGCGGTTCGACATCGCCCGTCCCGGCTGCCAGCTTCTCTCCGATCGTCGCAAGCCGGCGCGCGAGGCGCCAAGCGCCTTCGCTGCGCTCGTTGCGCTGACCGCGCCAGCGCCCCAGCCGCGCTTCGACATCGGCGCCGCGTCCGCCGAGCCCGGGCTCGGTCAGCAGCACCGCAAGCCGCGCGGCCATCTCCCCCTCACCTGCCCGCGCCGCGTCGAGCAGCATATGCGCCAGCGGTACCGGCAACGGGATCGCCGCAAGCGCCTTGCCGTGCTCCGTAATGCGGCCATCGTCATTCAGCGCGCCGATCGCCTGCAACCGCGCCTTCGCTTCGGAGATCGCGGCGGGCGACGGCGGATCGAGCCAGCCAAGTTGGCGCGGGTCGACAATGCCCCAACTCGCGCAATCGAGCACGACGGGCATCAGGTCGTTCTCGTGGATTTCGGGCGGGTCGAACGGCGGCATGCCCGCGGTCGCCGCGGCTTCCCACAGGCGGTAGGCGACCCCCGGCCCCTGCCGTGCCGCACGCCCCGCGCGCTGGGTCGCCGACGCCTGGCTCGCGCGCTCGGTGACGAGGCGCGCAATACCCGCCGCCTTGTCGAAGCGCGGGCGGCGCGACAGTCCGGCGTCGATCACGATCCGCACGCCGTCGATCGTCAGGCTGGTTTCGGCAATGCTCGTCGCGAGGATCAGCTTGCGTCGCCCGTCGGCGTCGCGGACGAGCGCCTTTCGCTGCAGCGCAGGGTCGATCTGGCCGTGCAGGCGGTGGACGACGAGCGGCAGGCGCGCCCCCTCGACCGCGGTGGCCGTGCGCTCGATATCGGCGGCGCCGGGCAGGAACGCCAGCATGTCGCCCTCGGACTCTTCGGTGAGAGCCTGCCGCACCGCGCCCAGCACGGAAGCCTCGAGCCTGTCCTCGGCGCGGCGGCCGATATGGCGCAGGTCGAGCGGCCAGATCTTGCCCTCGCTCTTCACCACCGGCGCATTGCCGAGCAGCGCGCCGAAGCGCACGCCGTCGAGCGTCGCCGACATTGCTACGAGGCGGAGGTCGTCGCGCAGCCCCTGCTGTGCGTCGATCGCGAGCGCGAGCGCAAAATCGCCGTCGAGGCTGCGTTCGTGGACCTCGTCGAAGAGCACCGCCGACACGCCCGACAGTTCGGGATCGGCGAGGATGCGGTTGCGGAACAGGCCGGGCGTCATCACCAGTAGCCGCGTCGATGCCGACTGCTTGCTGTCGAGACGTGTCGCATAGCCGACGATGCCGCCAACCGCGGTCCCCATTTCCTCGGCGATCCGCTCCGCCGCCGCGCGCGCGGCAAGTCGACGCGGCGAGAGCAGCCAGACATGTCCCTTGCACCATGGCTGATCGAGCAGCGCGGGGGCAACGCGCGTCGTCTTCCCCGCGCCGGGCGGCGCGACGACAACGGCGTTCGGCTTGAGCGTCAGCGCCGCCATGATGTCGGGCAGCACAACGTCGATCGGCAGCGGCTGCATCAGGCGCGTACCGACGGATCGCCCAGTTCGGCGTTGAGGCGAAAGGCCTCGGCGGCGAGACGTTCGACCGTCGCGGGCGTCACCTCGGTCGCTTCGGTCATCACCAGATTGCCGAGCTCATATTTGCCGCTCGCCCTGATCCGCGGTTCGAGCGCGCGCAGCCGCTTGCCGCGCCAAAAGCCGAGCAGCATCCGATGCTCCTCCGCACGGATCAGGATGCACGGACCATTCGCCATGAAGACGAGGTTCGTCCATTTGATCGTCTCTTCGAACGGAGCAGCGCGCAGGATCGCTCCGCGCATCATTTCGGCACGCTCGCGCTGCCAGTCCGATAGCGCGGCGATATATGCGTCGGGATTGTCCGCTACAGGGCCCATTCCCATCGCCATCAGGCGCGGTTCAATAGGCGCGCGCGACGGCGAAGGCGACCGCCTCGGTCAGCGTCGCCTTGGCCTGACTCGCGCGGAAGCCGCCAATCGCATCGACCGCGCGCTGGCCATAATGGCGCGCGCGGGCGAGCGTGTCGGCGATCGTATCATGCTTGTGGAGCAGGCTGGTCGCGTGCGCCAGATCCTCGTCGGACGTGCGGTGGCCGGTGATCGCGAGCTGCCAGAATTCGCGCTCCGCCGCATCGCCGCGCGCATAAGCGAGGATGACGGGCAAGGTGACCTTGCCGTCGCGGAAATCGTCGCCGACCCCTTTGCCCATCGTTTCGGCGTCCGAAACATAGTCGATCGCATCGTCGACGAGCTGAAAGGCGATGCCGAGGTTGCGGCCATAGGCGTCGAGCGCGGCTTCGGTCGCCTCGTCGCGCTCGGCGACGACCGCGGCGATCTTGCATGCCGCAGCGAACAACTCGGCGGTCTTGGCGTTGATGATCGCGAGATATTGGTCCTCACTCGTCTCGATCCGGCGCTGCGCGGAGAGCTGGTTGACCTCACCCTCCGCGATCACCGCCGACGCGCGCGAGAGGATTTTGAGCACCTTCAGCGAGCCATCCTCAACCATCACTTCGAACGCGCGACTGAACAGGAAATCGCCGACGAGCACCGACGCGCTGTTGCCCCAGATCAGGTTCGCGGTCTTGCGGCCCCGGCGCAGGTCCGACTTGTCGACGACGTCGTCGTGGAGCAGCGTCGCGGTATGGATAAATTCAACCGCCGCGGCGAGCTTGCAGTGGCGGCGGCCCGGATAGTCGAGCAGCTTGCCGCACGCGAGCGTGAGCATCGGGCGCATCCGCTTGCCGCCGCCCGCAATCAGGTGGCCTGCGAGTTCGGGGATCAGCGGCACTTCGGATTGCATGCGGTCGAGAATGACCGAATTCACCTCGTTCATATCGGCGGCGACAAGCGCCATCATCGGGTCGAGCGAAGGCGGACGATCGCCGTGGAGGAGGTGTATCTCGGCAGTCATAACGCGGCGAGCCTTGGCGCCGCAGTCACGATTTTGCAACGACTTTCGGCTTGCCAGTATGGGTGCGACGGTGCCAAGCGGTCCGGGCAAGAGAGGAGCCGCGCATGGTCGACCAGTTGAGCCGTTACCGCCAAAGCATCGACAATATCGACGCGGCGCTCGTTTATATGCTCGCCGAACGTTTCAAGGTGACCAAGGCGGTGGGCGAACTCAAGGCCCGCGAGGGCCTGCCCCCCGCCGACCCCAATCGTGAAGAGCGCCAGATCGAACGGCTGCGTGAGCTAGCTCGCGATGCCGACCTCGACCCCGATTTCACCGAAAAGTTCCTGCGGTTCATCATCGACGAGGTGATCCGCCATCATCAGCAAGCCAAGCGGGAGCAAAGCGCGTGAGCGTCGACCATCCGATCTTCGCGCGCTGGCCCGCGCAGCACCCCGACCGGATCCAGCTTTTCTCCGCCCCGACGCCCAACGGGGTGAAAGCGGGGATCATGCTCGAAGAAACCGGCCTCGCTTACGAACCGCACCGCATCGACATCATGGCCAACGAGAGCCATGACCCGGCGTTCCTCGCGCTCAATCCCAACGGCAAGATCCCGGCGATCTACGACCCTGCGGGACCGAACGGCAAGCCGCTGGCGCTGTTCGAATCGGGCGCGATCCTGCTCTATCTCGCCGACAAAAGCGGCCAGTTCATTTCGGCAGACCCGAACATGCGCTACGAGACGATCCAGTGGGTGATGTGGCAGATGGGCGGCGTCGGCCCCATGTTCGGCCAGCTCGGCTTTTTCCACAAATTCGCCGGACGCGAATATGAGGATAAGCGCCCACGCGACCGCTACGCTGCCGAATCGACGCGGTTGCTGGCCGTGCTCGATGATCGACTCTCAAGTCGCGAGTGGGTGATGGGCGCCGATTACAGCATCGCCGACATTTCTCTGCTCGGTTGGGTGCGCAACCTGATCGGCTTTTACGAAGCGCGAGACATCGTCGGCTTCGATCGCTTCGCGCATGTCCAGCGGTGGCTTGAGGCGGGCCTTGCGCGGCCGGCGGTGCAGCGCGGGCTGGAAGTCACCGCGACCTGAAAGCGCCGCGAACGGAAGCGACCCAATAGCCGCTTCCGACGAGGAAGCCGGGGTGAGCATAGCCCACCCCCGCGCATCTTACATGCCGTCGAGGCCCTTGCTGACCAGAATGTTCACCGCAACGCGGCGATTCTGGGCCTTACCTTCCGCCGTCGTGTTGTCCGCCGCCGGGTCGGCTTCGGCCATCCCGGTGGGGGTCAGCATGCGATAAGGCTTCCAGCCGCATGCCTGCTGAAGATGATTGACGACGCGGCTCGCGCGCTTTTCGCTAAGCACCTGGTTGAGCTCCTGGCTTCCGGTCGAATCGGTGTAGCCGACGACGAGCAGTAGCGCGTTGTCCATGCCTTCGGCCTGCGTTGCCGCGCTGCAAAGATCGGCCTTCGCCTGCTCGGTCAGCACCGCCTTGCCGGTGGCGAAGTTCACGTTTGTCGTGCCCTTGACGTTATACTGGTCGATGTCGCCGACGCGGCTGCGCAGCGCCTCGGTCGCGGCGGTCTGCTCGGCGAAGCGCTGGTCGGTGCCGGTGCGGATCATCGATGCGGTGCGGAGGTCTTTGCTCTTGAGCTCGACCTGGCTCGCCACGAGGCCGCCGTCCCACTGCAAGGTGTCGATGGTGACGGGCAGACCGTTGAGCAGTTGATCCGAGGCCAGCTTGTCGCGGTTGAGGCCGAGGAAGCCGCCGCTGCTCTTGATTTTCGTATAGTCGGCGATTGCGATGGTGGTGCTGTTGCCGTCGGCGGTCGCAACCTTGATGCGGCCATCGGTGCGCGCGGCGATGATGCCTTCGACCTTGGGTCCCTTGGTCATCTGGTCAGGCGAAGGCAGCGTACCGACGACGGTTGCCATGACTTCGCCGCCATCATTGTCCTGCTGCTGTGCCGCGACGCCGACCGTCGCCGTCCCGGCCAGCATAGCCAGCGCCAACAGCGCCCCCGAACCCTTGGTAAATGCACCCATACCCTACTCCTTCAATTGGATTGGCAGGGCCGCAAATGGTCTTGTGGCCCTTTCTGGCACAAGAATACTCGCGGCGGCGGCGAAAGTTGCGCGAGTTGGCGCGGCTGTCGCACGGCGCGCCGATAAGCCTGTGTCGCACAAGCGGAATTTTTTTTCATTTTCGGTCGCTGAAAATGGAAGTCGGATCGAATTGACTGCGAAAAAGCGCTCCGGCCGCTACGCTGCCGGCAACCTCAGCCGGACCATCAGCCCGCCCAAATCCTCACTCTCCTCGAGCGTAATACTGCCGCCATAGATTTCGGCGACATCACGGACGATGGCGAGGCCCAATCCCGTTCCCGGCTTGCCGCTGTCGAGCCGGACGCCGCGGTCGAAGATGCGTTCGCGGTCGGCGGGTGAGATGCCGGTGCCGTCGTCCTCGATCAGGATTTCGGCCATCCCGTCTTCGCGTCCGACCGTGACGAAGACGCTGCCACCGCCATATTTGGCCGCATTTTCTAGCAGATTTCCCACCAGTTCGTCGAGATCTTGCCGTTCGACCCGGACGACGACGCTCTTGTCGCCGGCCGCATCGAGCCGCGTTTCGGGATAAAGCGCCGCGACCGCGCGCGACACGCTGTTCACACTGTCCCACACGACCGCGCGCGCCTGCGCTGCGCCGCGCCGTCCGACCGCGCGCGCGCGCGCAAGGTGGTGGTCGACCTGCCGCTGCATCGTCGCGGCCTCGCGCCGTACGGTTTCGGCGAGCTCAGATTTCGAGCTCGTCGCGCTGTTGACGAGGACGGTGAGCGGGGTCTTGAGCGCGTGTGCGAGGTTGCCCGCGTGGAGCCGTGCTTCTTCCGCCTGTTTCTCGTTATGCGCGAGCAGCGCGTTCAGCTCGTCCACCATCGGCTGCACCTCCAGCGGCAAAGGGGCGTCGACGCGCCGGTTCTGCCCGCCGCGCATTGCCGCGATCGCACGGCGAATGTGACGCAGCGGCCACAGGCCGTAAAAGGTCTGGAGCGCCGCGAGGATGATGAGCCCGAGGCCGAGCAAGGCGAGACTGGGGATCAGCGTTTGTCGCACGGCGCCGACCTGCGCATCGAGCGCCTCGCGCGATTGTGCGATCTGGTATCGCCAATTGGTCTTGCTGCCGGGCAGGATAACGTTGCGTTCGAGCACGCGCAGTTCCTCTTCGGGAAACTGGTTGCTGTCATAGGTGTGGATCTGGTTGTCGACATGCGGCGTCGGTGCCTTCAGCGAGCGTTCCCACAAGGAACGCGAGCGATAGGGTTCCTGATTGCCACCGCTGATCTGCCAATAAAGGCCGCTATAGGGTTCGAGGAAGCGCTGGTCGCCGAGCGGCTCGACCAGCCGCACCTCGCCGTCGGGGCCGATCTCCGACGACCGGATCATCGCGATCAGCACATATTCGAGGCTCGAATCGAAATTGCGCGTGATCGCCCCGGTCAGCACGCGGTCGAGCGCAAAGCCGCCGCCGATCAGCAGCACCGAAATCCACAGTGCCGCGATCGCGATCATGCGCCGCGCGAGCGAGCCGGTGATGCGACTGGTCAGCGCCGCCGGTTTGTCCGCCGCGTCCGGGTCTTCTGCGACCGCCGGGGCGACGTCGGCTTCGGCCATGCTTATCCCTGCGGATCGTCGAGCTGGTAGCCAAGCCCGCGGATCGTCGTGATGATATCGGCGCCGAGTTTCTTGCGGATGCGCGTCACGAACACTTCGATCGTGTTCGAATCGCGGTCGAAGTCCTGGTCGTAGATATGCTCGATCAGTTCGGTGCGCGACACGACCTTGCCCTTGTGGTGGAGCAGGTATGACAGCAATTTATATTCCTGCGCGGTGAGCTTCACGGGAGCGCCGTCGAGCGTGACACGGCCCGAGCGCGTGTCGAGGCGCACCGGGCCCGCGATCAGCTCGCTCGACGCATTACCCGCGGCGCGGCGGATCAGCGCGCGCAGGCGCGCGATCAGCTCTTCGGTCTGGAACGGCTTGGCGAGATAATCGTCGGCGCCGGCATCGAGCCCGGCGACCTTGTCGGACCAGCTATCGCGCGCAGTCAGGACGAGCACCGGAAAGTTGCGCTTTTCGCGGCGCCAGCGGTCAAGCACGGTCAGCCCGTCGATTTCAGGCAGGCCGAGATCGAGGATTGCCGCGTCGTAATTTTCGGTGGAGCCGAGGAAATGGCCGTCCTCGCCATCGGTCGCGAGGTCCACGGCATAGCCGGCGCCTTCCAGCGTCGCCTTCAGCTGCGGGCCCAGCGTGGGTTCGTCTTCGACAATCAAGATCCGCATTCAGGCGCCTTTCCGTTGCGCACCGGGCAGCCCGGTCGCATGTTTCGACTGTGTATCAAGTCCGAACGATCATCGCAAAATGTCGTTGCAGCAAAGATGTCAGGGTTTGCGACCCACGATCCGGCCGGTGCGGGCATCGACATAGACGACCACGACCTGGCTGCCGTCCATGAATTTCAGGGCATAGATCATCCGCCCCGCGTCGAATTGCGGACCGCCGAGATAGGTCATGTCATTATAGGGCGGGCGCGAGCGGACGTCGGCGATCAGCTTGTTCAGCGGAATCACCTGCCCCTGCGCCGCCGCCTGGCGAAGATTATCCTGGTCGCGGTCGCCGCGCGCGGCCGCGGGCGCCGCTGCCGATAGCAGCAGCGCGGAGGCGAGAGAAAAGGTCAGCGTGCGGATCATGGCCGTTTCTCTAATGCCGGAGCATTGAATAGGTGATGAATGGACGGGTCATCCCCGGTTTCGTTTTCCGCCATGGCCAGAAAGCCATGGTGGGCGCGACAGGGATTGAACCTGTGACCCCACCCGTGTGAAGGGTGTGCTCTACCGCTGAGCTACGCGCCCGATCGGGACGGACCGAAGGCCCGGCGTCCGAAAGCCGGACGTCCATAGCCGCTGCGACGGTGATTGCAACGGGCATTTGCTCAATCTTCACGTACAAACCCCATGGATCCCACCCGGCAGATACAAATCGGGCCGCAGCTTGCGCCACGGCCCGAGATGATTTCACCAGAAGGTGCCGTCGGGCTTAGTTGACGGCGTCCTTGAGGGCCTTGCCGGCCTTGAACTTCGGCTGGTTCGACGCCGCGATGGTCATCGTTTCGCCGGTGCGCGGGTTGCGACCGGTCGATGCCTTGCGCTTGCTGACCGCGAAGGTGCCGAAGCCAACGAGACGGACTTCGCCGCCCTTCTTCAGCGAACCGGTGATCGCGTCGAACACGGCCTCGACGGCTTTGCTCGCATCACCCTTGGTCAGGCCGCTCGAATCAGCGACGGCGGCGATCAGGTCTTGTTTGTTCATGCCTAAGGAACCCCTGCAATATGGTTGGTTTAATGATTCTCATGGCCCGAAGCCATGGCGCGTCACTAACGATGTTTAGCCCTGCCTTGTCAAAGCAAAAAAGGGCGAAAAACGCGCCAAAACGTCGATTTTGCGACGAATTTGGGGCGAAATGCTATGAAGCGCGCTCGACTCAGTGCCGAATCGTCGTTTCCGGGTCGGTTCCGGCCGTAACCGGGGGCGATGCGGCAAGCTCGTCGGCCTCGGTCCATTCGATCGGCACGACCGGGGACACCAGCGCCACGGCAAGCACTTCGTCGACATGGCTGACCGGGATGATCTTCAGGCCCGTCGTGATATTCGCCGGAATTTCAACAAGGTCTTTCTCGTTTTCCTCGGGGATCAGCACTGTGGTGATGCCGCCGCGCAGCGCCGCGAGCAGCTTTTCCTTTAGCCCCCCGATCGCAAGGACGCGCCCGCGCAGCGTGACTTCGCCGGTCATCGCGACATCGCGGCGCACCGCAATGCCGGTCAGCGTCGAAATCATCGCGGTGACCATGCCGACACCCGCCGACGGGCCGTCCTTCGGCACCGCGCCTTCGGGCAAGTGGATGTGGATGTCCTTGCGCGCGAACAGGCTGGGCTTGATGCCATAGGCCGGGGCGCGCGCCTTCACGAACGACAGCGCCGCCTGCACCGATTCGGTCATCACTTCGCCGAGCTTGCCGGTGGTGCGTACCTGGCCCTTGCCCGACGCTGTGACGGCTTCGATCGTCAGCAATTCGCCGCCAACCTCGGTCCATGCCAGCCCGGTGACCGCGCCAACCTGGTCTTCGAGGTCGCCCATACCGTGGCGGAATTTACGGACGCCCGCGAATTCGGACAGATTCTCGGGCGTTACCGTGACGCTTTCCGCCTTCCCCTCAAGGATGCGGCGCAGCGCCTTGCGCGCCAGACGCGCAATCTCGCGCTCGAGCGTGCGGACGCCGGCTTCTCGGGTGTAGTAACGAATGAGGTCACGCAGACCTTCGTCGGTCAGCTCAAATTCGCCGGCCTTCAGCCCATGCGCCTCGACCTGCTTCGCGATGAGGTGCAGCTTGGCGATCTCGACCTTCTCGTCCTCGGTGTAACCTTCGAGCCGGATGATCTCCATGCGGTCGAGCAAGGGCTGCGGCAGGTTCAGCGAGTTGGCCGTCGTCACGAACATCACGTCACTAAGGTCGACGTCCACTTCCAGATAATGGTCCTGGAACTTGCCATTCTGTTCGGGGTCGAGCACCTCGAGCAGCGCCGACGCCGGATCGCCGCGGAAATCCTGCCCGAGCTTGTCGATTTCGTCGAGCAGGAACAGCGGGTTCATCGTGCCGGCCTTTTTGAGGTTCGTCACGATCTTGCCCGGCAGCGAGCCGATATACGTACGGCGATGGCCGCGAATTTCGGCCTCGTCGCGGACGCCGCCGAGGGACTGGCGCACGAATTCGCGCCCCGTTGCTTTCGCAATGCTGCGGCCGAGCGAGGTCTTGCCGACGCCCGGCGGGCCGACGAGGCAGAGGATCGGACCCTTCAGCTTGTTGGTGCGCGCCTGGACGGCCAGATATTCGACAATCCGGTCCTTGACCTTTTCGAGCGCATAATGGTCGTCGTCGAGGACGGCCTGCGCCTTCGCAATATCCTTTTTGAGTTTCGACTTCTTGCCCCACGGCAGGCCGATCAGCGTGTCGAGATAGTTGCGGACAACGGTCGCCTCGGCCGACATCGGCGCCATCGCGCGCAGCTTCTTGAGTTCAGCCTGCGCCTTCGCCTTGGCTTCCTTCGACATTTTGAGGCTGTCGATCTTGAGCTGAAGTTCGGCCAGGTCGTCGCCGCCCTCGCCATTGTCGTTGCCAAGCTCGCGCTGGATCGCCTTCAACTGTTCGTTGAGATAATATTCGCGCTGGCTCTTTTCCATCTGGCGCTTCACGCGGCCGCGAATCTTCTTTTCGACCTGCAGCACGCCAAGCTCGCCTTCCATGAAGGCGAAGACCATTTCGAGTCGCTTCGACGGCGCATCCTCGACGAGCAAAGCCTGCTTGTCGGAAACCTTGATGTTGAGATTGCCCGCAACCGAATCGGCGAGGCGCGAGGCGTCCTCAATCTGCGACAGCTGTACCGCGGTTTCGGCGGGCATCTTCTTGTTGAGCTTGGCGTAATTTTCGAACTGGTCGACGACCGAACGCATCAGCGCTGCGGTATCGACGCTGTCGTCAATCGTGTCGCCGACGGGCTTCACGCTCGCCATCACCGCCTTGTCTTCGTTGGCGAGCGACAGCAGTTTCGCGCGCTCCTTGCCTTCGACGAGCACGCGGACGGTGCCATCGGGCAGCTTCAACAGCTGGAGCACGGTGGCGATCACGCCGACGTCATAAAGGTCGTCGCGCTGCGGATCGTCTTCGCCCGGATCGAGCTGCGCGACGAGGAAGATTTCCTTGTCCGACTCCATCGCGGTTTCGAGCGCGGCGACCGAGCGGTCACGTCCAACAAAAAGCGGCACGATCATGTGCGGGAAAACGACGATGTCACGCAGCGGAAGAAGGGGATAAGATTGCGTCATTACGGCTCCTGGACGGGCCCCGCGACCGGGCGCTCCGCCCTTCTTATAGGGTGTTCATCGCTAATATGGCGTAAGTTGGCACGCATTCAATGTCGGAGTGCTGAACGGAAGGACGGATCGCATCCGTTATTCTGTCAACCCGGCGAAGGCCGGGATCCACCCTTGCGTCCTGATGCACCGTCGAGATCCCGGCCTTTCGCTGGGATGACCAACGGTGCGAAAATCAAAACGGCAGCTTGAAGCCAGGAGGCAGCGGCAGGCCGCTTGTCATCTTGCCCATTTCTTCGTTGCTCACCCGATCGGCCTTTTCGCGCGCATCGTTGAACGCGGCGGCGAGCAGGTCTTCGAGCATCTGTTTGTCTGCCGGGACGATCAGGCTGTCGTCGATGCTGATCGATTTGATCCGGCCCTTGGCGCTGGCCAGAATCTTCACCAGACCGCCGCCCGAGACACCCTCGACCTCGACACTGTCGAGCTTCGCCTGCGCCTCCTGCATCTGTGCCTGGACGGTTGCGGCAGCTTCCTGCGCCGCCTTCATCATTTCTTCGATCGATTTCATGGGTTCGACTTATGGCGGTTGTCGGCTCCGTCGACAAGCCTCGCGTCGGGAAAAGCGGCCAAAGCGGCCTTCACGACGGGCAATTCGCGGATTCGCGCGTCATTGTCGGCGAGCGCCGCGGCACGAATATTGCCAAGGCTTGGCCGCCCTTCACCCTCGCCTTCGCGCACCTGCCAGCGGCTGCCAGTCTGCGCGAGCAGCGCATCACCCAGATCGCGCGCAAAAGACGCGCCGAGCCCAGCAACCGGCGCAAAGACGAGATTGCCGGGTTCGAGGGTAATGATTCGCAAATGGTCGTAAACATCGACTGCAAGCCGATGATTTCCCGTGCTCTCAAGAAGCTGGTGAATCTGCGCAACGGTCAGCGCGGATGCCGGGGTATCTGCGCTTTCGGTCGCTGCCGCTTCGACCACAGCGACAGGTTCGACTGCCATGCTTTCCTGCGCGGCGGGTGCCGCCGGTGCGGCGAGCGGCATCGCCGGGACACCACCCTTTTCGAGCAATTTTGCCAGTTCGCCGGGATCGGGCATCGACGCCGCGTAGATCACGCGCAGCAGCAGCATTTCGAGATGCTCGAGCGGATTGGTCGCGCGCAGCACCTCGTCATGGCCCTTGAGCAATAGCTGCCAAAGCCGGTTGAGCGGCGCGAAACCGAGCTTTTTCGCCCAGTCGCCGATCCGTTCGCGGTCGGCCTCGGCGAGCGCGGGGTCGTCGTGGCGCGAGACCTTTGCCAGCGTGATCGCGTGGGTCAGGTCCATCAGCCCGCGCACCATCGCGACGGGTTCGATGCCGAGCGCATATTGGGCGCGCGCGAGGTCGATCGCGGCACCGGCATCGCCTTCGAGGATCGTCGCCATCAATTGCGCGATCGAGGAACGGTCGGACAGGCCGAGCATGACGCGCACCTGCGCCGCAGCGATTGTGCCGCCGCCATCAAGATCAGCGTGCGCGATCGCCTGATCGAGGATCGAGAGGCCGTCGCGCACCGATCCTTCGGCGGCGTTGGCGATCAGCCAGATCGCCGGCGCCTCGGCCTCGACGCCTTCCTTTTGAAGGATCGAGCTGAAATGCGCGAACAACATGTCGGGAGTGATGCGGCGCAGGTCGAAACGCTGGCAGCGCGACAGCACCGTCACGGGCACCTTGTTGACTTCGGTGGTCGCGAACAGGAATTTGACGTGCGGCGGCGGCTCTTCGAGCGTTTTCAGCAGCGCGTTGAAGGCGTTACGCGAGAGCATGTGCACTTCGTCGATGATGTAGATTTTGTAGCGCGCCGACACGGCGGCGTAGCGCACCGCCTCGATAATCTCGCGCACATCGTCGACGCCGGTGTTCGACGCCGCGTCCATTTCGATGACGTCGATATGGCGCCCTTCGGTGATCGCCCGGCACGGTTCGCACACGCCGCACGGGTCGATCGTCGGCCCGCCCTGCCCGTCGGGGCCGATGCAGTTGAGCGCCTTGGCGATCAGGCGCGCGGTCGACGTCTTGCCGACCCCGCGCACCCCGGTCATCAGGAAGGCATGCGCCAGCCGGTCACGCGCGATCGCGTTGCCGAGCGTGCGCACCATTGCATCCTGACCGATCAGTTCGGCAAAGGTTTGCGGGCGATATTTGCGCGCGAGGACGCGGTATGGGCCGGATGACGGCTGCGGCGCCATCTCGGGCAGGTCCATTCCCAGCATCGGGGTTTCGTCGTCGGCGGAATCGCTCATGGCCCCGTCTTAGGGGCGCGCCGCGGTCTTGTCGAAGGGGGAAATGGGTGGAAGCCGGAACGACCCGCGGCGAATTCGTTGCGGCTGCTTCCTTCCGGACCTGACCGGGTTGGCGAAGACCACGTCCGCCCGACTTCCGCGGCGCATATGGCGGCGCGCGACGGGAAATGCAAGCACTGGCCCCGTCGAAAGGCGTTATGGCTGTTTTAGGGTGGGACGCAGACTTCCCCACATTCGTCATTCCCGCGAAAGCGGGAACCCAGGGGCTAAACCAGCCGACGGACGCTCTGGGTCCCCGCTTTCGCGGGGATGACGAAATATTAGAATGGAGCGACCGCAACCGGTCGCAATCACCCGTCAGCGCGGCCCCTGCATGTTGCGGCTTTCGGCGGGGATATGCACCGTCAGACCAGCTAGCGCCTCGGTCAGCACGATCTGGCACGACAGCCGACTGGTCCGCCGCACTCCGGCAGCGAGGTCGAGCATATCCTCTTCCATCTCGCTCGCGGGCGGCAGGCGGTCGAAATCCTCTTTTGCCACGATGACGTGGCAGGTCGAGCAAGCCATCTGGCCCTCGCATGTCCCTTCGAGCGGCATCATATGCGCCTGCGCGATGTCGAGCAGGATTGACCCCGGTTCGGCCTCGGCCTCGGTGCGCGCTTTGCCGTCGGCGTGGATGAAGGTGACGCGCATCAGTTGACCCCCTGCAATCGCGCGGCGTCCTTGATCGCGTTCAGCCCGTCGCGCAAATCCTGTTCGCTGGTGTAGCGCCCCCAGCCGAGGCGGATCGAGGCGCGGGCATCGGCCTCGCTCACCCCCATCGCGCGCAGCACATGGCTGACCTTGCCTGACCCGCTACCGCATGCGCTGCCAAGCGAAAAGGCGATTTCGCGCGCATCGGACATCAGACGCAGCCCGTTCACGCCTTCGCGCCGGATATTGAGATTGCCGTGGTAGCGGCGGGCCGCATCGCCGTTGATCGTCCATTCGGGGAGCAGGTCGCGCGCGAGCGACCAGAGGCGTTCGACATGCGCCGCGTCCGCGTCGAACCGTTCGGCCGCCAGCGCCGCCGCTACGCCGAAACCCGCGCATAGCGCGGGCGAGACAGTGCCCGAACGCATCCCCTGTTCCTGCGCTCCGCCGAACATCAGCGGCGGCAGGTCGATACCGTCCTTCACCCACAGCGCGCCGACGCCTTTGGGGCCGTGAATCTTGTGCGCCGAGATAGCGATCAGATCGGCATCGCCGGGGATGGCAACGCGGCCATAGCCCTGCACCGCGTCGCAGAGCAGCAGGCTGTTTTTCGCATGCGCCGCGGCGGCGAAATCGGCGACGGGCTGGATAGTCCCGACCTCATTGTTCACCAGCATCGTTGCCACGATTCCGTTCTCGGGGATCGACGCACCCTCGGGCGGCAGTGCCAGCCCCGCGCCATCGACCGGCAGGATGGTCGCATTCAGCCTTTCGAGGCACTGGAGCGACCCGGCATGCTCGATGCTCAGCCCCGCGACTCCGCCGGGCATGACCTCCGCGCCGCGAAACAGCGCCCAATTGAGCGCCTCGGTCGCGCCCGAGGTGAAGAAGACGCGCCCGTCCTTCGGCAGCAGCGCCGCGACCTGGTCGCGCGCGACCTCGACCGCCGCCGCCGCCGCGCGCCCGCCTTTGTGCGTGCTCGCGGGGTTCGCAAAACCGATGCCTTCCCCCGGCCCCTCCAGCCAGCGCAACATCGCCTCGCGCGCTTCGGGAGCGAGCGGCGTGGTGGCTTGGTAATCGAGGTAAATCATCCGGCGGACAGATCCTTGTTGCGATCGATTCGCAAAAGTTGCAACATGCTACGCAATTTCTATATAGGCGCCATCTTCGCTCCGCCACCCTGCCAACCCGGCGATTCGGCGGCCAGCCATAAAAGATAAGAGGTGCTCCCATGCCCGACGTGATTTTTCCCGGCCCCGAAGGCCGCATCGAAGGCCGTTTCTCGCCCCCGCCGCGCCCGCGCGCGCCCGTGGCGCTGATCCTCCACCCGCACCCTCAGGGCGGCGGCACGATGAACGACCGCATCACCCAGGCGATGTACAAGAGTTTCGTCGCGCGCGGCTTCGCGGTGCTGCGCTTCAACTTCCGCGGCGTCGGCCGTAGCCAGGGCACGTTCGACAACGGCATTGGCGAACTCTCCGATGCCGCGTCGGCGCTCGACTGGGTGCAGTCAATCCACCCCGAGGCGCAGACGACCTGGATCGCGGGCTTCAGCTTCGGCGCGTGGATCGGGATGCAGCTGTTGATGCGCCGCCCAGAAATCCGCGGCTTCCTTTCGGTCGCGCCGCCGGCGAACATGTACGACTTCAGCTTCCTCGCGCCCTGCCCCTCATCAGGCATCATCGTCGCGGGCGGGCAGGACGAGATCGTGCCGCCGTCGGCGGTGCAGAAGCTGGTCGACAAGCTGCGCACCCAAAAGGGTATCACCATCCATCACGACGAGATCCCGCGCGCCAATCACTTCTTCGAGCATGAGCTCGACCAGCTGATGAAGTCGCTCGACAACTATCTGGATATGCGGCTCGCGCCCGATTCGCCGATCCGCTGAAGATAACGATCCTCCCTGTGGCGAAGCCATGGGGAGGTGGCAGCGCGAAGCGCTGACGGAGGGGCCAATGGCGCAATGCCGCGGCCCCTCCACCACCGCTGCGCAGCAGGGAGGATCAAGATTATTGCACCGGCACCAGCCAGATCGCGACATTCGCGAACATCACGAGCGCCGCGACGAGCATCAGCAGCGCGCGGCGGCGATCGCCCCTACGAAAAACCAGGACGGCGCCGCCCGTCAGCAGCACGCCGGTCAGCATCAGGATGGACATAATCGTGTCGGACATAGGGCGGCTTTATCGGGGACGTCACAAATTTGCCACCTCGCTTATGGCCAATCCGCGCGGCTTCGCCTAAAGGGCCGACATCGATTCCCTTAGACCCCGCGGGAGCCGCACCATGCGCATCGCCATCGCCTCCGACCACGCCGCTTATGAGCTGAAAGCCGTGCTTGCCGACTGGCTGCGCGAAAAGGGGCATGAGGTCGAGGATCTTGGCACCAACGGCCCCGAAAGCGTCGATTATCCCGATTATGGCTACAAACTAGGCAAAGCGATCGCCGATGGCGGCGCGGAACGCGGCGTTGCCCTCTGCGGATCAGGCATCGGCATTTCGATCTCGGTCAACCGCAACCCTGCGGCGCGCTGCGCCCTCGTGTCCGAACCCTTGTCGGCGAAGCTCGCGCGCGAGCATAATGACGCGAATGTCATCGCAATGGGCGCACGCCTGACCGGCATCGACATGGCGAAGGCGTGCCTCGACGCCTTCCTGACCACTGATTTCGCCGGCGATCGCCACGCGCGACGCGTCGACAAGCTTTCGAATCCGCCTCAACTGGAGACCAGCCGATGACCACAGACACGCTCGCAAAGCCCATCAAATCGGCCGGCTATTTCACCGATGGCGTCGGCACGGTCGATCCCGCAGTCGCGGCGGCGATGAAGCATGAACTCGAACGCGAACAATATCAGATCGAACTGATCGCGAGCGAGAATATCGTCTCGAAGGCGGTGCTCGAAGCGCAGGGTTCGGTGTTCACCAACAAATATGCCGAGGGTTACCCCGGCCGCCGTTACTATCAGGGTTGCGCGCCGTCGGACGAGGTCGAAACCCTCGCGATCGACCGCGCCAAGCAGCTGTTCGATTGCGGCTATGCCAATGTCCAGCCGCATTCGGGCGCTCAGGCGAACGGCGCGGTGATGCTCGCGCTGACCAAGCCCGGCGCGACGATCCTCGGCATGAGCCTCGACGCCGGCGGCCACCTGACCCACGGCGCGCCGCCCGCCATGTCGGGCAAATGGTTCAACGCGGTGCAATATGGCGTGCGCGCAGACGATCATCTCGTCGACTTCGATCAGGTCGAGGCGCTGGCGAAGGAACATCGCCCCGCGCTCATCATCGCGGGCGGCTCGGCCTATCCGCGCACGCTCGATTTCGCGCGCTTCCGCAAGATTGCCGACGATGTCGGCGCGCTGCTGATGGTCGACATGGCGCATTTTGCGGGCCTCGTCGCCGGCGGCGTCCATCCCTCGCCGATGGAACATGCGCATGTCGTCACGACGACGACGCACAAGACGCTGCGAGGGCCGCGCGGCGGCATGATCCTGACCAATGACGACGCGATCGCCAAGCGCATCAATTCGGCGGTCTTCCCCGGTCTGCAGGGCGGCCCGCTGATGCACGTCATCGCCGCCAAGGCGGTGGCGTTCGGCGAAGCTTTGCGCCCCGAGTTCAAGGATTATGCCAAGGCGACCGTCGCCAATGCGCAGGCACTGGCCGGCCGCCTCAAGGACCGTGGCGCCGATGTCGTCGCGGGCGGCACCGACACGCATCTGGCGCTGATCGACCTCCGCCCGCTCGGCGTCACCGGCCGCGACGCCGACGAGGCGCTCGAACGCAGCGCGATCACTTGCAACAAGAACGGCATTCCGTTTGACCCGCTGCCGCCGGTGAAGACGAGCGGCATCCGCGTCGGATCGCCCGCCGGCACGACGCGCGGCTTCGGCATCGCCGAATTCGAGGAAATCGGCGATATGGTCGCCGATGTGCTCGAGGCCCTGCGCGACAAGGGCGAGCATGGCGACGCCGATGTCGAGGCGAATGTCCGCGGCCGCGTCCGCGCGCTGTGCGAACGCTTCCCCATCTATCAGGGATAAGGCGATGGCGCGGCAGCACCCCGAGGAACCGACGCTGGTCGAGATGACGATCGAAGAGGTCAAGGCGATGGGCAAGCAAGGTCTGGCCCATCCCTCCACGCGCCCGGTGCTGACCGGCGGCGTCGTGGGCGCCGTCATTGGCGCTGTGCTCCCCGTCGTCAGCTGGCCGGCCGGCCTTCTCGCCGGCGCCGCCGTCGCGCTATACAGCCGGGTGAAACGCTAGCCCATGCGTTGTCCCTATTGCGGCCATGAAGACAGCCAGGTGAAGGACAGCCGTCCGACCGAGGACGGCGCCGCGATTCGCCGCCGCCGCCAGTGCGAGGATTGCGGCGCGCGCTTCACGACCTTCGAACGCATCCAGCTTCGCGAAGTTGGGGTAACCAAGGCCGACGGCCGCCGCGAACCGTTCGATCGCGAGAAATTGATGCGCAGCATCCAGATCGCGTGCCGCAAGCGGCCGATCGACGGCGCGCGCATCGAACGGCTGGTGTCGGGCATCCAGCGCCAGCTCGAAACCTCGGGCGAGAGCGAAGTCCAGGCACAGCAGATCGGCGGCATGGTGATGGAAGCGCTGAAAGGTTTCGATAGCGTTGCCTATATCCGCTTTGCCAGCGTCTACCGCGAATTCACCGAGGCCAAGGATTTCGAGGAATTCGCGTCGTCGGTAACCGAAGCAGCGCATAAAAATTGAGCGCAGCCCTGCCCCCTGTCATCGTCCTCGTCCGTCCGCAGCTTGGTGAGAATATCGGCAAGGCGGCGCGTGCGATGCTTAATTTCGGGCTGACCGAACTCCGCCTCGTCACCCCGCGCGACGGCTGGCCCAATCCCGACGCCGGCCCGGCATCGGCGGGTGCCGACATCGTGCTCGCCGAGGCAGAGGTTTTCGGCAGCCTCGCCGATGCGGTCGCCGACTGCACGACCATCTATGCCACCACCGTGCGCAAGCGGGGTGTGATGAAACCCGTACTGACCCCCGAAGCGGCAGCGCGCGAGGTTCATGCGAGCGCGGGCCGCTCGGCCTATGTGTTCGGCGCCGAACGCTCGGGCCTCGAAACCGACGATGTCGCGCTCGCGCACGCAATCGTCACGGTGCCGATCAACCCCGAATTCGCGTCGCTCAACCTGGCGCAAGCCGTCATCCTGCTCGCCTATGAATGGTCGAAGGGCATCGCGCTTGCCAGCCCGCCCGAGGTGCCGCTCGATCCACCGGCACCGCACGCCGAACTGGAAGAATTCATCCAGCATCTCACGCGCGATCTCGACGCGAGCGGCTATTTCGTCCCGCCCGAGCGGACCGAGGCGACGCTGCGCACCTTGCGGACCGCACTGACCAAAACGGGCTGGTCACACAATGATATCAGGATGATGCACGGCATCATAACCGCTCTTGGCAGGACGCCCCGGCCGCGATAACGGGTAAGTCCCCTCGCTGGAGACGATCATGCTGACCCTGGTACTCACCCTCGCTCTTTCCGCCGCCACACCCGAAGCAGCGGCCCAGGCGCAGACGACGAGCGAAACGAAACCCGCAAAGCCGAAAATGGTGTGCCGCGCCAACAAGAGCACCGGATCGCGCCTCAAAAGCCGTATCTGCAAGACGCAGGAAGAATGGGACGGCCAGCCGACCAATATCCGCAACGACGCGCGCCTGTCCGGCGCCGGCAATTGAACGCCCGCCCGCGAAATATCAGGCAATAGCTTGGCCTCTTGGCGGGAGCAATAAACCTCTCTAGAAGGCCGCATCCTTTTGAAGGGCGAATAGATCCATGATTTCCGCAATAGTTTCCATCGCCTTGGCGGTGACTTCCGCCAATGCGGCCGGTACGACCCCGGCGAAACCGGCAAAACCCAAAAAAGTCTGTGAGAAAGTGGAATCGACCGGCAGCGCCGTGCCCAAGCGCGTGTGCCGCACGGTCGTCGAACCCGTGAAGCCGAAGGAAGAGGCGACGCAAGCCGTTGCCGACGCGCCGACGGCCGGCTCCACCAACTAGACGATCAACTGTCGGTGCGCAGGCGGTCCCAGCGGGCCGCCTCATAGGCGATCGATTGTTCGACGAGTTCGTTCCACACGGCACGCAGCCGCTCGGGTTCCAGCCCCGCAGCTTCGGCTTCGCGCGCGACATTGTCGATCACCTCTGCCTTACGTGCCTCGTCGCGGACGGCAGTGCGGTCGGTCTTGATGCGCGCCGCGGCGTCCATATAGCCGAAACGACGGACGAGCAGCGCGACGAGTTCGCGATCGACCTGGTCGACCCCGGCGCGGACTTCGATCATCGTTTCGCAGTCTTCGGGAAGTTTGGCTTCGGGAAGTTTGGCGGACGTCATGCGCGCTGCCTTTAACGGCTTTTTCCATTCTGTCGAGCGGGGCCTTGAGCGCTTGACTTTGCGCCGCCTCCCGTCTAACCGCGCGCCTTCGCAATGGACCCCGCACCCCGGTGAAGCGGCGGTCGCATATGGCATCTCGTCCATATGGTGCGACCCGGGAACCGCCGAAATCCTTCGGCACACAGCATATTGGAGACGACAATGTCGAAGCGCCAGAGCGCCAAGTATAAACTCGACCGCCGGATGGGTGAAAACATCTGGGGTCGCCCGAAGAGCCCCGTAAACCGCCGCGAATATGGCCCCGGCCAGCATGGTCAGCGCCGTAAGGGCAAGATGTCCGACTTCGGCATCCAGCTCCGCGCGAAGCAGAAGCTGAAGGGCTATTACGGCGACATCACCGAAAAGCAGTTCAAGAAGAACTATTTCGAAGCATCGCGCATGAAGGGCGACACCGGCCAGAACCTGATCGGCCTGCTCGAGCGCCGCCTCGACGCCGTCGTCTATCGCTCGAAGTTCACGCCGACGATCTTCTCGGCGCGCCAACTCGTCAGCCACGGTCACGTCTATGTGAACGGCGTGAAGTGCAACGTCGCCAGCCGCCTTGTGAAGCCGGGCGACGAAGTCACCCTCGGCAAGAAGGCACAGGAAATGGCGCTGGTCGCCGAGGCGCAGAGCCTGCCCGAGCGCGACCTTCCCGAATATCTGTCGGTTGACGGCACCAAGTCGACCTATGTCCGCGTCCCGACGCTCGACGAAGTGCCCTATCCGGTGAAGATGGAACCGAACCTGGTCGTCGAATTCTATTCGCGCTGATCGGGTTTCGACCACGGAGGTTTCAAAGGGGCGGTCCGGCAACGGGCCGCCCTTTTTCGTCGAACGAGAGGATGTGGGGCGATGCCAGACAGAGGCGGACTTGCTTTCCCAGCGTCGCTTCTGGTCAAAGTCAGGCAGCCATCCTCAGCAAATTTCTGCTTTGATCATGTCGCAATAACGATCCCTACTCCGAAAAAGATGACCAGGCTTTCGATCAATGCAAGGCCAACGTCGAGCAGCGACCGTCCGAGCGATTGTTCGAGCTGCCTGCTGAACCATCGCACTTCGACAATGGCCAAGAACAGGACCGCAAAGCCGAAAAGGACGGACCCGAATATCTTCTGCGGCGTTTCCGGCTGGAACAGCAGCGACGTTCCCAGTGTGAATGCAAGGGCGACCGGGGCAAGCGCGAGGCACTGCGCGTAAAATGGAGCTTTCAAGGTGTCGCGGTCCAGGTCGAAATCGCTGCGCCTGACATAGCGCGTGGCGAGAATGAGCGGGAACAGGCCGAACAAGAGAATGCGAAGCATCAGGAGCGTGGTGTTATCGTCGATCAGCGAAGCCAGCCCCTTGTCGCTTTTAACCAGCGGGTTGGTACCGTGAAGCGCGATATCTACGACCTGCCCGATCAACACCGCCAGAATCAGCATGATGGGCGGACTGACCGTCGCTCGAAATTGCTGGCCTTCCGGCAATTGGAGCTGTTCGAAAGCATAGGTCATCGTGGCAAGGGGACGCCGGATCGTGCGCCATAAAGTCACGGGAAAGAAGATGATCCAGCTCATCAGCTCGTAGAGAAGTTCGTCGAGCGAATTCAGGAAATTGAGGAAATGCAATTTTAGGCCCTTAATGTGGCGATGCGATACGGCGCTCGTGACGGAGGACGGCGATTACAGCAATGATCGCGAGAAAATAGGTCCCGAACTGCATCACAGGAGAGAGCGCCGGCCGTTGCCCCACCGCCTGCACGCTGAACGAAGTAAAGTCCCACGCCCCGTGCATCAGCATCGGCAGCCATATGCTTCCGCTGACCCGGCGCAAAACATAGAAAGCGCCGCCCATCAGCGCGGCGAACAGGCATTGAATAAGGCTTGCGAAGAGTGGAATGCCGAAAAGCGCGTTGGGAATATGCATCGCTCCGAAAAGCAGCGACGACAAAAGGCAGACGCGCACCTCGTTCGCCGTCGATCCGCGTAATCCGGTCACCAGCACACCGCGCGCCAAAAGCTCTTCGTTGAAACCGACCAATATGCCTGCAAGGACGAGGGTCGTCAGATGCGCGGGCGAAAAGGAATGCCAATCTGTCGCAGTGCTGTTCACCAGCACCATACCGATCATTCCGGACAGGACCAAAAGCAGCGCCCATGGCGGCCCACCCCTGCGGCCTTCGCCGAGCGCCGGTTTCCACCATCCGAACCAGGAAACGCTCGACGCCATGAAGAACGCGCCGAGACCAAGGGGAATGACGAGGCTCGCAAATGCCACGCGATCGGACACCATGTCCGTATAGCGTGCGCCAACTGCGCCCCACGTCGCAAATATGATCGCGTTGTAGACGAGATAGACGCAGACGGCCGGTTTCCAGTTCGGCCGGACGCGCACGCCTCTATTTCGTCCAGACCAGGTTGGTGGCCTTTCCGGCGGCGCGCTCGTCACCAGCCGCTTTGCAAAAGGCAGGATGATCATTGGCAGAAATGGCGATCTGGGCGCCGAACGCCATTCCCAGTGCCAGCGTTGCCTTCCTTTCGATTTCCGCACGCTGGCCGGAATCAAGGCTGCGCGGTTTCCCTGCCTGGTCGTCGTAGATCAGATCGAATTCGTTCTGAAACGCCGCCGGATCGATTTCAAAGCCGTCGCAAACCGCGGCTACGGCCTGCTGATGGCCGAGCGCCTGCAGCATCGCGACTTGGCCCTCGTCAAATGCGTCGCCTAGCAACGAACGGATCGCATCTGTGGCGGCCAGATCCATCTTCACGGTGATCGGCGCGGGCGCGGGTGCCTTTGCGTGGGAGACCGCGACGGGCGCGGTCGTCAATGCGACAGCGAGAACCAAATTTCGTACGGTCATCGTCAATACCCCCGGCGATGCGGATCGTAGCCGAACTGGCTTTCCGTCCAGCCGTAGGAGAATTGATCGCGAACGAAGCAACGTCGTTCGCTCCGGTAACAACTCACGTCCCGCGATGGCGAAAAATAATCGCTGCCATAGCTGTTGCCATAGCCGTAGCGATAAGCGTCGCGCTGCTCCTCTGCCTTACGCTTCTTCTTCGCAGATATGGCGGCCGCTATTCCCACGATGCCGATCGCAAGCGCAGCGCCCGCGGCGGCGTCACCATCGCGATCGTGATGACGATGATCGTCGTGCCAATCGTCATGCCTTCGGGCGAAGGCCGGCGCGGGGAGTAACAAGGCGGCGACGACGGCCGCGCCGAGAAAACGGGAACGCAGCATCACAGTAAGCCCCTGCTGTTGCGCCGCAAATAAAACATGATTCGGAATCTTTTGAAAGGAAATTCCGGGTCGCCGGTAACTTGCAGTCGTCTTGTCTCGCCGATTGCAGGTCGGTTCGCTGAATCATATGGTTCCGAAGGACGGCTGGATATGGCATCGCACGGAACCGGCCGAACCGACGTTGAACTCCCGGTTCCCCGGCGCTTGCATCCCCTTCCCCGCGCTGGCACAAGCCCGCTCGCCCGCAAATGAAACTTTCCGAGGAATTTCCATGCTTCGTTTCCCCCGAACGACCGCAGCCGTTGCTGTTCTCCTGACCGTTGCCGCGTGCAACACCTCCGACAAGGCGGCGACGTCGGCCACCGCCATCCCCGACGTCCAGATCCCCGAACTGTCGCTCGCGACCTTGCAGGAAGTGACCAAGGAACTGTCGTCGGACGCCTATGAAGGCCGCGCCCCCGGCACGCCCGGCGAGGAAAAGACCGTCGCCTATATCATCAAGAAATATGAGGAAGCGGGGCTGAAGCCCGGCAACAACGGCAAGTGGACGCAGGACGTGCCGCTGGTCGAAATCACCGCGAAAAATGCGACGCCGCTCACCTTCACCGGCGGCAAGACCCCGGTGACTGCGCAATATGCAAAGGACTATGTCGCGTTCAGCTATCGCGTCCAGCCCAAGACCGCGGTCAAGGACAGCGACGTCGTCTTCGTCGGCTATGGCATCAACGCCCCCGAAAAGGGCTGGAACGACTATGCCGGGCTCGATGTGAAGGGAAAGACCGTCGTCGTCCTCGTCAACGATCCCGACTGGCAGACCAAGGAAGCCAAGGGCGAATTCAACGGCCGCGCGATGACCTATTATGGCCGCTGGTCGTATAAATATGAAGAAGCCGCGCGCCAGGGCGCCGCGGCGGTGCTGATCGTCCACGACACCGAACCCGCCGCTTATGGCTGGAACGTCGTGGAAAGCAGCAACACGGGCACGCAATATCTCGCCGAAAGCAAGGACGGCGGCGCGAAGGAAACCGTCGCCAACGGCTGGATCCAGCTCGCCAAGGCGAAGGAACTCTTCGCGAGCGCGGGACAGGATTTCGACAAGCTGCGCGAGGCCGCGAAGAAGAAGGGGTTCAAGCCCGTCGCGCTGACCGGCGTGAAGGCCAATTTCGGCTTCGACAATGACATTTCGAAAAAGATGTCGCGCAACGTCATCGGCGTGCTGCCGGGTGCCAAGCGTCCCGACGAATATGTGCTCTACACCGGCCATTGGGATCACCTTGGCCGCTGCACGCCCGTCGATGGCGACGATATCTGCAACGGCGCGGTCGACAATGCGAGCGGCATCGCGGGTCTGGTGACGCTGGCGCAGGCCTTCCACAAGGCGGGCGCGCCCGACCGCAGCATCGTCTTCCTGGCGGTGACCGCCGAAGAATCGGGCCTGCTCGGTTCGAAATATTATGCCGAAAACCCGGTCTTCCCGCTCGCGCAGACGGTCGGCGGCGTGAACATGGACGCATTGAATGCAATCGGCCCCGCGAAGGACATCGTCGTCGTCGGCGGCGGCAAGTCCGAACTCGACGCCTATGTCGAAAAGCTCGCGAAGATGGAGGGCCGCACGGTCAAGGCCGAGCCGACCCCCGAAAAGGGCTTCTATTACCGTTCGGACCACTTCAGCTTCGCCAAGCTGGGCGTGCCTATGTTCAACTTCGGCAGCGGCGACGAACTCGTCGAGGGCGGCGTCGAGGCCGGCAAGAAAGCGGCCGAAGATTATGAAACGAACCGCTATCACGCACCGGGCGACGAATATGAGGCGATCACGAACTGGGGCGGCATGATGTCGGACCTGCGCCTCTATTACGCCGCGGGCCGCATGCTTGCGATGACCGACGCATGGCCGAACTGGGTCGAAGGCGACGAATTCCGCGCCGCCCGCGACAAGTCGCGCGCCGGCAAGTAAGCGGAAAAAGGCGCCCATGACGCTGAAAATGCCTGCCGAATGGGCGCCGCACGACGCCGTCTGGATCGGTTTCCCGCACCTCGCCGAGGAGTGGGCGGGTGCGATCGACGAGGGACGGCGCGATGTCGCCGCCTTCGCCAACGCCGTCCATGACGGCGGCCGCGGCGAGGAAGTGCGGCTCGTGGTCAACGATGCGCGGCAGGCCGATACCGCCGCCGCGCTCGTCGATCCGGGCGTGCGCATCCTGATCCAGCCCTTGGGCGACATCTGGCTGCGCGACACCGGGCCGATCATCGCCGGAACGGGCGCGGCCCGCCGGGCGCGCAATTTCGAATTCAACTGGTGGGGCGAGAAATTCGTCATGCCGGGCGATCAGGAAGTCGGCGCCGCGCTGGCCGCCGGATCGGGCCTGCCGGTCGACGATCAGGACTGGGTGCTCGAGGGCGGCGGCATCGACGTCGACGGCACCGGGCTCTGCGTCACCACCGAGGAATGCCTGCTCAACACCAACCGTAATCCGACGCTGACGCGCGAAGATATCGCGGTGCGGCTCCACCAGTCGCTCGGGATCGACCGGCTGCTGTGGCTCGGCAACGGGCTGGTCGGCGATCATACCGACGGCCATGTCGACAATCTGGCGCGTTTCGTCGGCGAAGGGCGGCTCGCGCTGCCCGTCGCGACGGGAAATGACGACCCCAACGCACATGTCTACGCCGACGCCCGCGCGCGGACCGCGGCGTTCGGCGGGGTCGAAATCGTCGACCTGCCCTCACCCGGCCGCGTCGAAGTGGGCGGCGAGATCGCGGCGGCGAGCTATATGAACTTCTATATCGGCAACAGCGTCGTCGTGGTGCCGACCTATGGCGTCGCCAACGATAAGGCCGCGGTCGACACGCTCGCCGCGCTCTTCCCCGACCGCCGCGCCGTTGGGGTGCCCGCGCGCGGGATCATCGTCGGCGGCGGCAGCTTCCATTGCTCGAGCCAACAGCTTCCGGCCTAGTATCGGGCGCGAAGCCCCCTATATTCCGGCTCGATTCTGAGCCCATCACGGACCCGCCCCATGACCCGCACCATCACCGTCGCCGCGCTGCAACTCGCCCTGCCCGGCCCCGTCCAGCCCAATATCGACGCCGTCACCGCGCTCGTCGAGGAGGCGGCCGCAAAAGGCGCGCAGGTCATCCTGCCCCCCGAACTCTTCGAAGGCCCCTATTTCTGCCAGGTCGAGGATGAGGAATTGTTCGCGTCGGCGCGCCCGACCGCCGAGCATCCGAGCGTCGTGGCAATGCAGGCGCTCGCGGCGAAATTGAAGGTCGCGATCCCGACCAGCTATTTCGAAAAGGACGGGCCGCACTATTATAACACGCTCGCGATGATCGGCCCCGACGGCGCGATCATGGGGACGTACCGCAAGAGCCACATCCCCGACGGCCCCGGCTATGAAGAGAAATATTATTTCCGACCCGGCAACACCGGCTTCAAGGTGTGGGACGTCTTCGGCACCCGCATCAGTGTCGGCGTCTGCTGGGACCAATGGTATCCCGAATGCGCGCGCGCGATGGCGCTGATGGGCGCGGAATTGCTCTTCTACCCCACCGCGATCGGCAGCGAACCCTATGACGCCGATCTCGACACCAGCCGCATGTGGCGCCGCGCGATGCAGGGCCATGCGGTGTCGAACTGCATGCCGGTGATCGCGTCGAACCGCATCGGAACCGAGGGCGACGCCAATTTCTATGGCCACAGCTTCATCACCGACGAATGGGGCGACCTGACACAGGAATTTGGCGCTGCCGAAACGGGCGTCCTCGTCGAGACGATCGACCTCGACCGCGCTGCCAAGCACCGCGCCGGCATGGGCTTCTTTCGCGACCGCCGGCCGCAACTTTACGGGCGGCTCGTCGAGGACATCTGAGCCGAAGTCAGGCGGCGCTCGCCGCCTCGACGATCAACCGCGTGATCGGCTCGGGCTGCGAAATCAACGACAGGTGGCTCGCCCTGAGTTCGATCGTCTTCGCGCCCATCCGTTTCGCCATGAAGCGTTCGAGATCGGGGTTGATCGTGCGGTCCTCGCTCGACACGGCATAGAAGCTGGGTTTCGACCGCCATGCCGCTTGTGTGACCTGCCCGCTCAGCAACGCCCGCTGAAACGGCTGCTGCACCGCATAGAGCAGCCGCGCCTTCGCTTCGGGCAGATCGCCAGCAAAATCGCGCAGGAATGCCGCTTCGCTCAGGCGCCCTTCGTCGCCGTCATAGACGATGCCCGCAGTGGCCGGCGGCGTCGGATAGGTCGCGGCCAAAGCTCCATAATTCTCATTCGCGTCGGGTGCCCGCGCCGCAACATAGACGAGCGCGGACACGTTGGGATGCACCCCGGCCTGCGTCACGAGCATGCCGCCAAAGCTGTGTCCGACGAGCACCGTCGGCCCGTCCTGCCGCGCCAGAACCCGCTCGGCGGCGGCGACCGACTCGTCCAGCGTGGTCAGCGGATTCTGGACCGAGGTTGCGTTGAAACCCAGCGCCTGCAGCCGCGATATCACGTCGGTCCAGCAGGAACCGTCCGCAAACAGCCCGTGAACGAACACGACGTTGCGCGCCTTCACCCCGGGCGGCGTCGCTCCCCGCGCTACGCCCATAAGGAGCGGCGCTGTCGCCCCGGCAATGAGGGCGGCGGAAAAATCACGGCGGTTCATCATGGCCTCTCTCCCGAAGCTTGATCGATACGGGCAGGATAGACGACGGCACCGGACCCGCGAACCCACACCTTGGTTTGGTTTGCTTTGGCGGTCGACGCGGGCAATAGCGGATCGAGACAAAAGCGGGGAAACGACATGGACATTCCGGACGACATTTTCACCGAGCCCGAGGACGTCGATCCCGAGACGCTCGCCAATCTCGGCCCGCTCCGCCGCCTTGCCGGCGTCTGGGAGGGGCAGCGCGGAGTCGACATCAATCCCAAGGCCGACGGCCCCGAGACGCGCCAATATTATGAGCGGATCGAGCTGCAGCCGATTGACCCGCAGGCGAACGGGCCACAACTATTCTATGGGCTGCGCTATCATCTGCACGTCAACACGCGCGAAGAGGACATCGCCTTCCACGACCAGGTCGGTTACTGGCTCTATGAAGCCGCGACCGGGCTGATCCTCCAGACGCTGGCGATTCCACGCGGTCAGATCGCCATTGCGGCGGGGCATGCCGAGCCCGACGCGAAGAAGCTGGTGCTCAGGGCGGAGCGTGGCCAGACCGAATATGGCATCTGCTCAACGACCTTCCTCGACCTCGCCTTCCGGACTGACAGCTACCAGATTACGGTGGATTTCCAAGATGATGGATCTTGGAGTTATGTCTCCGATACAACTCTCATCGTCAAAGGCCGCGACGAGCCTTTCCTTCATCGCGATCGCAACAAGCTGGTGAAAGTCGCCGAGCCCGATCTCAACCCCTGGGCAAAGATCGCGCGCGGCGGTTAGGGCGGCCCCAAGGTCAGCTTTCGAAGCGGTGGATGCTTTCCAAGTCGGTGCGTTCGAGCGGCTGCGTCAGCCACAGTCCCCCGCGCCCGGCGCGCGACCAGCGCACGATCGCGCGACGCTTGACCCCGCCCGCGAGGATCAGATCGAGTTCTTTGCCCACTTCCAGATGGCCGTCGTGGACGAAACCTGCGCCGTTCTGTGACAGGTCGACCAGTTCGATGCTAGTCGTGGCTTCATCGGTGACCGCCTGCGCCTGCGTGCGCACCGGCAGGCGCGGCTGGCGATAACCAGACCCGCGCTGTTCGGCCGCCAACTGCTTGAGCACGTCGGCTACGTCGACTTCCTTGTCGAACGACACGCCGCAGCGGCCGGCTTCGGACCAGACGACTTCGCCGCGGATCGTCACCGTATCCGAAAGCGCGATCTCGAGTTTCTCGCCCACTTCGATCGGAACATCGGCCGCAAGCATCATGCCCTTGTCCGAAATATTACGCACACGCCACAAACCCGCGTCGCCATTGCGCATCACCTTGGCGATCCGCCAGACCGTGCGATAGCGGTCGCCGCCACGACGATCGGTGTCGGCTGCGCTTTGCTGCTCCTCTACCGGATCGGATAGGCGACGTTGGTTCATATCATCTACCTTATCGAAGCAGCGTCAGACGGAAGTGCAACTTCCTGTCAATACTGCAAAATACTCAAAACCACTTCTTCGCAATACTAGAATTAGGCTTAAAATTCAATCATATTGCGGATCATAGTTAACGTCATGTCACTCACAAACGCGAGCAGGCGAGGCGGTTTTAAGGCCGGCCTCGAATATATCGCATTTTACACAATTTACGGTGCGAGAAAGCCGTAATTAAGTCCCAGAATGGTGGGTATCGCCGATGACGGTGAGAAAGGCGGCCGGGGAAGGCGAAGGCCATCGGTAACATTGTCGTCTGCGGGGCACGACTGCCGAACTGTGCATGCGAAATGTGCGTGCCGCGGACGTCAGCGAACCCGAGCAAAGACTTTGACCGCGTCGGTGCGCATCGGCATGTTGCGGCCAAGGGGGATTTCGACTCATGGTGATTTCGCGCGCGCGGACCTGGGCCACGCGCATGCCCGGATCGGGCTGGATGATCGTCGCGCTCGTCGCAGGTTTTGCGCTCGGCACTTTCATCGCGGCATCCTCGCCTGTGGTCGAGGCGGCTGAGCTGGTCGGCGGCATCTGGCTCGACGGGCTGCGGATGACGATCGTCCCGCTGATCTTCGCGCTCGTCGCCACCGGCGTCGCCAGCCTTGGCATGGGCGACCATCACGAGGCCGCGCGGCTCGGACGGCGACTGCCGTTCGTACTGATCGGCCTGCTGATCGTCTCGGCGGTCATCGGTGCCCTGATGGTCCCGCCGCTGCTCGGCGCGGTAACGATTGCCTCCGCCGATATCGCCGCGCTGCGCAGTCTCTTCCCCGCGCCGCCCGCGCCGGCGGTCCCCGGCGCGGCCGAAACAATGCGCGCGATGATCCCAACCAATGTCGTCGCATCGGCCGCCGAAGGCGCGGTCCTGCCGATCGTCATCTTCGCGCTCGTGCTGGGCCTTGCCGTCGGCAAGATCGACCGTGACCGCGCCGAGGCCGTGATTCAGCCGCTGCGCGGGCTTGCCGACGCGATGATTGTCGTGGTCGGCTGGGTATTGCGCGTCGCGCCCATCGGCATCTTCGCGCTCGCGCTGGCGATCGGGGCGACGGTGGGTACGGCGGTGCTCGCGATCCTCGCCCAATATCTCGCAATCTCGATTGCCGTGACGCTGGTGCTGATCGTCCTCGGCTATGCCATCGCGCGCTTTGCCGGGGGCGTGCCGCTGGGGCGCTTTGCGCGCGCGATCGCCCCGGCGCAGGCGATTGCAGCAAGCACCCAATCGTCGATCGCGACGCTGCCCGCGATGATGGTAAGCGCCGAGCGCGTCGGCATCGAGGAACGCAATGCCGCTGCGATCCTGCCGATGGCGGTCGCGACCTTCAAGATCACCGCGCCGTCGAACACCGTGATGATGGCGCTGGCGCTCGCGTGGATAGCGGGGGTCGAAATCTCGCCGCTGCAACTCGCGGTCGCCTTGCCGCTCGCGGTTCTGTCCTCGCTGGCGATCCTCGGGATGCCAGGGCAGATCAGTTTCTATGCCTCGGTTGCGCCGACCGCGATCGCCATTGGCGCGCCGATCGAGCTGTTGCCGATCCTGCTCGCGATCGACGTCATCCCCGACATGTTCCGCACGGTCGCCAATGTGACGCACGACGTCGCCGCGGCGGCGGCGATCGCGCCGCCTCAATAACGTCCGGACAGCAAAGCACCGGCGCCCGGAACCTCGGTCGACAGCCCAAGCCGCGTGAGCATCTGGTGCGCAGTGCAGATCGCCGCCGAGACGACGGGCAAGCCGATCGTATCCTCGATCTTCTGCACCGACGGCAGCGACGGCATCTGAACGCACGCCGACAGCACGAGCGCGTCGATGCCGTTCAGGTCGAGCCTTTTGTAATGCTCGAGCAGGTTAGTCGGATTCTGCGCCGCAACCTCCAGATTGTCGGAGATTTCGAGCGCAAGCCAATCGCTTACCTCCATGCCTTCGGACTGAATGTAGGATACGACCATTTGGGTCAGCGGCTTCATATAAGGCGCGACGAGCGCGATGCGTTTCGCCTTGAGCGCCGCGAGGCCCTCGATCAGCGCGCCTGCGCTGGTGACGACGGGCGCAGCATGGCCATTCTCGACCGTCCGCTGGTGCAGCCGCGCCTCCGACACGCGGTGATAACCCTCACCCATGCTCATGATCGCGACGAGACAGGCATAGCCGAGCACATCGACCGCCGCGTCGGACAGTTCCAAGGCGCAGCGATCAGAATCGGCATCCATCGCCGCGAGTTCCTCCTTCGTCACCTTCTTCATCCGCATCCGCGACGAGTGGAAAGTGAAGCGTTCGGGCGCGATGCCCTCGCGCGCACGGAGCAGCGCCGGGATTTCGGTTTCCATCGTGACGTTCGAGCTGGGCACGATCTGCCCGATGCGGATTGGACGTGTCATCAGCCGAGCCTCAAACCGCGATGATCGGGTTGCGGAGCGTTCCGATCCCCTCGACCGTGCATTCGACGACGTCGCCCGGCCACATGAATTCCTGCGGGTCGCGCCCCGCGCCGACCCCCGCTGGTGTCCCGGTCGCGATGATGTCGCCCGGTTCGAGCGTCATCACGCTCGAAATATCGGCGATCAGCTGCGGTACGTTGAACAGCATGAAGCGCGTATTGCTGTTCTGCTTCTCGACCCCGTTCACATGCGTCAGGATATTGAGATTGTGGGGATCGCCGATTTCGTCGGCGGTGACGATGCAAGGCCCCATCGGCGCAAAGCTGTCTTGCCCCTTCGACACGATCCACTGGCCGGCGCGGCGGCAATCGCGTGCCGAGACGTCGTTGATGACGGTATAGCCGAACACATGGTCCAGCGCGTCGCCCTCGGCGACAAGGCGCGCGGTGCTGCCGATGATCACGGCCAGCTCGGTTTCCCAATCGAGTTGCTGCGTCACCTTCGCATTGTGGCGGATCGGATCGTTCCACGCGACAACCGCGGTCGGCGGCTTCGAAAAGATCACCGGCTGCTGCGGCAGCTCGTTCGACGTGTCGAGCGAGCGTGCTGATTCAGCGACATGCTCGGTATAGTTAAGACCGATTCCGAAGATATTCTTGCGCGGGCGCGGGATCGGCGCGAGCAGGTTGACATTGCCCTCAGGCAGCGAGGTGCCGATCAGATCGGCAGTGGTCGCCGCGGCGACGGCTTCCTTCAGGAACCGCAGCGCCACGGGCCCGAGGTCGATGAAGTCGAGCATCGTCGAGGGCAGGTCGTGACCGATCGCATCGCCCAAATATTCGACGTCGATGACGAGGCCATCGTGGAGAAGGCCGAGCCGGGGTTCGGTTTCGGCCGTGCGATAGGTGACCAAGCGCATTATATGTCCTGTCTGTTACTGATCATGTGGGCTGGCGGCCGCCATGGTCGGGATAGGGTTCCTCGATCCGGACGCCGAGCGCCTCCATCACGGGAAAGTCGTTGAACGAGAAAAGAAACGCCTCTTCGGACGCGTCGAGATTGACATGCTCGTGCCACATCCAGGCGGGGACGCAGAAAATGTCGTGCGTTTCCCAGTCGAAACGCGCGCCGCCGATGATCGAGTAACCGCGCCCGCCCGCGACATTATAGACGACATTGCCGGTGTGGCGGTGCGCATGCCCACGAAAACCGGGCTTCAGCATCTGCATATGCGCGCCCATCGTCTGGAGCGCCCAGCCGCCGGTCAGCGGGTTCGAATAGCGCACCATATGCCCGTCGAACGGCGTGCCGTCGGACACTTTGGCGAGATTCCACAGCGCGTCGCGCGTCGCTTCCCAGCGATAGACCATCACCGGCGAATAGGGCTTCTCCCACGCCGGCACGCCTTCGGGCCGCAGCCCGGCGCCACCATAGCTCAGCGGCAGGTCGTCGGTCGGAAAGGCGGCCGTCTGTGCGGGCTGGTCATAGACGGCGTAAAAATTGGTCTCGAGGCTGTTCATCAACGGGATATCGAGCCCGTCCTGCCAGATCGACACCTCGCCGTCGGCGACGACGCCATGGTCGTGCCAGCAGCCGCCCGGCGTCAGCACATAGTCATTGGCCCCCAAGCTGATGTGGTGCCCGTCGACGACGGTATACGCACCCTTCCCCTCCATGATGAAGCGGTGCGCCGACGCGGTGTGCTTGTGCGCCGGCGTGATCTCGCCAGGGCGCATCGCCTGCATCCCGCTGAACAGCCAGCCGCACACCGCGACATTCTCGCGCCCCGCGTCGCTGTCGTTGAGCAGGGTCACAACGCGGCGCCCCGCCTCCTCGGGCTTCACCAGGTCGAGCGCGCGCAAGCACATGTCGCGCATCTCGGCATAGCGCCAGAGCGTCGGGCGATAGCGCGTTTCGGGCTCCCACGGCTCGATCGCATTGGCGCGTTTCCAGAAAGCGCCCGCATTGCGCGCCGCAAGCTCCTGATAAAAAGCCTCCAGTTCGGGCGTATCGGTAACGCGCGCGCGTCCGAGTACATCGTCACGCGGGTCGATGGTCGTGTTGCCTGTCATCAGGGCGCCTCCTCGTCGGGATCGTCGGGCGGCGGCGCGTCGACGAACAGCGCCGACGCACGGGGGGTGCGGTCGACCGTCAGGTTGAAGATGTCGAAGCGGTTATAACCGCCGATGATGTCGTGCATCAGCTTGGGCCGGATGCACTCGCCAAGATCGATATCGGCATAGACGATTCCTTCGGCGTCGATCAGCGCCTCGCCGACCAGATTGCCGTGCGGGTCGATCACCCCCGACCAGGCGCTGTTCGGGCGTGAGAGCAGTTCGCGGTTCTGCGGCCGCGCTTCCGACATCGCGGCGACGATCTCCTCGCTCACCGCCGAACAGGCGACGATCGTGAAGACCTTGCCCTCGAAGCTGTGCGCGGTGGCGCGGATCTTGATCGCTTCGGCCATATTGTACGACGCTGGCGCGACGGGCAGCGCGATATAATTGGCGACGTGAACCAGCTCGCCCTGCGACAGCAAGGCGAAGCGCGCGAGCGTGTTGGTATTCTCGCCGCACGCGAGCGTACCAAGCGGTCCGACCGGCGTGTCATAGACGCGGATCGAGCTGCCGTCGCCGCCCGCCCAGGTCAGCTTCTCGGCCCAGGTCGGCACCAGCTTGCGGTGGCGCCCGAGCAGGCTGCCGTCGGCGCCGATGATCAGGTTGGTGTTATAGAGCGTCCCGACGCTGACCGGATCGCGCTCGTTGATCCCGATGACAACGGTGCAGCCATGATCGCGTGCGGCATTGCACAGCGCGGCGACCTCGGGCCCGTCGATCAACAGCGACGCGCGATAGAGGCGCTCGTGCCACTCAGCGCCCTCGATCGGGGTCATCAGCCAGTTCCAATAGGGATAGGCGGAAACGAACACTTCGGGGAAGGCGACAAGCTGCGCGCCATTCCCCGCCGCCTCGGCGATCAGCGCGCACGCCTTGTCGACCGTGCGCGCGGTGTCGAGGAAGACCGGCGCGGCCTGCACCGCCGCAACGCGCGACCTGGGTAGGAAAGGTGCCGACACGTCGCTCATGTCACCGCCGCCCGCAGGTGATATTGCGGCTTATCCCACGCGCGCGTCGCGCAGACTTTTTCGAGCCGCTCGACGGTTTCGACGATGTCACGATAGCGCAGGTAAAGCGGCGTCAGCCCGAAACGCAAAATGTCGGGCGCGCGGAAGTCGGCGATGACGTCAAATTCCTTGAGCGCCTGCACGATCTGGTAGCCTTGGCGGTGCGCATAGCCGACCTGACTCCCGCGCTCGGCATGGCCTTGGGCGCTCACCAGTTCAAAGCCATAAGTGTCGCACAGAGGCCGCATAAGCTCGATAAACAGGTCGCCGAGCGCGAGCGACTTGCGGCGGATTTCGGCCATGTCGGCTTCAAGCATCAGGTCGACGCCGACTTCCAGCGCCGACAGGCCGAGCACCGGCGGTGTCCCGCACTGGAAACGCTCGATCCCCGCGGCGGGGTCATAATCCTCCTCGAATTCGAACGGCCGCGCATGGCCGAACCAGCCCGACAGCACCGGCGTGGCGGCATGGTGCCGCGCGGCCGCGAACAGATAGGCGGGCGCGCCGGGACCGCCGTTGAGGAACTTGTATCCGCAACCGATCGCAAAATCGGCGTTCGCGCCGTTGAGATCGACCGGAATGGCGCCCGCGCTGTGGCTCAGATCCCATACGACGAGCGCGCCAACCTCGTGCGCAGCTTGCGTAATCGCCGCCATGTCGCGGACGCGGCCAGACTTGTAGTGAACCTGCGTCAGCAGCAGCACCGCGACATCCTCGGTCAGCGCATCGACGATCGCGTCGGGCGCCACCGTCACGGCTTTGACGCGCCCGCCCGAAAACGCCTCGATGCCCTGCATCATATAGACGTCGGTCGGGAAGTTCGTCGCCTCCGACAGGATCAACGTCCGTTCGCGTCGCAACGAAAGCGCGGCCGTCAACGCCTTGAAGATATTCACCGAAGTCGAATCGGTCGCGACGATCTCGCCGGGGTTCGCGCCAATCAGTCGGCCGATCTTGTCGCCGATGCGCCGCGGCGCGGTCGACCATTCGGCGCCGAGCCATGAGGTGATCAGCCCCTCGCCCCATTCGCTGCCGATAACTTCGGTCAGCCGGTCGCCCGTCGCCTTCGGCAGCGCGCCGAGCGAATTGCCGTCGAGATAGATCAGGCCTTCGCGGAGATGAAAGCGGTCGCGGAAGGCCGCGAGCGGATCGGCGGCGTCGAGCGCCGACACATCGGTGGCAAGCAGCGTGTCGGTCATGCGATTTCCCTCAAGATGGCGCGCACTGGGCTGGCGTCGGCGCCGACGATGCGGAGCGGCAGCGCGACGAGTTCGTACCGGCCGGGCGGCACGTCATCGAGCACCAGCCCCTCCAATATCCGCATATCCGCCGCCTTCACCGCCTGATGTGCGTCGAGCGTCTTCGACTGTTCGGGATCGAGCGACGCCGCATCGGTGCCGATCAGGCGCACGCCCATGGCGCCGAGCCGTGCGATCACATCGCTGGCGATCGCGGTGAAATCCGAGTCCCATTGGTCGTGCGGGAAGCACTCATAGGTCCGCAGCAGAACGCGTTCGCTGCCTTCGATCGCATCCCAGTCGATATCGGCAATCTCGACCCGCCCGCGCGCATGGCGAACATCGAGCAGCACGCACGGCCCGATATAGGCATCCAGCTCGCAGTCGGCCGACGAAGCCCCGTCATTGGCATAGTGCAGTGGCGCATCGCCATGCGTCCCCGCATGCAGCGGCGTGAACATGCCGCCGACATTGACCGGACAGCCGTCGCCGATTACCGCATGGCTATGCAGCGCAAACGCCGGCTCGCCCGGCCACACCGGCACCGCGGTGTGCAGCGGCTGCGAAATGTCCCAGATCCGGCTCATGCGCCCTTCCCTTCGGCATAATCGCCGCCCTCGCGTGGGGCTGCCATCCGCGTGCGCATCGACCAGAGTTCGGGGAAGAAGCTGAGGTCCAGCGCCTTCACCAGATAATTGACCCCTGACGAGCCACCCGTCCCCGGCTTGTGCCCGATCACGCGCGCGACAGTCTTCATGTGCTTGAAGCGCCATTCCTGGAAATAATATTCGAGCGCGGTGATCTTCTCCGCCAGCGTGTAGAGATCCCAATGGACGTCGACGTCGGTGTAGATTTTCAGCCACGCGTCCTCGACCGCCTCCGACGCCGCATAGGGCTTCGTCCAGTCGCGTTCCAGATGATCGGCGGGAATGGCAAAGCCGCGCCGCGCGAGGAGCCGGAGCAGTTCGTCGTACAGCGACGGTGCCTCGAACGTCGCACGCAACCGCGCGGTCGCCGCCGGATCATCCTTGTGGACGATCATCATATCCTCGCGCTTGTTGCCGAGCAGATATTCTAGTTCGCGATATTGCTGCGACTGGAACCCCGAGGCGCGGCGCAGAAAGCCGCGGAAGGTCAGGAAGTCGTGCGGGGTCAGCGTCGCGAGCACCTCCCAGCTGTGGATCATGTGGCGCTGGATCGTCGCAATCCGGTCGAGCCCCTTGCCCGCAATTTCGAGCCGGTCGGCCTTGATCGCATCAAGGACCAGCCGCCCCTCGTGCAGCACCAGCTTGATCCAGAGTTCCATCGTCTGATGCATGATGATGAACAGCATCTCGTCGGGCTTGTCCGACACCGGCACCTGCGCCGACAAGAGCTGCGCGGTCTGCAAATGCCGGGCATAGGTCAGGCCATTGTCCCACTGGATTGTCTCGCCGTCGATCTCGGTCTCGAAAATGTCGGTGTCGCCGTCGCGCGTCTGCCTGATCATTGCGATGTCTCTCCGCTTGCCGGCGCGGCCGGCAGGCGCCCTTCATAGGCGACATCGCCGCGCCAGACATCCCCGGGTTCGAGCGCCGGTTCGCCAGCGATTTTCCGGTAGATGCTGGCAAAGTCGGTTTCCTCGGTCGCGCGCAGCAAATCGCCGAAACCCGCAACGACGAAATAGGTCTGCTGATATTGGTCGAAATGATACCGCGTGCGCATCACGCGCTCGATATCGAGCCAGATGCGTTGCGGTTCGGGCGACGTCAGCGCCGACAGCGTTTCGGCAAGGCTCGACAGCAGCCCGCCGCCAAAGGCGCGAAGCTCGCCGTCCTCGACCACCAGCCCAAACTCGACCGTGTAGAGCCATAACCGCCCAAGATAGTCCGATGCCCCCAGCTTTTCGGCCCGCAACCCCGCCTCGCCATAAGCGACGAGAAAGTCCGAAAAGGCCGGATCGGTGAGCATCGGGATATGGCCGAATATGTCGTGAAACATGTCGGGCTCTTCGCTGTACGCGATCTGCTCGGGCGGGCGGACGAAATTGGCGGCGGGAAAGCGCTTGTTCGCGAGATGCTCGAAAAAGGGTTCATTCGGGATCCAGCCCGGGACCGCGACGACTTCCCACCCCGATGCGGGCTTCAACAGCGCGTTCAATTCGGCGAAGTTGGGAACGCCGGGTTTCAGCTTACGCAGAATGCCAAGACCGTCGAGAAACGACCGGCAGGCATAGCCATCCAGTGCGGCCGACTGCTGATCGAACAAGGTCCGCCACGTTGCATGTTGCTCGGCGGTGAAGGCCGTCCAGTTTTGCGGCATCGTCCAATTGGCCGCGACACCTTCGGGCGGTGCGTCGAAAATATGTGTCGCGGCCATTAGGTCTCTCTCCAAACCCCTCGGCGCAAGAGATAGCCTGGCACGGCGCGAACATTGTGCGGATTTCGTGCCGAGAGGCCGTCAAAAATCCACTATTGTTCCGCTTCATCTAGAATTTGCAGGAAAATGTTCCATGAATTAGAATAAGCGATCCGCATTATCGCCAAAACTCGATTCAGGACGGAACGCATGGACAAGCTCGACTGGAAAATCATCGCCGAACTCGAACGCGACGGGCGGCAGTCGTATGCGGATCTTGGCGAGCAGGTCGGCCTGTCCAAATCGCCTTGCTGGTCGCGGGTGAAAAACCTCGAGGAACGCGGCGTGATCGAAGGTTATGCGGCGCGGATCGACCCGCTCGCGATCGGCCTCGCGGTCCAAAGCTTCGTCGAGGTCCAGATCCGCTTCGACGCACACACCGATTTCGAGGCGGCGGTACTCGCGCACCCCGCCGTCGTCGAATGCCACACCACCGCGGGCGAGAGCGACTATCTGCTCAAGATTTTCTCGCGGTCGGCCGACCATCTCGACGAACTGCTGCGTCACAACCTGTCGAAGCTTCCCGGCGTCCAGCGGCTCAAGACCGTGGTTTGCCTCAAGACGATCAAGCGCCACGGCGATCTCGCCGAATGGGCGCGGACGACTCAGGGGCGTACGTCCCAGCCGTCCTGACGCCGCCGCAGCGTCAGTGCTTCAGATACTGGCTCGGCGGCACGCCGAACGCCCGTCGAAACATCGCCGCAAACCCGCTCGGACTGTCATAGCCGACATCGTAAGTGACCTGCGTGATCGACGCCCCCGCCGCGAGCAGCGACAGCGCCTCCATCAACCGCACCTGCTGGCGCCACACCGCGAGCCCCATCCCCGTTTCCTGCTTGAAACTGCGCGTGAAGGTGCGCCGCCCCATCGCCGCGAGCGCCGCCCACTCGTCGATATCGCGCGGGTCCGACGGGTCGGCGATGATCGCGTTGCAGACGCGGAGCAAGCGCGGGTTCGACGGCATCGACACCTGGTAGGGCGCGTTGGGCATCCGCCCGATCTCGTCGAGCAGCAGCGTGATGATCCGCCCCTCGCGCCCGTTGATATCGTACAGCGCAGGGAAATCGACGACTTCGAGGATCAACGATTTGACGAGGTTCGACACCTCGAAGACGCGGCATTCCTTCTCATGCTCTCGGTCCTCGCACGGCAGGTAGAGCGTGCGGAGCGAAACCGGGCCGCGGCACGCGACCTCGTGCCGCGTCCCCGCGGGCAGCCATACCGCGCGCTGCGGCGGGATCACGAAACTCGTCTCGGGCGTGCGCACCGACATCACCCCGGCCGAGGCATAGAGGATCTGGATATGGTCGTGGCTGTGCATCGGATCGATGAAGCCCGCCGGATATTCATCCTGCAGCGCCATGACCGGGCGGTCGTTCGTCAGAACATCGACGCTATGCTTCATGGCCCAATCCTTACAAGTATCAGACAATTACACAATATAGGCCGCGCGCACCGCTGGCCAGCGATGGAGCGCCTGCTGGCCTGTCCGGTGCGGTGATTGGCCCAAATGGGCGATAGAGGCGTGCGCGTAAAAGCTATCACGCGATCAAAGGATTGTTTCGGGAAGGATATGCCTCATATGCCCAAGGGCCCCAGCGCCGTGCAGGACGACATGGCCGCCCCCGATATCCGGCGCTTTGTCGACGCGATCAACGCCGCCTATGCCGAACATGGCGCGCCGGCGGGGGCGAGCATGGCGGTGCGTCGCGCGGTCGCCGAGCGCGTCCGAACGCCGTGGCGCGAGGGTGGCCCGATAATGGCCGAGAGCGCCGAAATGGATATGGGCGGCGTCCGGCTGCGGCTTCATCGCCCCATCGCCGACACGAAGCTGCCGGTCATGCTCTACATCCATGGCGGCGGCTGGACATTGTTCAGCATCGACACGCACGACCGGTTGATGCGCGAATATGCTGCGCGCGCGGGTATCGCAGTGCTCGGCATCAATTACAGCCTGTCGCCCGAAAGCAAGTTCCCGGTCGCGCTGGAGGAATGCGCCGCGGCGCTCGACTGGATCGAAACCCATGCCGACGCGCTGAACCTTGACGCACGTCGCGTGCTGATCGGCGGCGATTCGGCGGGCGCCAACCTGTCGGTCGCGACCTGCCTGCTGCAGCGTCAGCGCGGTCGCCCGCTACCGGCCGCGATGCTGCTCAATTACGGCGCGTTCGCGCCCGAGCGAACGCCAAGCTATGGCCGCTTCGGCGCCGGCGACTATTCGCTCGAAGCCGACGAAATGGATGCCTTTTGGGCGTCTTATATCGACGACCCCGACCAACTCGCCGACCCTCTGGTCGCACCGCTCCGCGCCGACCTGAGCGGCCTTCCGCCCGCTTTCCTTGCCATTGCCGAGTGTGACATTTTGGCTGATTGCAACCATGCCTTTGCAAGCAAGCTTGAGGGCGCCGACGTGGCGACGCGGGCGGTCACCTATCAGGGGGCGACACACAGCTTTCTGGAGGCGGTGTCGATTGCGCCCGTCGCGGGCCGCGCGCTCGACGATCAGGCCGCATGGATTCGTGAGATCGTAAAGTCATGACCGGCCCCTACGAGCCGCGCGGTGCCCCCGAGATCGACCGGCTGATCGCAGAATATCCGCTCGCATGGGTCATATCGGGCGCGTTCCACGCCAGCCCGCTACCCCTGATCGCGGAGACCGACGATGAAGGCAGGGTGATCGCACTGCTCGGCCACTGCGCGCTGCGCAATGCGCTCGTCGCCGATTTCCGGGCAGACCCGCGCGGCCTGATCCTGTTCAACGGCCCCTCGGGCCATGTTCCGACGGCATTGGTTTCCAGGCCCGATTGGGCGCCGACGTGGAATTACACGGTGCTCCGCTTCATCGTCCAGGTCGAGTTCGTCGGCGATGAAACGCGCGATGCGGTCGAGCAGCTGGTCGCGAAAACGGAGGGCGGCGCCTGGTCGACAGCCAGCCTCGGCCCGCGCTATGAGACTATGCTCGATCAGATCATCGCCTTTCGCGCCCACGTCCGCTCCACCGAGCATAGCTTCAAGCTCGGGCAGGATGAGAGTCCGCAGGTGTTTGCCGAGATCGTCGCGGGCCACAGCGACCGGACGCTCGCGGCTTGGATGGAAGGACAGGCAAAGAGGTGAAGCTTTTCTTCGACGATCGCCAGTTGGCCCACGCACCGTCGCGCGAGCTGCACAATGGCGACTGGGTGCCCTATGCCGAAAATGTCGAGCGCCCGCGGTCGATCGTCGATGCCTTTACCGATTGGCGCCCCGTGCGCGATTTCGGCATGGCGCCGCTGCTAGCCGTGCATGACGCCGACTATCTTGCTTTCCTCGAGCGCGCGCATCGCGACTGGCTGGCGGCGGGACGCGATGGCGACGCGATCGGCTATACCTTCCCGATCCGGCGCCGCCGTCCGCTGAGCTTTGGCCGGATCGACGCCGATCTCGGCGCGTACAGCTATGACGCGGGAACGCCGATCGCGGCGGGGACATGGGAATCGGCCTATTGGTCGGCGCAGGGCGCTTTGACCGCGCTCGACCATCTCGCGACGAGCGCCGAGGCGCATGCCTTCGCGCTCTGCCGTCCGCCCGGCCATCATGCCGGGCGCGATTATATGGGCGGCTATTGCTACCTCAACAACGCCGCCATTGCAGCGCGCGCGGCGCATGACCGCGGCCTCGGCCCGGTCGCCATCCTCGATATCGATTATCACCACGGCAATGGCACGCAGGACATCTTCTACGAAGACCCCGCCATCTTCTTCGCCTCGGTCCACGCCGACCCGCGCACCGACTATCCCTTCTATTGGGGCCATGCCGACGAGCGCGGCGAAGGCGCGGGCGACGGGACGACGCTCAACCTCCCCCTGCCGCGCGGCACCAACGGCATAGCCTATGCCCCTGCCCTCGACACCGCATTGGCGGCGATTTCCGGCTGGGGCGCAAGATTTCTTATCCTGTCGTTCGGCGCCGACACCCACAGCAGCGACCCGATCTCGAGCTTCGCGCTCGAACGTGAGGATTATGCCGTGCTGGCGGCGCGCATCGCCGCGCTCGGCGTCCCGACGCTGATCGTGATGGAAGGCGGCTATGCCGTCGGCGACCTCGGCAAGAATGTCGCGGCGTTTCTTGCGGGTTTCGAGGGGTAACGTCCGCTTTTGGGGTGGTGAGCTGCCGTTCACCCTCTCCCGTCGGGAGAGGGATACGCAGGCTTGGTTGCGCAGCAACCTAGCCGAAGTTGGGTGAGGGATCGGCACTCGACTGCGCAGACGAACCTCAGACACCCTCACCCAACCCTCTCCCAAAGGGAGAGGGCTTTATGTCCACTACTGGTCGAAAGCCGTCATCCCGCCCCTGCCGCCTTCCAGCCAAAATCTAGAAAATCCCCTTGAGCAACTCCGCCGGGTTCCGCCGCAGCGCCGCCTCCTCGCTCGCCATATAATGAAAAATGCCCTTCAGCGCCTGCTGCGTCACCGACCGCGTCAGCCCGTCGCGCGTCAGCCCAGCCGACGCCATCAACTGATTGCCCTTCGACAGTTGATCGAGCTGGCGATAGGCGCCGACATTCTCCAGCGCCGATCCAATAAGCGGCGACACCTTGGTGAACAGCACGCTGCCCGCGCTCGTTTGCAGATAGCGTGTCGCGCCATCGTTCTTCGTCGCCAGCGCCGGCGCATCGGTCCAGCGAAGATTGTCGATCGCGGCGCGAAACACCGGCTTGGCCTCGCCCGCGGCCTTGCCGCCGGCGTCGTTCAGGCTTTTGGTCAAATTGGTCGTGAGCCCCAGCTTGTCGCCCATGCCAAAGAGTTCGGAGGCCAGCTTCCCGCCCGCGCCGGGCAACAGGATACGCACCGCGGTATCGCGATAAAAAGCGCCCGGCTGCGCCAGTTTGTTGAGCGCACCATCGGAAGCGCCCGCGATCAATCCCTTCACGCCGCTCTTCGGCAGCTTCGCCAGGGCCCAGGGTGCCTGCGCCAACGCAACCATCCCGGCCGCGCCCGCGAGCAACGTCCGCCGCGCCATCATTGCTTCGTCTGGTTCCATGACGCGATCTCCCCTGCCCTGCGTTCGATAGAAGCATGTCTATCAGCAAATTGGCTACCTGCCGACGCCGGAAACGGTATAGAGCGATGGTATGATTTTGGGCCTGAATTCACCAAGCCGAGCGGCGTAATTTATCTGTCGACGAATCTTGCCGATCAAGGAAACCCCATGCCCGCCCCTATTCGCATCCTGCTCCAGACGACGATCCCGACGGTCGCGGATGATTGGCATATCGGGCGTTTCTCGATGCTCCGCGACTATCTGTCGAGCCTGACCGACGAGAATGGGCAGCCGTTATGCGCCGTGACCGCGCGCGACCGCACTGCGCCGGGCACTCCGGACCCCGTCCTTTCGACGATCGACCAGTCCGACTTCGACGAGCTTTGGCTTTTCGCGGTCGATACTGGTGACGGCCTGACCGAAGCCGATTGCCAGGCGATCAGCCGCTTCAGGGAGCGTGGGCGCGGCCTGCTCGTGACGCGCGACCATATGGATCTGGGCTGCTCGGTCTGCACCCTGACCGGCGTCGGCAGCGCCCATTTTTTCCACAGCACGCGCCCTGAACCCGATCCGGCCCGCCATGTCGCCGACGACCGCGAAACGAGTTACATTCTCTGGCCAAACTATCATTCGGGTGCGAACGGAGATTTTCAAACCATCACGATCGCCGACCCGCCGCATATTCTGCTCAGCGATCCGTCCGCAGCCGATGGCCTGGTACGCTATCTGCCGTCCCATCCGCACGAGGGCGCCGTCGGCGTCCCCGAAGACGAGACATCGGCGCGCGTCATCGCGACCGGCGTGAGCCAGGTGAGCGGCAATCGCTTCAACCTCGCGATCGCGTTCGAACCGACCGCGGATGGCGGCCCGGCGCTTGCGCAGTCCACCTTTCACCATTTTGCCGATTATAATTTGGATCCGGCGAAGGGTTGCCCGACCTTCGTGAGCGAGAAGCCTGGCAATTCGCTGGCGCATTCGCCGGAAGCGCAGCAGTCGATCCGCCAATATGTCCGCAATCTGGCGATCTGGCTTGCCGGACGGCCGCTCGACCGGGATATCCAGACGCGATAGGACACATCATATCCCAATATTCGTCATTCCCGCGAAAGCGGGAACCCCGTTGCAACATGTCGTCGCCCTCTAAAGATGAGTGGCAAAGCTTTGGCGCTAGGACGTTAATTCGCGGCAATCACGCCGCGCTGCGCAGTCGGTTCCGTCCCTCGCGCTTCGCGACATAGAGCGCCTTGTCCGCGCGGTGCAGCAGTTCCTCGACATCGGCCTCGCTGTCATAGACCGCCAGGCCGACGCTGATCGTCGCATTGGGCAATCCCTCCGTATCGGCGGTGCCAGCCTCGACTGCCTTGCGGACGCGCTCGGCGACGATTTCTGCGGCCTGCGCGCTCGATCGCTGGAGGATGCAGACGAATTCCTCGCCGCCGATGCGGCCGAGCATATCCTCGTCACGCAGCGCCACCCTGGCGCGCTGCGCGACGCGGCGGATCACCTCGTCGCCCACCGCGTGGCCGTGGGTGTCGTTGATCCGCTTGAAATGGTCGATGTCGAAGATCGCGACCGCCAGCGGCGCGCCATGATCGCGCGCGCCGGCAAGCGCCTTTTCGAGCGAGGCCAGCGTATGGCGGCGGTTCGGCAGGCCGGTGAGCATATCGGTGTTGGCAACGCGTTCCGCCGCACTCCGCGCCGCTTCAAGAATCCGGGCGTTCTCGACCGTCTCGCTCACGTCTTGGACGGTGCCGAAAATGGCTATAGCCTTGCCGCCGCGCGCCATTTCGATCGATCCGTGCGATTTGACATGCCGGATTTCGCCATCGGCGCGCAATATTCGGCCCTGAAATTCGAAAGGTTCGCCGGTGCGGACCGCCTCCAACAGAATCTTTCGCACCGCCAGCCGATCCTCGGCCACATATTGCTGGACGCTATAATCGACGTCGACCGGACTTCCGGGCTCCAGCCCATGGACGCGGTACGTCTGGTCCGACCATGTGATCGTCCAGCCGACCAGGTCGACGCGCCAATGCCCGACGAGCGCCGCAGCCTCGGCCTGGAGCAGCCAGCGGTTGCTCTGTTCGAGCCGTTTTGCCAGCCGCTGGCGCCCGATCAGCAGCGATGCAAGCGGCAGGGTCGTGAACAACAGGATCAGCAGGTAGAATTGCAGGAACAGCACGCGCGTTTTCTGCACGCCCTCGATCGCAGCGATCGGCCCATAATCCTGCCCCGTCAGCAGCGAAGCGATGATCGTGACGATCAACATACCCGCGGCGGCACCAAAGGGCCCCAGCCGATAGGCGGCCGCAATCACCGCGATGCACGGCAGGAATGTCACAGGAAACTGCGCCTGCGAAAAACATAATATGGAGACCAGCCCGGTGACGGTCAGGATCGCCGTCGCTTCGGCCTTCATCCGGGTCGAGGCATTGGTCAGCGCATTCGTGCCGACCATGCGGGCGAGCATCACGATCGGCGGCGTCACGATCAGCATCCCCAGCAACACCGTCGTCAGCCATGACAGAAAGAAATCCGGGCCCTTCCCTGCCAACGCCCACGCGAGGGCGGCGCTGACCACGCTGGCGGTGAACGCCGCGATGCAGAAGCTGATGACCGAGCGCGGCACCATGAACGACAGTTCACCCGGTTCGCGGTGACGCAATATCCACAGCGCGACCACCGCTTCGCAGCCATTGGAGACGGTGAAGGCGAGGCTCGACCATAACGGCGCGCCGCCATGGAAATTCGCGCCCACGCTTGCCGCCGCCATCCCCGCAAAAGCCGCGATGCGCGCAGACGTCGGCATCAGGATCAGAAGCGCGAGGAAATATCCGCTCGGCGGCCATACCGCCGCGATATTGTCGGCGCCCTTGGTGGCGTAAAGCGACAGGCTCGCCAGCAGGAAATATCCCGCTGCGGTGAGCAGGAACCAAAAGACCGCTTCGACTCTGGGGGACGGCGACTGGGTCATGCGACCAGTTAACCGAAAAGGGTAAAATAAACCGCTAATAATAATCACCGCGCGCACCGCGTTCGTGCTCAGCCAACCCCGCCAAAAGTCAGCCCGACAACTTCGGCGACCTTCGCCTCGTCCCATTCGATGCGGCGGTCGAGGATCAGCATCGCAAGGCCATGCACCAGCGCCCAGGCGTGAAGCGCGGCGGTATCGGGGTTTTTGACGCCGGGAAGCGCCTCGCCGACCCCGGCCCGCAGCAAATTATAGGCGACCTCGCCGCCATCGTCGCCTTCCTTGCGGTCGAGCATCTGGCGCGTGAAGCTCAGCCGGAACAGCGCCGGCTCGTCGTGCGCAAAGCGGACATAGGCGATGCCGGTCGCCTTGAAGCCTGCGACCGCGCCGCCCGCCTTCAGCCACGCCTGCGCTTGCAGCGCGCCGAGCCGCCGCAGCCCCTCGTCCGCGAGCGCGTCGAGCAGCGCCTCCTTGTCGGGGAAATGGCGGTACAGCGCCGTGGCGCTGACCCCCACATCGCGGGCGAGCGCGCGCAGCCCGAGCTCGCCCGCGTCGCCCTCCTCTAGCCGCTTCAGCCCCGCCGCGATGACCGCCGCGCGCAGATCGCCATGATGATACGCGCCGGCCGCCTTCGCGCCGCCGCCTTTTATGTTGACACTGTTACCTTGGTTCGTCATCATGTTGTCACTGTAAACATATCGAGTCGCTCGCACAAGCCCCCGCCACGCGGCACTTTCGCCAATATCCGTAAGGAGCAACATCATGGCAAGCAACGTCGAAACCCTGATCCGCGGCGCCGTTGTCAAAGGCATCGGCAAAGTCGCCGACTTCAACCGCAAGCGCCTCCCCCGCCCTACCGACGCGCACCCTTTCCTCACCGGCATCCACAAGCCGATGACCGAGGAGTTCACGCTGGAGCAATTGCGCGTCGACGGCGAGATCCCCGCCGCGCTGACCGGCCGCTACCTGCGCAACGGCCCCAACCCGGCCGCGGCGCCCGATCCGGCGAGCTACCACTGGTTCACTGGCGCCGGCATGGTCCACGGCATCCGCATCGAAGGCGGCAAGGCCGACTGGTACCGCAACCGCTGGGTCCGCGGCTCGGAAGCCTGCGCCGTGCTCGGCGAAGAGCTGCCTCCCGGTCCGCGCGCCGAGAATAACGACGCGCCGAACACCAATGTCGTCGGCCTCGCGGGCCGCACCTTCGCGATCGTCGAGGCGGGCGGCAAGCCGGTCGAGCTCGGTTATGAACTGAACACGATCGCGCATAACCCGTTCGACGGCACGCTGGTCGGCAGCTTCACCGCGCACCCGCATCACGACCCCTTCACCGACGAGATGCACGCCATCACCTATCGCGGCGACGAGCCGAACAAGGTCTGGCATGTCGTTCTCGACAAGGATGCGCACGTCATCCGCGAGGAGGCGATTGCGGTCAGCGACGGGCCTTCGATCCATGACTGCGCGATCACCGAAAAACATGTGCTGGTCTTCGACCTGCCGGTTACCTTCTCGATGAAGATGCTGCTTGCAGGTTATCGCTTTCCCTATGCGTGGAATGAAGCGCATCAGGCGCGCGTCGGCCTCCTCCCGCGTAACGGCGGCGGCGACAGCATCATCTGGGTGCCCGTCGAGCCCTGCTATGTCTTCCACCCTGCCAACGCCTATGAAACCGCCGATGGCAAGGTGATCGTCGACGTCGTCGCGCATGAAACGATGTTTGCCGAGTCAAAGCGTGGCCCCGACAGCCAGAAGTCGCGCCTCGAACGCTGGACGATCGATCCGGTGGCAGGAACGACCACCCGCACCATCATCCACGATCACGCGCAGGAATTTCCGCGCTACGACGAGCGGCTGACGACGCGACCCTATCGCTATGCCTACAGCATCGCGATCCCGGACGGCGAATCGACCGAGTGGGCCCTGGCCGAAACACGATTGTTCAAGCACGACCTGGAAGCGGGCACGGTCGGCATCCATGATTTCGGCCCCGGCCGCCACCCCGGCGAGTTCGTCTTTGTGCCGCGGAGTGCCGATGGCGCAGAGGATGACGGCTGGCTGATCGGGCTGGTCGTCGACATGAACCACGAGACGACCGAACTGACCATCCTCAACGCCGATGACTTCAGTGGGTCACCGCAAGCTGTCGTTCACCTGCCGCACCGGGTTCCCCCTGGCTTTCACGGGAGCTGGATCGCGGATTGACGATATCGGGGCGCTTCATCAGCGCCTCGGTCACCCGCAGCGACCTTTCATTGTCGACATCGATCGCCGTCGCCCCGTTGCGCACCAGCAGCGGGGCGACTTCGACTTTCAGCTGGCGAGAAATGCGCTGGAAGATGTGGTGGATGGGCCCCAGTCCGAAACGGAAGCGGAGCAGGTTGATGAGGCCAAAGGCCTGCATGACGCGCAGCGGCTTCTTGACGAACTGGCCGCCGCCGCGAAACGCCTCGGCCGCGCGCAGCGCATTCGGGTTACCGATCCAATAGGCGTTGCAATTCGACACCGCGACGTCGGAAAATTCGTAAAAGCGCCGCTGCCCTTCGGGATGGACCGCCAGCACATCCTCGCGTCGCGCGAGCGCCACGCCGGCATCGGCGCCGAGCCGTTCGGCCTCGGTTCCAATCTCGGCGATCGTCGCGGGGGTGAGCAGGCAATTGTCGGCGGTGGTGATGAGCAGCGGAAAGCTGGCGACGCCCGCGATCGCAAGCACCGAGTCGGCGAGATTATCGGCCGCGGGCACGACGATCAACCGATCACCGAGCAAATCGACGACCGGATCCTCGAGATCGCCGAGCAGGTCCGCGTGATGCGTCGAAACAAAAACCTGCCGCGCGCTGCTATCCGCGGCGCTTTCCAGGACATGCGCGATCATCGGCCGCCCGGCGACGGGCACCAGGCATTTATCGGCGACGCCATGCGCCTCGGCGAGCGCGTCGACCGCGCCGGGACGGCGGCCGGCGAGGATCAGGACTGACCCGCTCATGCGGCGTTCCGCTGCGCCGTCGGCGCGATCTGACGGAGCATGCTTTCGGCAACGATCGTCTCGATCAGGCTCACGTGCGTGAAACCCGCGGCGACCGCCGAGCGCGAGAAAAGCTTTTCGGACCAGAGATTGCAATTCAGATTGACCTCGAGCAGCCGGACATCGCCCGTCGCGTGATCGACGCGGAACTCGAAGCGGCCATAGTCGAACGGGCGAAAGATGTCCGCCATGCGTTTTGTATAGTCGGCGATCTGGTCGCCGATCGCGGGATCGTCGAATCGCTTGATGCAATATCCGACGTTGCCGACGAGGTCGCGCTTTTCTTGATAAGTGCGAAGCTGGGTCGGATCATGCTGCTCGAAGATCATCATTGGCAGCATCGCCGGTTCTCCGCCGATCGTGATCACCGGCACCTCGATATCGCTGCCGTCGATAAAGGGTTCGACAAGCGCGTCGTGGTCGAGCGCGTGGATTTCGAGGATCGCCTGCGCGAGTTCGGCGCGGTCATGTGCGTCACGAACGCCCCAAGACGCCGAACTGTTGTTCGGCTTGATCACCCAGCGCCGTGCCGGCGGGCAGCGCGCCACGTCGACCGGGGCGCCGCGGCGGAACAAGGCCCAGGGCGCGGTAGGCACGCCGCGCGCCGCCGCCTCGAGCTTGGTCAGATGCTTGTCGTCGGACAGCCCGCGCACGATCGGCGATGCGCCAAGATAGGGTAGGCCGTGCTGGTTGCAGAGCAAGGGCAGCAGCATTTCCGAATTGAAGAAGCCGCCGCGGTTGAGCAGCGGGAAGACGAAGTCGGCGGCGGGTCGGTCGAACAGTGCGGCATAACTGTCGGCGATCAGCAGTTCGACGCCAAACCCCTCGAGCGTCTCGCGCATCTCGCGGTGATAGAGTGCATGATTGCCGTCGTCGGCGTGCAGCCCGCCGGTCCAGCGCGCATGCTTGGCGATGAAGAGAAGCCGCTGCGTTTCGCGCAGACGGTTCGGCAGCCGGGTCGGCGCAAGGTCGGTCATTTTCATGGTGCGGCGTTGACCACGCCCAGGTTGCGCAGGGATGACGAATTGGTGACTGGGGCGCCACCAAAGCGCAAGATCAGTGTCATCATAAGGCGCTCCATCGCGGAAATGCTGACTTGCAAACAAGCCTTTGCCGGGATGACGGCCCTCGTCGCCTGCCCGCGAAAATGGTCACTGGCGACGACCAACGACACCGGAATCTTCGCTGTGCCGTTCGACGAACACGGCTCATCGCGGAATTTGCGCTTTCGGCGCAGCATTTTCGTCCGCCGGTTCGTTCGTCCTTCACTATGACAAAGAATATCGCCCTCTCCCGCCCCGCCATGAGCGCGATTGCCGCGTTCCTGGTTTTTTCCACCCCCAACGCTTTTGCACAGGAAACTCCGACGGTTACGATGACGCCCCCAGTTGCTGCGCCGACGCCGCAGACGCCGCCGACGGTCGCTGAGCCGAGCACGCCCGCGCCGGTCGCCGCGCCCCAGGCGGCCCAGTCGCCCGCGCCAGCCCCTGTGATCCGCGTCCCGCTGGATATTGCACCTGAAACAACAGCTCCGGCGCCCAAGGCCGCCGAACGTGCCGCCGCCCCCGCCCCGCGCGTCGAGCGGACGGCACAGCGTGCGCGACCCGCAGCTACGGCGCCGACCGCCGCAGCGCCCACTGCCGCCGCGACGCCTGCCGCCACGCCGGCAACCGATGCCCCGCTCCTTGACGAAGCGGCTCCGATCGCAGCGCCGGTAACGCCGGCTGTGGAACCGATCGCCGAGCCGGAGCCGGTTGCGGTCGAACAGGCGACAGGAAACGAGTTTCCGTGGGAGCTCGCCGGCGGTGCCGCCGCGCTCCTCATCGTCGGCGGTGTTGGCCTCGCCTTTGCCCGTCGCCGCCGCACGACCGGCGAGTTTCATGAAGACACGCCGTCCTATGAATATGAGCGCAGCTCGGCCGCAGCCGAACCGGCGGCCAGCAACGCTCAGTGGGTCACCCCCGCCTATGCCGCGCGCGAAGAGGTCGCTCCGCGGACCGTTCCTGCCTTCGCTGCGGCGCCCAGTGGCAGCATGGGGCGTCACGAAGCGATGGCGATGGCCGGCCCGACCGACGACAATCCCTTTGCTACGCTCAGCAAGCGCCTGAAGCGCGCGCGCTTCCTGGATCGCCAGGAACGCACCGCCTATAACGAGACGCTGGCTGGCCAGAAGGATGTGGCCCGCAAGCCGGTCAGCGCCTGGGAAATTGCCCAGCGCCCTGCCCCGGCGATGCAGGAACAGGAAGTCCATCGCCCCGAACCGGCGCGCGTCCGGACCTCTACCAGCTTCCGTCCGGGCTATTCCAAGAATTAGGCCGGATACTCCGCGGTGGTCCCCTCACCGCATAGAAAAAGGGCGGTGCCTCGCGGCACCGCCCTTTTCTTTTTTCGCTGGAACCCGGCCGGTTCAACCGGCCGGACCCTCGCCAACTGATTACTTCAGTTCGACGGTCGCGCCAGCAGCGAGCAGCTTGGCTTTCAGCTCTTCAGCTTCAGCCTTGTTGACGCCTTCCTTGACGGCCTTCGGTGCGCCTTCGACAAGCGCCTTGGCTTCGCCAAGACCCAGGCCGGTGATCGCACGGACTTCCTTAATCACGTTGATCTTGTTGCCGCCGTCACCCGTCAGGATGACGTCGAATTCGGTCTGCTCTTCAGCAGCCGGGCCAGCAGCGGCAGCAGCCGGAGCGGCAGCAACAGCAGCGGCGGCCGAAACGCCCCACTTTTCTTCGAGCATCTTCGACAGGTCAGCCGCTTCGAGGACGGTCAGAGCCGACAGTTCTTCAACGATCTTTGCAAGATCAGCCATGTTCATTCTCCATCAGAACCGGGATATCCCGGCAGTAAGTTTCAATTAGTTCGAAATCACGCTGCTTCTTTGGCGGCATATGCGCCAAAAACCCGCGCCAACTGGCCCGCCGGGGCTGCGGCAATCTGCGCAACCTTGGTGGCCGGAGCCTGCACCAGACCGATGATCTTGGCGCGAAGCTCGTCGAGCGAGGGAAGCGAAGCCAGCGCTTTCACGCCATCCACGTCGAGAACCACGTCGCCCATGCCGCCGCCAACGATTTCAAGCTTGTCGTTGGTCTTGGCAAATTCCACGGCGATCTTCGCAGCCGAGACCGGATCGGTCGAGGTTGCGAGGGCCGTGGGACCGGTCAGCAGTTCGCCGATACCGGTGTAGGACGTGCCATCGAGCGCGATTTTGGCAAGACGGTTCTTCGTGACGCGAAAGTCGGCCCCTGCATCGCGCATTTGCTGGCGCAGCACCGTCGACTGAGCGACGGTCATGCCGAGGTTGCGGACGACCACAACAGCAGCAGCTGATCCCAGCGTAGCGTTCAGCGAGGATACGGCTTCGGCCTTTTCCGTACGATCCATGCCTATACTCCACTCATCTGCCCAGATGCGCTGGCGCCGAAACGCACGCGCCGCCGGGCGGCTAACACACGCAAAGCCGGACGCGAGCCAAGGCTCGCCTGTCTTTGCGCAACGATGTCCGATGGGGTCGGTCAAGACGCGTCGCCTGATCAAACAGGCGGGCGACCGAAAAAGACTGTTCCCCGTCTCGGCTGGAAATTAAGAAGGGCAAATCCCCTTCACCAACTGTCTCGGACGGAATTGCCGCAGCCGGAGCCTTGGCAACACGGGGGCGCTAATAACCTCGATGAGCGCAGAGTCAAGGCCAAGGGCGGAATTTGGGTCGCTTTCCGCCTTGGCGCGCCCCGTCGTGATAGATTAAAGCCCCGCCATGATACGCATACGCCGATCCTCCGCGGCCGACGGAGAGCGCGCCGTCCAGATCTGGCGCGACGCCGTCGATGCGACGCACGACTTTCTGACGACCGCACATCGCGCCGCCATCGAAGCCGAAGTTCAATCCTTCTTGCCCACTGCGCCGCTCTGGCTCGCGGTCGACGCCGACCACCGAGCGATCGGCTTCATGCTGCTCGACGGATCCAGTATGGAGGCGCTGTTCATCGATCCCGCGCATCGCGGCGCCGGTGTCGGGCGCGCGCTGGTTGCGCATGCGCTGGAGCATGAACCGACGCTGACAACCGACGTGAACGAACAGAACGGCCAAGCGGTCGGCTTTTATGAGCGCCTGGGTTTCGTCGCCACCGGCCGGTCGGAGCGCGATGGCCAAGGGCGAGCCTATCCGCTGATCCATCTGCGCTTCGCGCGCCAGAGCTGATCGCCGCATTTCCGTCGAGAATTTTTCCCAAAGCCCCTTGCGCATAATTTCTTAAGATATATCTTAGACACATCTAGAATCACCCTAAGGAACGACAAATGATATTCTATTCGAAAATGGAAGGCCGCGGCTGCGGCGGACGGCATGGAATGCACCGCGGCGGACGCGGCTTTGGCCATGGTTTCGGGCACGGCTTTGGCCCCGGCCGGCGCGGTGGCGGCGGCCGGGGCGAGCGCCGCGAGCGGCGGCGCATGTTCGATGGCGGGGAATTGCGGCTCGTGCTGCTCAAGCTGATCGCCGACGAACCGCGCCACGGCTATGACCTGATCCGCCACATCGAGGAGCTGACCGGCGGCACCTATGCTCCGAGCCCCGGCGTTATCTATCCGACGCTGACGATGCTCGACGACATGGGGCTGATCGAGGCGAAGCAGAGCGACGGCGCGAAAAAACTTTTCGCGATCACCGACGCGGGGCGCGCCGAACTCGACGCCAACAGCGAGATCGTCGAAGCCGCGCTCGCCCGTCTAACCGCGGTCGGCGAGGAAACGCAGCGCACCGACTCGGCTTCGGTTCGCCGCGCGATGGGCAATTTGCGCGCCGTGCTGATGAACCGCCTCAGCGACCGCGACTTGGGCGATGCGGCGCTGCACGACATCGTCGCGCTGATCGACGAGGCGGCGCAAAAGATCGAGCGGCTGTAAGGAGCATTGGCATGACGATTTCGGCCACGGCCAAAGTGCCCACGGCGCACGCGAGCAAATATCTGCAACAGCTCTGCAAACACTGGCAGCATAACCTCGCGGTCGAGTTCACCGCCGACCACGGCACCGTGACCTTTCCGAAGGACGCGCGCGGTGCCGACTGGCCGGGCGACGCGTTGGTAACCTTCGATGCTGGGCCCGACGCCTTGTCGGTCCGCATCGATGCCAGCGTCGGCGGACAGCTCGAAGGACTGGAGGGTGCGGTGGCGCGCCACCTCGACCGCTTCGCCTTTCGCGAGGCGCCGTTGGCGTTCGACTGGCAGGCGGGCTGATCTCGAGCAATCAACCGATAATGGCGTGTCGGCGGGCGTAGAGGAAATAGACCGCGAGCCCGCCGATATTCCAGATGAGGAACCACAGTTGCGTCTGCGCCGGCAGGCTGAAGAACAGATAGATGCAGCCGAGCACCGCGATGCCGCCGACCACCCACGGCATCGGCGCGCGGAACGTGCGCGGTGCATCGGGCGCGCGGCGGCGCATGATGAGCATGCAGATCGACACCGCGGTAAACGCAGCGAGCGTACCGGCGTTGGCAAGCGCGGCAAGTTCGCCCAAGGGGATGAAGCCCGCCAGCACCGCGACGACCAGCGCGGTGAAAATGGTGATCCGCACCGGCGTCCCGCGCGACGACAGCTTGGCAAGGCTGGCGGGCAGCAATCCGTCGCGCGCCATGGTGAAGAAGATGCGGCTCTGCCCATAGAAAAAGGCGAGAATGACCGTCGGCAGCGCGATGATCGCCGAGACGGCAAGATATTGCGCCGCGAGCGGACTGCCGAGTTCGCGCAGGATCAGCGCCAGCGGTTCGGGGCTGTTCGCGAAGCGCGTGTAGGCGATCGCGCCGACGGCGGCCACGGCGACCCCGATATAGATGACGACGCAGGCGAACATCGATCCAACGATGCCGATCTTAAGATCGCGGTCGGGGTTCTTCGCTTCCTCCGCCGCCGTCGCGATCGCGTCGAAGCCGTAGAAGGCGAAAAAGATGATCGCCGCCGCTGCCATCACGCCGCGCTCGACCCCGTCAGGCCCCATATGCTTGGCAAAGCCGAAGGGGCTGAAGGGTTCGAGATTGGCGGCGTTAAACGCGGGGAGCGCGACCGCGACGAACACGACGAGCGCGACGATTTTCACGAGCACGAGGATCGCATTGAGCGTCGCACTCTCGCGCGTGCCGACGAGCAGCAGCCCCGCGACGACCGCAATGATCGCAATTGCGGGCAAGTTGACGATGCCGCCGAGTTCGGGGCCCTGCATCAGCGCCATCGGGAACCCCGCCCACGCCTCGAGCAAAGGCGCGGCATAGCCCGACCAGCCGACCGCGACCGCGCTAACCACCAATGAATATTCGAGGATCAAGCTCCACCCGACGATCCACGCGAGCAATTCGCCGATCACGACATAGCTGTAGGTATAGGCGCTGCCCGACGCGGGGATCATCGTCGCCATTTCGGCATAGGCGAGCGCCGCGCAGGCGCAGATCAGGCCCGCGATGCCGAAGGAGAGGATCACCGCAGGCCCCGCCTTGTCGGCGCCGACGCCGATCAGCGTCAGGATGCCCGTGCCGACGATCGCGCCGACGCCGAGCGCGATCAGGTGCGGCCAGCCGAGCGTCCGCGCCAGCGTTTGTTCGCCCTCGCGCCGTTCGGGAACGATCGGTTTGCGGCGGAACAGGCTGTCGGACATGTGGTGGGCTCCCCTTTGTACTTTGGGGTGCTTTTAAGGGGGTGGCGGCACAGCGCAAGCCGCTCAGCGGAGAAATGGGACGGTGACTTTGGGGTGGGAAACGGGATTCGCTTAAATCAACGAGGTCCGATGATCTGGGGTCTGTTTAGATCGCTTCGCGGTTCATTTTCGACGAACAATCGGCAACGGCCGACTAGAGAAAGCAAACCTCGATCCGGCTGAACATCTTCGCCCACCAAGTAGGGCCGTGTGACATATGTAACGGTTGCAAAGTCATAATCATGTTCTCGTATCGAGATACGAGCGCTTCGGTCGCCCACACGTTAAAAAAACACCCCATTCCAGTCCGAAGCTTCAATCCCATATTTTCGATCGTCACCCCTGTATGACCCATTTTCGAGCCAACTTCCGGCTTTCAAAAATCCAGTCGTATCCTCCAATACGAACAGCACTGTTCGCCCCCTGAGGCCATCTGGTAACCAACGCGATTGGAGAATTAGAGACTGCGGTCGATCGCTTTTGTCGATCCCGGTGCATTTTGCGCTCTGCGTTTGGAGCTTATGGGGACCGTCGCTCGAATGCCCTGGAGACGTCGGAAGCGCGTGCTCCCGTGCCGGTCTCTCCTATTCGTCTTTTGGTTTACCGATGCTTGGCGAAGATGAGATCAGTGCCAACATAATGGCAGGCACGGTCAGGATATTGGCGTTCATATCCGCATGCTTTCACAGTTTTCTAACGTCCGCAATTGGTCGCTAGCCGTCGTTCTATATATATTCGTCATTCCCGCGAAAGCGGGAACCCAGTGTGGAATCAGCCTAAGCACGCTCTGGGTCCCCGCTTTCGCGGGGATGACGAAGTAAGGGGATCGGCCGCTTCTGGTCGAAACCAGCCACCATCAGAAGGGCCGCCCCGCCTATCCCGGCAGGGCAGCCCCTTTTCCTGACCTCAGTTCAGGCTGAACCGCACCGTCGCGCCCAGCGTGCGCGGCCGGGCGACCGAACCCGCAAAGGCGAAGGGTGCATTCAGGATGCCGTACTGGTTGAACAAATTCTTCGCGAACAGGCTGAGTTCGATCCGGTCGTTCACCGTCACCGATGCGTTGAGGTCGACAAGGTGGAAGTCGCCCTTTTCCAACGACCCCGCGAAATCGACCGGCGCGCTCGACAGATAGCGGTGCGCGATGCCGAAGCGCGGTTTCAGCGGCGCGTCGGCGAAGCTCAGGTCAAGCGAGTTCGACAGCGTCCATTCGGACGCCCCCGGCAGGCGCGTTCCCTTGGCATAACCGCCGCCCGGCGCGAAACTGTCGGGCAACAGCGTCGACAGCCGCGCGTCATTATAGGCGATATTCGACGAGAAGCTGAGGTTGCGCGTCGGACGCAGGTTCAGGCTGATTTCGACGCCGTCGATATCGGCGCCGCCGCCATTCACCGTATAGGCGTTGAAATCGACCGGGGTGAACAGGCGCGCCTGCACATTGCCCCAGTCGATATGATAGGCGGTGACATCGACGCTCAGCGTCCGGTCGATCAGGTCGAACCGCGTCCCGACCTCGTAATTCTTCGTCGTGTCGCTTTCAAAGGTTAGCGGCAGGCCGGGAACGGCGGCCGAATAGACGTTGACGCCGCCGATACGGAAACCTTCCGAATAGAGCGCATAGATCATGAAATCGTTCGACGGCTTGTACGTCAGCGAGACTTTCGGAATGAAATCCGAATCCTTGTCTGCCGCGGGCGCGAAATCGAACGGATCGACCAGATTGGCGTTCGGGAGATATTGCAGGCGCGGGCGCGAGCGATATTCGAACAGGCGGCCGCCGACCGTCAGCGTCAGCGCATCGACGATGTCGAACGACGCCTCGCCGAAGATCGCCTTTTCGGTCACGCGGTTGCTGCTGATCGTCCGCGTCGCGAGGTCGCCCGGGGCAAGCTCGCTGCCCGGCTGGCCATCGAATTCGCCGGGGTTGGCGTCGATATAGTCGGCGATGCCCTCGATAAAGGTGCCGTCGGTGTTGTTCGAGCGGAGCCGCGTGTAATTGGCGCCGAGCAGCCAGCGGAAGCGTCCGCTGTCGGGCGATGCCAGTCGCAATTCGCCATATTCGGTCTTCGACTTGCCGTTGCTGCTCGCGAGTTCGGGCGTGTCGGTGCGCGGGTCGTTGCCGCCGAAGATCGAATTGTCGAACGCCAGGTTCGCCTTCTTCTCGGTATAGCTGCCGACGGCAGTCAGCGTCGCAAAGCCCAGATCCTGCTCGATCCGCAGGCTGTGCATCATGAAGCTCGTGTCCTGAAACTCGGCGACATTGGTCGCGCGGTCGAATGTTTTGGGCGGGCCGAAGATCACGTAGGTCTGATCGTCGAGATCATATTCCTGATACATGCTGAGCGCCGAGATGCGCGTCGCCTCGTTCGGGGTGAAGACGATCGACCCTCGCAGGCCCCTGACCCTAAGGTCGTTGCTGCCGTTCTCGCCGAGCAGCGTGTTGTCGAGATAGCCCGCGTCGTAACGCTGGAGCGCGACGAGACGGACGGCGAGCTTGTCGGTCGCGATCGGCACGTTGACCATCGCCTTCGCGGCATAGCTTGCCTCGCCGGCGCCCTTGGTGGTGGCAAGATTGCCTTCAAAGCCTCCGTCGAAACGGCTGGGATCGGCCTCGTTCACCACATAGTTGATCGCGCCGCCGAGCGACGACGAGCCGAACAATGTGCCCTGCGGGCCGCGCAGCACCTCGACGCGCGACACGTCGAAGCTGTCGACGTCGGGGATGACGAGCGGGAAGCCAGGTTCGATCAGCGGGACTTCGTTGAGATAATAGCCCGTCGTCGCCTGGTTCGCTTCGTGATAGGTCGACGAGGCAACGCCGCGGATCACGACTTCGGACACGCCCGGCTGGTAATCGTTGAAGACCACGCCGGGGACGCGCGTGATATAGTCCGAAAGGCTCTGGGCGTTGAGTTTCTGCAGCGTCGCTTCGCTGACCGCCGACACCGAGCCAGAAACGTCGCGCACCGATTGTTCGCGCTTCGCCGCGGTAACGACAATCTCGCTGTCGTCGGTTTCCTGCGCCAGCGCGATCGATGCCTGCCCCAGCGCCAGGACCGAAATGCCGCACGCCGCGAGCCGCCTGATCGATGCAAACCCCATTTTTGCCTCCCTTATTGATAATGCCTATTGGTAAGAAGATCCGATGCTCAAGCTATCATGCGAAACTGGCGTGACGGCGATGGTCGGGCCAGTTTCCAGCCGGATCGGGCCAGCGCGCCCGCGCCGGAAAGCGGGGTTTAGCCGATGCTGACAGCCAATTTGCCCGATTGGTGGATTGGGTGGCCTGATCGGCGCAGTAAGCCAATCGCGGCTCCATACACTGGACGCGAGAGCCCCACCGGGCGAGAGAGGTCGCATGCAGAACATCGACAACAAGGGCCGGCGCGCGTTTATGAGCAGCGCCGCGATGGCGGCGCTCTGGCTAGGCAGCCGCGCGGCGTGGGCGCGCGAACAGGGCGCCGCCGGGCGCTGGCCGAGCGTCGAGCCGCCGCAATCGCCGCGCATTTCGCATGTTATCGACCAATTAGGCCGCCAGCGCGACGACGCCTATAGCTGGATGAAGTTCATCCCGGCGAGCGGCGAGCGCACGCGGGACAATCTGCCCCAAGCCGTCGGCGCCATGCTGAAGGCCGAGAATGACTATGCCGACGCGCTCCTTGCGCCGCTGGCCGGCGAACGCGCAAAGCTGCTGGACGCGATGCTTGCGCGGGCGTCGAGCGATGTGGCGGCGCCCGCGCTCGAAAAGGATGGCTGGGACTATGGATCGGCGCGGCCCGCGGGCGCGGCTCACGCGATCTACACGCGCACACGGATGAGCGAAGAGCCCGAGGAACTCGTCGACGAGGCCGAGCGCGCGAAAGGTCAGCCCTATTTCCGCAGCACCGGGCATCAGCCTAGCCCCGACCACCGCTATTTCGCCTGGGCCGAGGATGTCGTCGGCAACGACCGCCACCGCATTGTCATTCGCGATAACCAAACCGGCGACGTGCGGACGATCGTTGACAAGGATGCCTATGGCTATGGCGGGCTTGTCTTCGGCCCTTCTTCGCAATGGCTGTTCTGGATATGGCGCGATGCGCGCAACCGGCCGACGCGGCTCTATCGCACCTCGGTCGACGGCAAGACCACCGAGCTTGTCTATGAGGAAAAGGACCCCGCGATCTTCATGCAGGTAAAGCGCACGGCCGCCGACGGCTTTGTCGCGCTGACCCTCGCCGGTCCCGAGACCGCCGAAGTGCGGCTGGTGCCCGCCGCCGACGAAACGGGGGCACCCATTGTCGTCTGGCCGCGCAAGACAGGGGTGCTCTACGACATCGAAGAGTGGGACGGCGGCCTGATCGCGCTCACCGACGCCGGCGGTGCGTTCGATATGACGCTGCTGCGCCTCTATCCAAAGAGCTTTCGCACCCGCGGAACGCTGGTGCCTCACCGCGCAGGAACGCCGATCCTTCAGATCCTGCCGTTCAGCCAAGCCCTTGTCCGGCTTGAGCGCGCCGACGGCCTGCACCGGATCGTCATCCTGCTCCCCGACGGGACGGAACGGACGGTCGCCTTCGACGATCCCGCCTACACGATCGAATTGCCGCCCGAGCAAGGCTATGGTGCTTCGTCGGTGATGATCGTCCACCAGTCGCCCAAATCGCCGCGCCGCTGGATCCGCGTCGATCTGGCGAGCGGCGAGCAAACGATCATCCAGCGGCAGGCGGTCGCCAATTTCAACCCCGACGATTATGATGTCGAGCGGCTGTTCGCGCCCGCCCCCGACGGCGAAATGGTGCCGATCACCCTGCTCTCGCGCCGCGGCGCGCCGAAGGACAGCAAGGCGCCGCTTCTGCAATATGGCTATGGCGCCTATGGCGTGCCGAGCGATCCCGAATTTTCGATCCCGGCGCTCGCGCTCGTCGATCGCGGCTGGCGCTATGCGATCGCGCATGTGCGCGGCGGATCGGAGAAAGGCCGACGCTGGTTCCTCGGCGGAAGGAAGTTTACCAAGCGCAACAGCTTCACCGACTTTGTAGCCTGCGCCGAACATCTGGCAGCCGAGGGCTATACGGCCAAGGGCAAGGTCGTCGCTTACGGCCTGTCGGCGGGCGGGCTGCTCGTCGGCGCGAGCATGAATATCGCCCCGACGCTGTGGGGCGGCGTGATCGCGCAGGTGCCCTTCGTCGACATGCTCAACACGATGAGCGACGGCGCGCATCCGCTGGTGCCGCTGTTCCGTCCCGACTGGGGCGACCCGCTCGCCGATCCCAAGGCATATGACTATATCGCCTCGATCTCCCCCTATGAAAATGTCCGGGCGGCGGCTTACCCTCCCCTGCTCTGCACCGCGGGGCTCAAGGACGACCGCGTCGCCTATTGGGAGCCCGCGAAGCTGGTCGCCGAGGTGCGCCGCCGCTCGACGAGCGGCAATCCCGCGCTGTTGCACACCGACATGGACAGCGGCCATCAGGGCAGCGCCGATCTGGCGAGCGAATATCAGCAAAAGGCGCTGTTCTGGGCCTTCGCGATGCGCTGCGTCGCCTGATCGAAAGTCCCGAAAGGCGGGCAATGCAAACCTGTCCGCTTCGTGTCCGAGAATGTGCCAATCGCACAATCGTTCCAGCAGTGAGCGGAGCCAAGTTTCTGTTTTGACGGGCCGATCGGACCGATCGCGCCAAAACGGATGGGGCTCGCCTTAAATCTCCCCTTCACAGCCCGTTAAATGTCGCATGACCACGAAAGCAACACAATCGAACGAGCCGGTAGGACGGTTCCTGGGTTGGCTGGGGCGCCGCAATTCGCGCGGCGCTTCCCCCGAAGGGGGCGATGCACCGCCCGATGTGGGGGGGGCACGGAGCTTCGCGCGGCAAGTTCGATACGAACTCGCCGCGTCGATCACCTCTTTCCTTGTCGACAATGACCTTGATGTGTCGCCCGCCAATTTGCTGCTCGCACATAGTGCCTTTTCGGGCCGGAATCCGCGGCTCGCAGGGCAGATCGCCGCGCAAGCCCAGTCCGCCGACGGCATCAATCAGAAATGGCTCAACGAACTCGGCGAAGAAGACCGCGGCCTGCCCGACCGCGTCGAACTCGACCGGCTGATGGCGCGTCTCGAAACCAATATCGAAGCGTTCCAGGCGAATACGAAGGAAGCGCGAACCGTCACCAGCGACTATGGCTCCGAGCTCGAACAGCATGTCGTCGACCTCGAACAATTGCAGAAGACTGGCCGCATCGTCTCCAGCCTCGCCGACTTAGCCAAGGTCATGCTCGACCGCACGCGCAAGGCCGAGGACGACATGCGCAAGAGCGAGGATGAAGCGAAGGCGCTGCGCCGCAGCCTCGATCGCGCCAAGCGCGACGCCGAACTCGACTATCTGACCGGACTGCCCAACCGCCGCGCCTTCGAAATCCTGCTCGAGCGCCACTATAAGGAAGCACGCGCCGCGGTCGAACCGCTCAGCATCGCCTTTTGCGACATCGACGAATTCAAGAAGGTCAACGACCTCCACGGCCACGAAGCCGGTGACCGCGTCATCAAGGCGATTGCCGATACGCTGGCGCGGATATCGAACGACCATTGTCACGTCGCGCGCCACGGCGGCGAGGAATTCGTCATGCTGTTCCGCGGGCTGACCCCGACGCAGGCGGCCGAAAAGCTCGACGATGCGCGCGAAGCTCTGGCCGACCGGCGGCTCATCAACCGCAAGACCGACGAGCCCTTCGGCCAGATTACCTTTTCGGGCGGGGTCGCCGACGTCTTTGGCTATGGGGACACGCGCGCGGCGCTCAAGGCGGCCGATGCCGCGCTCTACAAAGCAAAGGCTGGCGGCCGGAACCGGATCGAAATCGCCGACCCGGCCTGAATTCAGCTATTCCCGCGAGGGGGCGGGAGGCCGCGGGCGATCGCACACCAGAGCGCGATCACCCGCGGCTTTATTCCGCCTGGCGGCTACGTGGTCGTCCGGCGCGCCGCCCACAAACCGAAACTTGCGATGATCGCATAACAGATCAGCGGCACCGCCAGCGCGAGACGGATATCGCCGCTCAGATCGGCCACCGTTCCGAACAGGAACGGGACGATCGCCCCGCCGATAATCGCGGTGCACATGATGCCCGATCCCTGCGGCGTCCGTTCGCCCAGCCCCTCGGTCGCGAGGCTGAAGATCGTCGGGAACATCAGCGAATTGCAGAAGCCGACAAGGATCAGCGCCCAACCCGACAGTGCACCCGTCGTCAACGCCGACAGGATGATCAGCGAAATCGCACCTGCCGCAAAGGTCGCGAGCACCCGTCCCGGTTTGGCCAGTCGCAGGATGAAACCGCCGAGCAATCGGCCGACCAGAGCGCCCAACCAGTACATCGCGACGAGCTTGCCCGCGGCCTGAAGCCCCAGCCCCATCACGCTCGGCTCGGCAAGATAGGCCATCAGGTTCGAGCCGATCGCGACTTCGGCGCCGACATAGACAAAGATGCACAGCGCGCCGAACTGCACGCGGCGGTTGTGGGTCAAGAGGCCCCAGGTGCCCTCCAGCTTCACATCGTCGGTCTTCGCATGGTCGATCGCCGACCGATACATCCAGAACACCGCCGCAATCACCAGCATCAGCACCCCGAGCCACATATAGGCGGTGCCGATCGATGCGCCCTCGGCGACGCGATAGGCCTGAATTTGCGCCTCGCTCGAGGTCTCGGCGTCGATCGGCTGTTCATCGCCGAGCAGGAAGGTCGCGCCGCCGTAGACCATCAGGAACACGCCGATCGAATTGAACGCCTGTGCAAAGGTCAGCCGGCTGTGCGAGGTTTCTACCGGCCCCAGCGTCGTGATCACCGGATTCATTGCGACCTGCAAAACCGTGATCCCCGCGCCGATGCAAAAGAGCGCGGCAAGGAAACCGGGATAGGATGCCGCAGCCGAAGCGGGAATGAAGAGGAAGGCGGCGGCGGCCACGATGATGAACCCGAGCACGAAGGTGCGGATATAACCGAGCTTCGACATGATAATGCCAGCGGGGATCGAAAAGGCGCCATAGGCGATGAAAAACGCCATCTGCACAAGGTTGGCCTGCGCATGGGTCAGGTGGAACATCGGCTTGAACTTGCCGACCAGCAGGTCGTTGATGTTCGTCACCCCGCCAAGCAGGAAAAACACCGCAAAGGCGAGGATCAGCACGACTTTGGTGCCGCCGCCGACCCTGCCCGACTGTTCGACCGCGTTCGGATCCGCACTTGGCGCGACGTTCGGAGCCAATGCCATGTCTCTCTCCCTATATTTTATTAAGCCAACCCGTGTGCGGGTTTGGTTATTTGGCCGCCGGCGGGCAAGGCAGATTCTCCCCGACCGCCTCGACATTCGTATTCAGCAGCGTCGCGGCGAAGCCCTTGTCGCTTTGGATCGCGGCGGCATAGTCGACCTGCCGCAGATTGGCGCCCGCATCGGCGAAGCATCGGAGCGGCACCTTGATCGTCGAGACCTGGCCCTTTGGCGTCGCCTTGACCCAATCCGAAATGTCGAACGCCTTGCCGCCCAGCGCGAGGCTGACCGGCGCGCTGCCGATCGCATCGACCCGCCATTCGAGACGCAGCGCAAAGCTGTTGTTGAGCTGGCGCGACAGGTCCGCATAGGGCCCGGTCAGTTCGAGCGTCGCGGGGCCGGTCCAGACGAAGGACTTGCCATCCTCCTGCGCGCGCACGTCGACCGAGCGCGCCGCGATCATGCCGCCGGGGCTCGCGATCGGCGCCGATTCCACCGGACGCTTGCCGCCCGCATCGGTGATCGAAAGCACCCACGGCGCCCGCGCGCGGCCGCCCGAGAAGAAATTTTCGACGTTGAGCGCCGCGGCAATATCGACCCCCAACTCCTCCGAAAGCTGCGGCACGCTCGTCGTCGCACCATATTTCAGGCCATAGCCGACCGCAAACTGCGGCTTTTCGACCGGCGAACGCGCGTCGGCGGGCCAGGCGAAAGGCAGCGTGCCGGTAAAGCCGCGCACCGTCTTGCCGTCCTTGCCCGCAACGAGCACATCCGCGACGCCGGCACCCTGCGAGCCCGGCAGCCAGCCCGCGACGAACGCATCGGCGGCGTTGATTTCGGGGTTGGTGAACATCGGGCGCCCCGACAGGAACAGCGCGACGACCGGGATGCCCGCGGCTTTCAGCGTCTTGAGCGTCGCAAGATCGGTCGCCTCTGAAGGCTGATAGTCGAGCGTTGCGACGTCTCCCTGAAACTCGGCATAGGGCGCCTCGCCGAAAACCACGATCGCGACATCGGGCTTTTCCTTATACACCCCGCCGTCGGACAAGGTCGCGACGCCGCCCGCATCGCGCACCGACTTGTCGAGCGCTTCCCAGATTGTCTGCCCGTTCGGAAAGTCCGACCGCACGACGTCGGTGCCCTGCCAGCTGATCGTCCACCCGCCCGATTGGATCGCCATGCTGTCGGCCGCGGGGCCGGTCACGAGCACGCGCGCGCCGGGCTTGATCGGCAGCACGCTTCCGTTGTTCTTGAGCAGCACGAGCGACTTCGCGACCGCTTCGCGCGCGACGGCAAGATGCTCCGGCGTCCCGACGGCTTTCACGACGCTGCGGTCGACATGGCCCTCGGGGAACAGCCCGAGCTTGTATTTGACGCGCAAGATACGCCGCACCGCGTCGTCGAGCCGCGCCACCGGAATCGTGCCGTCCTTCGCATGTTTCAGCGTGGTCTCGTACAGACCCTTCCAGCTGTCGGGCGCCATGAACATGTCGAGCCCGGCGTTGATGGACTGTGCGCAGTCGGTGACGCTGCACCCGGCAACCTGTCCATGCCCGTTCCAGTCGCCGACGACGAAGCCCGCAAAACCCATCTTGTCCTTGAGCGCGTCGGTCAGCAGCCCCTTGTTGCCATGATGCTTGACGCCCTGCCAGCTCGAGAAGCTGGCCATGACCGTCAGCGCGCCCGCGTCGATCGCGGCGGGGTAACCCATGGCGTGCTTGGCGATCAGCTCTTGCTCGTCGATCTTGGCGTCGCCCTGATCCTTGCCCTCGAACGTCCCGCCATCGGCGAGGAAATGTTTGGCGGTCGCCGCGACATGTTGCGTACCGACGGTCTTGCCGGCGACCAGCGGCCCTTGCAAGCCGATCACCATCGCCTTGGCATATTCGGCGATCAGTTTCGGGTCGGAGGCATAGCCTTCATAGCTGCGGCCCCAGCGCAAATCCTGCGGCACCGCGAGCGTCGGCGCGAAGGTCCATTCGATGCCGCTGCCCGCGATTTCGGCCGCCGTCACCGCGCCGATCCGCTGAATCAGTTCGGGATCGCGCGCCGCGCCCAGCCCGATATTGTGCGGGAACAGCGTCGCGCCGGGGATATTATTATGCCCATGGACGGCATCGACGCCGAAAATGATCGGGATCGCGACGCCATTGGCCTGCGGGCGCAGCGACACCGCGCGGAAATCGCCGACCAGCTTGGCCCAATCGGCCGCGGTCGACCGTTCGTTGCCGTTCGGGCCGCTGTTACCGCCCGCGAGGATCGACCCCAGCGGATAGGTTTCGAGATCCTTTGGTGTGATCGTGCTGATATCGGCCTGGATCAGCTGCCCGACCTTCTGTTCGACCGTCATCTTCTTGATCAGCGCGTCGATGCGCGCTTCGGTCTTCGAATCTGAAATCGCCGCTGGGCTTTTTGCCGCCGGCCAAAGCTCGGGATGAACCGCTGCCGCGTCCTTCGCCGTCGTTTCGGGTGCCGCCACTGCGGTTCCTGCCAAAAGCAGCGCGGTCGCCATGACCATTGCCTGTCGGCGCATCGTCTCTCCCATCCCTCTAATGTGAACGTTATCAAATTGCATGTCGCATAGTGACTGGACGAAATCAAGGGCGCTGTTCTCTGCTTGGATCAGCGCTGGCGCGGCATCGTCGCGAGCAGCAGCACCGCGACTGCGGAGAGCCCGGCGAGCAACAGGAACAGCGCATCGAACCCGAATCCCGGGACAAGCGAGATCGTCAGCCACGGCATGATCAGCGACGGCACGGTGTTGGTGAGGTTGAAGATGCCCAGGTCGCGCCCGCGCCGGTCCGACCGCGGCAGAATGCGCAGCGTCTGGCCGCTATGGAGCGAAAGGAACACCGTCGATGCGATACCGAAAACGAGATAGCTCGCCTTCGCCGCGTCGAGGCCGGTGGCCAGTGCCATGCCGACCATGCCGAGGCTCGACACCGCGGCGGCGGCGACCAACGGCAAGAAGGGGCGATCGTTGCGGTCGGCCCAGCGTCCGCTCGCCAGCGCGATCGGGATCGCAATCGTCAGCGCCATGCCGAATAACCGCGCCTTTTCATTGTCGTGCATGCCGGGATCGATCGAACGGAACCAGAAATAGAGATAAGCGAAGAGCGCCGCCTCGGCGATCTGGACGAGCAGGCGCGCCAGCCACATTCGCACCGCCGGACCGGTCGGCCGCCGCCGCTCGCTCGCGGCGCGCGCAGGAGGCGGCGCGGTGAGCTGCGGGAACGCGCGCGGACGACCGAACAACAGCACCGGCAGGACGGCGCTGGCCACCAGCAACGCAATGACGACGAGCCGCTGCTCCGCCGTCACCAGCCCCGGCCAGGTGACGAGCCATCCCGACCAGCCGCCGAGCGCCGGCGAAAAGGCGAGCAGCCCGCCGAGCAGACCCTTCTGTTCGTCGGGGACGAGGTCGCCCGCCCATGCCGAGAGCGGCCCAAGCATCATGTTGAGCGTGAGCTGCCAGGCGACGATCATCGCAACCAGCGACCAGATATCGTGCGCCAGCGGAACGACCAGCAGCAACGCGATCGTCAGGACCAGCCCGGCCAATATCCAGCCGCGCCGATTGCCCGTCCGGTCGCTGAGCCAACCGAAACCGATACCGCCGACGCTCGCCGCAATCGCGCCGAAAAAGGTGACATAGCCGAGCGCCTGGACGTCGGCGGTCCCCGCAAGCTGCGTCATGCGCCCGGGCAGCCAGATGGTCAGGAAGGGAACATAGGCTATCGCCCCACCTGCCCATGCAAGCGCATAAAGCAATAGGAAGATGAGAGACTGGCGGCGCGGAACCTCTGCGTCAGCCATGAACGGCGACTGGCGGCGCTGCGGTCGAGCCGCGCTGGACAAGGCCGCCCTGCACCCGCGTCGGTTCGGTCGGACGCGGCGCGCCGCGCTGCGCCGCGATGATGAGTTCCACCGCGCGCGATGCGGTTTCGGCGACCGGCTGGTCGACCGCGGTTAGCGCCGGCTGGGTGAAGCGGACGACGGGGGTGTTATCGAAACTGACGATCGATAATTGCCCCGGCACATCTATGCCCAGGTCGCGCGCGACCTCGAGCGTCGCGAGCGCCATCTGGTCGCTGCTCGCGATGATCGCGGTCGGCGGGTTAGCGCTGCCGAGCAGGTGGCGTGCCGCGGCAACGCCCGACGCATAGGTAAAATCGCCCTCGGCGAGCAGCCCGTCGGTGGCGAGGTCCGCCACCGCCATTTCGGCTTCCCAGCCGTCGACGCGCCAGCGGCTGAGGCTATATTCAGGCGAGCCCGGAATGAAGCCGATGCGCCGGTGGCCAAGGTCGATCAGGTGCCGCGTCGCGCGCCGCGCCGACCCTTCATCATCCATAGTCAGCGCGATTCCCGCCGCGCCGCCGCGCGATCCGATGCGCGCGAACGGAATCTTCTGCTGGTCGAGCAGGCCGACGATCAGTGGATTGTCCGAATGCGGCGGGGTCAGGATGACGCCATCGGGCTGCAGCGCCGCGATCGCCGCACGCAATTCGCGTTCGACATGATCATTGTGCGTGTCGACCAGCTCGAAGATCATCCGATAGCCATATTCGGCGCATTTCAGCATCCCGCCGAGCAGCATCTGGTCGACCCAGTCGACCCCCTGCCGCCCGCGCCAGTCGGCGATCGTGCGCTCGCGGTCGTTGAGCGCGAGAATCAGGTACGACCGTGATCCGCTCATCCGCTGCGCCGCGATCGAGGGGACGTAGCCGAGCTTGTCGATCGACGCCTGGACGCGTTCCTTCATCTCGGGCCGGACATTGGGCTCGTTGTTGATGACGCGGCTTACCGTTTGCAGCGACACCCCTGCATCGGCCGCAACATGCTTGATCGTTACCGACTGCCGCCGACGCCCCATTATTTCGTCTGATCCCCCGTGTTTCCACAACCGCTACCGGCATCGCCGTCGCATTGCCAGACGCGAACCCAGTCTATTTCCATCTTTTTCGGATATCCGCTTTCATCCACTCCCTTCAGCCCGCGGTCTTCGGCAAGCCCGCCGCCGACGGCGAGGTTGAGGATCAGGTGGAAGGGGCGGTCGAACGGCGCTGCGGGATCGGCCGATCCGCTGCTGTTCCATTCGCTTGCAACGCGCGTGGCGTAGGGCTTTCCGTCGACCGTCCAGACGATCTTGCCCTTTTCCCACACCATGCCGAAGACATGGAAACCGTCGAGCGGGGGCGGGAGCGCGGTCTCATCGCCCTTATGTTTATTGTCTGGCCATTGCCCGCCGAAATGCAGCGTGCCGAGGATGCGGTTCTCGATCCCGCCCGCGCATTGGTCGCACCGCACGCCAAGGTTCACCGCCTCCAATATGTCGATTTCGCCCGATGCCGCCCAGCTGCCATAATGGCTGTCTTCGGGCAGCATCCAGATCGCGGGCCACGTCCCCTGCCCCTGCGGCAGCTTCGCGCGCACCTCGACCTTGCCATAGGTCCACGCCGCCTTGCCGCGCGTGACGAGGCGGGCGGAGGTAAAGGGCTTCGTCGCCTGCGCCGTCGCCTTTTCGGGGTCGCCGCGTTGCGACAAGGGAAAGGCGGGCCCCGTCATCGCCTCCTTGCGCGCAGCGATGACCAGCTTGCCGTCCTCGATCGCTGCATTGGCGGGCCGGTCGGTATAGCATTGGCGTTCGTTATTGCCGCCGTCCCAACAATCGACATCGAAATCCCATTTGCCGCGGTCGATCGCGCGTTTGTCGAACTCGTCCGACCAGACGAGCCGCCACCCGGCGTCCGCGGGCTGCTGCGCCGCAGCCGCGGCCGGCGCGGCGGCCAACATCAGGATCGCTGCGGCGCGCATCACGCCGCCTTTGGAGCCTCCGCCCCGCAATAGCGCGCGACATAGGCATGATGTTCGGGCAGCGTCGCGACCGTCTCCGCGATATTGTCGCGCAGCGTCTGGAACAATCGCTCGACCTCGTCGTCGCGCAGCTTGGCGGCGATCGGGTGATAGGATTGCGGCTCGATCCCCTGCCCCATCATCACCTGCACCCAACTATTCTCGGCGAAAAGCTCCTCGTTCTTGCGGAACACGCGGCCCGTTTCGCGGAACAGCTCGATCTTCTGCTGCAACGAATCGGGGATCGGCATCGCCGCGACGTGGCGCCAGAACGGACTGTCGCGGCGGTTGGTCGCCTTGTAATGGAGCACGACGAAATCGCGGATCTGTTCGATATCGGTGCGCTGCTGGTCGTTGAACTCCTGCGCGTCGCGCTCGCTGACGCGCCCGTTGGGCATGAGGCGTATGAAGCGCAGCACCGCGCGCTGGATCAGGTGGACCGTCGTTGCCTCGAGCGGTTCGACGAAGCCGCCCGCAAGGCCGACCGCGACGCAATTGCGGAACCATTGCTTGCGCCGCACCCCGCCCTTGAACTTGATGTCGAACGGCTCGATCAGCGGCTCGCCGACGCTGCCCATCAGCCGGTCATAGGCTTCGTCGCGCGACAGGTAACCGCTGGTATAGACGATCCCCGCGCCCATCCGGTGTTGCAGCGGGATGCGCCATTGCCACCCGGCGTCGTGCGCGATCGCCTGCGTATAGGGCATCGGCGGGCCGAGATGTTTCGACTGCACCGCAATCGCGCTGTCGTTCGGCAGCCAGTGGCTCCAATCCTCGAACCCCGCGTGCAGCGCCCCGTCGATCAGCAGGCCGCGAAAGCCGGTGCAATCGACGAACATATCGCCCTCGATCCGCCGCTCGCCATCCAGATGCAGAGCGGCGATGTCGCCGCTCTCGCCGTCCAGTTCGACGCGCGAAATCTTGCCCTCGACGCGCGTGCACCCGTCGGCTTCCGCCAGCTTGCGTAGATAACGCCCATAAAGCGTCGCATCGACATGATAGGCGTAATTCATCCGGTCTTCGGGCAGGTGCGCGAACTTGCCCTGCATTCCGGCGACGAGTTCGAGGCAATAATCCTCATAAGGCTGTTCGAGCCCGCGTTCGCGCGCGTTGAGCCAGAAATGCTGGAACCCCGCCGACCAATGATCCTTGCCCGACAGGCCGAAGCTGTGGAAATAGCTGTCGCCGTCATGCTTCCAATTGTCGAACAGGATGCCCAGCTTGAAGGTCGCCTGCGTCGCGCGCATGAAGTCGGGTTCAGGAATGCCGAGGATGCGGTTGAAATTGACGAGCGGCGGGATCGTCGATTCGCCGACACCGATCGTGCCGATCGCCTCAGACTCGACGAGCGTCAGGTCGACCGTGTGCCCCATCGTGCGCGCGATCGCCGACGCCATCATCCATCCCGCGGTGCCGCCGCCCGCGATGACGACGCGGACAGGTTTCTTGTCGCTCATTTACTCAAAGCCCTCAGCAAGAAGGCGCGCAGCCGGCCCGCCGTCTCGGACGTGAGCGGGGCAAGGATGCTGCGCGCGGTTTCGGGAATATGGTCGGTGACGCTGGCGTCATTGTCGAAGACATAATGGTCGAACTGCTCGCGCCAGATCGCCCTGTCCTCGGGCGGCAGGTCGCGGATCGCGAGGATCGCGTGATTGAGCGCCGCCTGCGGCTGGCCGAGCCACGCCGGCGTACGCCGCCACCAGTAATTCACCAGGACGTTGAAGCCTTCGAGCCCCTCGACATGGTGCCACCACATCGACGGAATGAAGATCGCGTCGCCGGGCTCGAGTTCCACCGTCTGCGCCTCGGCCATCGCGTCGACGAAGCGCGGGTGCGCAGCGAGGTCGGGGGCATCGAAATCGACCATGCTGACGACGCGGCCCGCGGGGGTGTTGTCGATCGGACCCAGATAGAGGTTGCGGAACTGGCGCGGCGGGAACAGTGTGAAGCGGCGGCGACCGACGGCGCAGCACGCCAGATTGTCGGGAAAATCATTGTGCGCCGCAATCTGCGTGCGCGTGCCGATCCAGATGCTCCGGATCGGGTCGCGGTCGCCCAGATCGACCGAATTGGCTTCATCGAGCCCGTCGAAATGCGACTGCATATCGATCGACGCGAGATAGACGGTGCGGGCCTCGCCCAGCTCCTCGGCCTTGTCGATCCCGGCGAAAATGTCGGCGAGCTTGCCCGTGCCGACGCGGAAATTCATCTCCATGTCGGCGTCGTAAAACAGGCGCCCGTCATGGCCCGGCGGGCCGATCGACACTTTGAACGGGCGGTCGCGCGCGCGGTCGAGCAGATAGCGCCGGGCGCCCTGCGCGCTGGCCTTGCCCGCTTCGACCAGCGGCCAGTCGGCGGTGAGACCGCGAAGGACGAAGGGCTCGCGCGCGCCTTCCAGCAACGCGTCGAGCCCCGCCCCCTTATCCCATTCGCGCTCGGGCACGGAGCCCAAGCGGGTGTAAATCGAGGCGTCGGCTTCAGCCACCGCCCAGCCTGCGGTTCTTGCGTGCGACGAGCACCGACAGCTGCGACAGCGACGCGAGTGCCATGAACATCGGCATCAGATGCCCCGCCGCATGCAGGCTGCCCAGCGCCTCGCCATCGAGCGCGCGCAGCTTCGCCTCGTCGATGATGTGGAACCCGACGAGCGAATGGAGCGATCCGTCGTCGAGCGTCACCTCGAGGCTGAACGGTTCGAGAAGGTCATAGGCGAGCAGTGCGTCGTAAAAGGCGCCGCTCTCGCGATAGCCTTCGTCGAGGTCGCCGAGCCGCTCGGCGATCTCGTCGAGATAGGGCGTCGCATTGCCATCCGCGTCGAACAGCCGAACCCCCTCGCTCGCCGCAGCGATGCGGGGATGGTCCATGTCGATATGCACCTGACCCGGGCCCTCTCCACTTGGCGGGCGCCCGATCAGGAACGGCTGGATCGCGACCGACAGCGGGCGATAGCGAGCATCCCAGCGATCACCGTCGAGGAACAGATTCTCGCCATTCTGGAAACCGAACATCGCCATCGCCGTAAACGCGTCGCGCCCCGTTTCGCGGCGGAAGAGAATCGGGAAATGCGCCTGAACGCGCCGGAATTCGCTCGGCACCGTCAACGTCGCCATGATGTCGTCGCCGAGGTCCGCACCCGCGTCGGTTCGAATGCGCAGGTCGCGGTGGGTCTTGTTGTCGAGGACGGCGTGGCTGGGCATCAAATTCCTTTCCTATCGCGCTGCCGCGGCATTGCTATCGGGGCGAAGCGCGTCGAGATAATCACGATTGGCGGGCAGCGCCGCCGCGAGCGAGCGGGCACGCTGCCGGTTCTCGGCTAGCAACGCGGCCGCCCGCTCGCTCGCCGGCAGATCGGCCGGCACCGGATAACCCATGCCATAGAGAATATATTGATGGCTTTCGGCCGAAAAAATCTCGTCGACGCGCGGGAAATCCCACGCCGACGGCGGCTGGTCGCGCCACAGTTGCAGCATTGTCGCGAGCCGCGGCGGAACATGCGCGGGATCGCGCTGCGCCAGCCAATAGGGCTCTTCGCGGCGGCTGAGCGCATAGTGGAGTTTGAGGAACTCGACGATGCGATCCCAGCGATAGCGGAACAACTCGTTAAACCGCTCGGCGTGGATTGCCATCGCCGCGCGGCTCGCCGGAAAATTGTCGAGCAGCGCGTTCAGCGACAATTCGATCATCACGATCGCCGACGCCTCGAGCGGTTCGATGAACCCCGCCGACAGACCGATCGCGATGCAATTCCCTTCCCAGAACCGTGCCCGATGCCCGGTCGGAAAGCTCAGGCGGCGCACCGGAACCTCGGGCGCGTCGGGCAGCGCGCGCGCGATATAGGCGCGCAACGTCGCTTCGGCCGCATCATCGTCCATAAACCGGCTGGCATAGACGCAGCCGATACCGCGGCGACCGGGCAGGCCGATGTCCCAGATCCAGCCTGCGGCGTGCGCGGTCGATACCGTTTGCGAGGCGACCGGACTGCCGGGCGCGACCGGCACCTGCGCGGCGAGCGCGCGATCGTTGAACAAAGTGTCGCTTCGGTCGATCCACTCGACGCCCAGATGGTTGCCGATCAGCAGCGACGCATGGCCGCTACAGTCGATGAACAGGTCACCCGCCACATCGCCATTCTGGCGCGTCGCGACCGAGGCGATGCCGCCCCCGGCATCGCGCGCCACCGCGACGACATGATCCGAAATATGCCGCACGCCGAGCTTTTGGACCGCGTGCGATGCGAGCAGCGCCGCAAACTTGCCGGCGTCGAGGTGATAGGCGTAATTCGCGGCGCCCTGATAGTCGGGCATCGCGCGTTGCCGCGGGGCGAGGTCTAGGTCGCAGATATGCGCCTGCGCGCCCATCGCCGCCGCGAACGTCAGCTCGGACGCGCCCGCCTGCCAGGCGGCGAGCAACTCGGCGGTCGGTGCCGAGGGCGGCGAGGTGAAAGGGTGCAGATAGCGGTCGTCCTCCTCCCCGGTCAGCCAGCCGTCGAACCGCGACCCTTGTTTGAACGATCCGTCGCACGCGACCAGGAACTCGGCCTCGCCGATCCCGATCGCCGCCAGCGTCGCGCGCATCGTCGGCCAGGTACCCTCGCCGACGCCGATCGTCGGGATGTCGGGTGCCTCGATCAGCGTGACCAACAGCCTTCCCGCTTTGGCCCGACGCGAGCTGGCAAGCCGCGACGCGGCGAGCCAGCCGGCGGTGCCGCCCCCTACGATGACAATCCTCTCGATCGCTTCATTCATTGCCGTCGATCCTAAGCGAGCTTGCCGCCGCCGTCACGCAAAAGAGCCGCGCCCGGGGAGGACACGGCCCTTTCTGCCTGCGACCCGGCGGAGGTGCCCCACCCGCCTTAGAAGCTGAACCTGACCCCTGCCGCATAGCGGGCAAAGCCCGGCTCGGCGAAGTTGACATTATTCTTGTGGCGGAGGTGCCCGCGGCGCCCTTCGCCGGTCAGGTTGATCGCCTCGACGAAGCCCGTGAGTCCGGGGATGAACTCATAGCTCGCACTCGCGTCGATCTGCCAATATTCTTCGATATAGAAGGGGTTCGGACCCGTTTGCGTCAGGAATTTGTCGCGCCAGTTCCACGCAACGCGTGCCTGCAACCCGCCCTTGTCATAAAAGGCGACGGCGTTGGCACTGTCGCTGAGCCCCGTGAGCGCGAACTGCGCCGCCGACGACGGCTGCGTATTGTCGTAGGTCGCGTCGCCGTTGACGATCGTATAGTTCAGGATGACGCCGAAGCCGGTGTCCCAGAAACTGTGCTGGATCGCGAACTCCCAGCCGTTGAGCGACGCGGTCTGGTCGCTGTTCACCGGCGTTCCGATCTCGAAATTGACGAGCGGATCGCCGGGCGCGGCATTGATGATGCCGGTGAAGGGCTGACCGCCCCCGCCCCCGGTGATGGTAGTTGTTTCGGGGAAATTCTCGAAGATATATTGCCGGATTTGCGATGCGGTTGCGCCCGACCCTATCGATGCGATCGCCGCATTCCAGCGCGTTCCGCCCACCGGCGTCGTCAACCCGAACGCGTTCGAGTCGATCCGCGTCGAGGATATGAAATTGCTCACATCCTTGTGAAAATAGCCCACCGACAGGTAGGAATCGCGGGCGTAATACCATTCCGCCGACAGGTCGATATTCTTCGACTTGTACGGGATCAGCCCCGGGTTGCCTTGCGCGCCGGTGCCGCCGCCAACGCGGAACAGCGTATCGATCGTCCGGCCGCCCTGCATGCTGGCATAATCGGGACGCGTGATCGTGTGGCTGTACGACGCGCGCAGCTTGACATTCTCCATCGGCGAGATGTCGAAATCGACGGCGGGCAGCCAATTGTCGTAAGATCCCTTGAACCGCGTGAAATCGCTTTCGCCCGAAAAGACGACGTTGAATTCATTGTCGCCGATCCATGTCGTCGTAACCGGCACCGGCACCAACGCCGCCGACGAGATGTCGGTCGTTTCGTACCGGATACCCGCCGTGAAGTGGGCAGGATTCTGGAACAGATCGAATACGGTCCCCACCTGCAGATAGGGCGCGAGCGTCTTTTCGGTTATGCGCCGGTCGGTATTGAACACCGCAAGGCAGGTGCCCGGCTGCGCGGCGCCCGTCGCAGGGTTGCTGCAGACCTGATAATTCTGCTCGTTCAGATCGGCGAGCCGCTCGAAATCGAAGGTGTAGAAACTCTGGATCATCCCCGGCTGGGCAAGTCCCGGGAATTTGTCGGGCAGCGTGACGAGCTTGAAAATATCGTCAGGAATATCCGACGCCGGGCCGGCACCGCCCCAGGTATCGTCGTTCTGCACCGTGCCGAACGCCGATCGCACCTTGCTGTCGACATAGGAGACGCCGAAATCGATGCTGTCGAGGAAGCCGCTGTCATGGTCATATCGCCCGCGCAACTGCACCTGGTTGATCCGGTTACGGAAAAAAGCGTTGCGAAAAGCATTGCCCGTCGGGGTGATCAACGACGCATCGAGCGGATCGATGCCGGGGTACATACCATAAGAGATGACCGGCAGGTCGTTCTCGAAATTGATCGCCTGGTTCTGGACGCCAAAGACGGCGTTGCCGAGCGACACGCTCGAACCGAAGCGATTGACCGGATTGACTTCGGCAGTCGAATGATGCGCGTCGAGCTCGAAGGTCACCCCATCGGTGCCTTTCCACTCGAGATTGAAGCCGAGCGAATTATTCTCCGCCCGATTTTCGGTCAGCGCACCGCTGTAGGATAGATCCTTGCCGCCATAGAGGGCATTGGGGCCGGGCGTGCCGGTGGGCGCGGCAAATTCCTCGCTGTAAAAGATCGGGCCCGCGACCGGGCCGTCGGTCCACGCGCTCGACGTGTCATCGTGGTTGAACCACACGCCGACGTTGCTGTTGCGTGTTTCGACGGTGTTGCGCGAATAGATATAATCGACCGTCGCGGTCAGTTCGTCGGTCGGCCGGAACTGCAATACCGCCTGCCCGTTGATGCGCTCGCGATTGATGTCGTTAAGGTCGTATGACGCATTCTGGGGGACCTGATAGACATCGCCAGCCTCGGGCCTGTTCGTGATGTTCGCATAGCGCGGATCGGGCACTTCCACCCCGTTGACAATACGCGTCGGATTGGCCAGCGAACCCCAGTTATTCTCGTTGCCAAGATAGCCGTCGCGCCAGCCGACATTCGCCCGGTTGGTGCTCGACTTGCGCTTCTGATACGACCCAGCGACCATGATGCCGATGCGGTCTTCGGCAAAGGTCGCGCTGAAGATGCCCGACACTTCGGGGGTGATCGGCTCGCCATCGTTGCGCGACGAATCATAGACGCCCTTGACCGACAGGCTGCCGCGCATCCCCGGATTGTCGAGCGGGCGCGGCGTGCGGATGTTGATCGTCGAGCCGATGCCCCCCGACTCGACGGTAGCGCGGCCGCTCTTGTAAACCTCGACCGAAGCGACACCCTCCGAAGCCAGATTGGCAAAGTCGAACGAACGCGAGGACGGCGCACCATCGCCGCCGCCGATATTTGCCGTCGGGACCTGACGGCCGTTGACCGTTATCAGGTTGAATTCGGGACCGAAGCCGCGAACCGTGACAAGCGAACCTTCGCCATTCTGACGGTCGATCGACACGCCGGTGATGCGCTGCAGCGATTCGGCAAGATTGGTGTCGGGGAATTTGCCGATGTCTTCGGCCGAAATCGCGTCGACGACGCCCTGCGCCTCGCGCTTGATATCGGCCGACGCGGCAAGGCTGGCGCGAATGCCGGTAACGACGATCTCGTCGCCGTTCACTTCACCGTCGGCCGGCGCTTCCTGTGCGACCGCAGCCTGCGCGATGCCCATCATGGACAGTGCCGACGTACCGACCAGAAATTTGGCAAACCACTGCTTTTGAGACGCCCGCATCCCTTTTCCTCCCAAATAGCCGCTCTTTGCTGGCGGCATTCCCGTTATGTGAACGTTATCTAAATGGGAACGTTCTCATTGTCAACGCACAGCCTGTGACATTTCGGTCACAATGCTGCGCTTTTTGCTGCACCAAACGTATGCAGCAAAGATCATCGAACGGAAATCGTTCGCGGGCCGACAACCGACACCGCGAACGATCGCGCTCCATTTGTTTCGGGTGGACGTTAACGGTGGAGCGGGCCAGCCACTCCTCGCCGGCCGCTCATCGTCATATAGGGCGTCGCCGATTACAGCATCGGATAGCTGAGCCCGTAATATCCATAGATGGTCCGACCATATTCATCGGTATATTCGGGCGTGTCGTCACGCGCATAGCGCGGGGCACCGGTCAGCTTCTCCTTGGCGATGTCGACCACATAACCGCCCTTGTCGACGTCATAGGTCAGCATGTCCCAGGGAATCGGATAACGGTCGCTGCCAAGACCGAACAGGCCGCCGAATTCCATGACGGCATATTCGCTATTGCCCGATCTTTTGTCGATCATGACATTGGCGATCGTGCCAAGCTTTTCATTCTGCGGGTTGTAGACCTTGGTCCCTTCGACCTTTTCAGACGAAATCAACCGATGCGTTTCATCGCGTGCAAGCGTGTCGGCCATGGAAATTTCTCCTTTGGCATCGAGGGCGAAGCAGCGGCGGGAAGAGCCAGCCGTGCCGCCCCCTGTCCAAGCAACGAGGTCGGCACCCCAGAGTTGCTCGGTTCACCGCAAAGGCAGGTCCGCTTGCGCGAGCGGCCGTCGCTCAACGACTCCAGCGCGCGAATATGGCGGTCGGCAGCAGCAGCCCCCTCGCCTCCTCGCGCACCGCAAGCTCCCCGCACTCGACCTTTCCCGGCAGGTCGGCGAAAAGCTGCGCCAGCAGTTCGCCGATCGCGAGCGCCGACATGCGCACGGCATAGACGGTGAGGAACAGCGCGCGACTGTCCGCGTCGAGCAACTGGCGACAGTCGGTGAGCAAGGGCGCCAGCCCCTCCTCAAGCTGCCAGCGCTCGCCGGTCGGGCCACGGCCGAACTTGGGCGGATCGAGCAGGATCGCGTCATAGCGCTTCTCGCGCCGGACCTCGCGCGCGGTGAATTTTCCCGCATCGTCGAGTATCCAGCGCACCGGCTTGTCGGCCATGCCAGCGAGCGCTGCATTCTCGCGCGCCTGCCCCACCGACTTCTTTGAGGCGTCGACATGCGTGACCGATGCGCCCACCGCAGCGAGTGCCTGGCTGCCGACGCCGGTGTAACCGAACAGGTTCAGGAACGCAGGGTCGGCCTTGTCGGCGACGCGGTCGCGCAGCCAGTCCCATACGGGTGCCATATCAGGGAAAAAGCCGAGGTGGCGGAAGGGCGTGCATTGCGCGGTGAAACGCGTTTCGCGCCACGCGAGCGGCCAGCCCTCTGCCGGCACGGGCTTGTTATAATACCAGCGACCGCCGCCATCGTCGTCCGAGGCGGGAATGAACTCGCCATCGGCGGCCTCCCATTCGCTGGCGGGCAGCGCGGGCGCCCACATCGCCTGCGGTTCGGGACGAATGAAGCGATAGCGGCCATAGCGTTCGAGCTTGCGCCCGTTCCCGCTGTCGACCAGCCCATAATCATCCCATGCTTCGCCGACGAGCGTGACGAGAGGCAGAAGATCAGCCACGCGCGGCTTCCGCGAGGACAAAGGCCTTCACCGCGTCATAGTCGCCGGGAAGGCGCGAATAGCGCTCCTCGCGGTCGAACAGATTGCCGAGGCGCGCGGGCAGCGGCGGGCGCACGCCGGTCGCACGCTCGACGGCTTCGCGAAACTTCGCGGGATGCGCGGTCGCGAGCGTGACGACGGGAATATCGGCATCGATCTCGAGCGCGCGGGCGGCGGCAAGGCCGACCGCGCTGTGCGGATCGATGATCTGCCCGCCCTTTTCCTGCGCCCAGCGCAGCGCGAGCGCCATCGTGTCGCCATCAATGCTCGCGCTCGAAAACAGCCCGCGCGCGCCCGCCAGCATATCGGCGGGGATCGACATCGCGCGATTGCGGTCGAACTCGCCCATCATCCCGGTGATCGCGGCGCCGTCGCGGCCCGCGAGATCGAACAGCAGCCGTTCGAAATTGCTGCTGACCTGAATGTCCATGCTGGGGGTCGCGGTCGCGGTGACCGTCCCGGCGCTATAGTCGCCGCTGGTCAGGGCGCGGTGGAGGATGTCGTTGACGTTGGTCGCGACGACGAGCCGGGCAATCGGCAGCCCCATCTGCGCCGCGACATAGCCCGCGAACACATCGCCGAAATTGCCCGTCGGCACGCTGAACGCCACCGGACGGTCGGGGCCGCCGAGCCGAACCGCGGCATAGAAATAATAGACAACCTGCGCCATCAGCCGCGCCCAGTTGATGCTGTTCACCGCCGACAGGTTCACCTGACCGCGCGCCTCCTCGTCACCGAACAGCCGCTTCACCATCGCCTGCGCATCGTCGAAGCTGCCGTCGATCGCGATATTATGGACGTTGGGCGCCAGCACCGTCGTCATCTGCCGCCGCTGCACGTCGCTGACGCGCCCTTCGGGATGGAGCATGAAGATCTGGATATGCTCGCGCCCCGCGACCGCCTCGATCGCCGCCGATCCGGTATCGCCCGATGTCGCGCCGACGATCGTGATGTTCGTGTCGCCGCCAGCGAGGAACTTCTCGAACAGTTGCCCGAGCAGTTGCAGCGCGACGTCCTTGAACGCCAGCGTCGGGCCGTGGAACAGTTCGAGCAGCCAGTGGCGATGGTTGAGTTGGACGAGCGGGGTGACCGCGTCGTGGCTGAAGCGGCCATAAGCGGCGCGGCACAGGTCGCGCAGCTCATCCTCGGTCAGCACACCCTCGACGAAGGGCGCCATGATCCGCACTGCGGTTTCGGCATAGTCGAGACCCGCAAGCGCACGGATTTCGTCGGCCGACATTTGCGGCCATTTCGCTGGCACATAAAGGCCGCCATCGCTGGCGAGGCCAGCCAAGGTCGCGGCACGAAAGTCGAGGGTCGGCGCAGAGCCGCGAGTGCTGATATATTCCATGGCGACCCAGCGCCTAGCGGCGCGCCGTCACGGCTGCAAGCGGCGGCGGACCGCGAGGATGTAGATAATCAGCGCAACGATCGCGAAGAAGAACCATTGAAAGGCATAGGCTAGATGGTTGTTCGGCGTATCGTCGGCCGAGGGCACCGCGCTGGCGCGCAATCCCGTCACCGGCGTGTCGGCAATCAGCATCGCCCGCGCGGGCACCGCCTTGCCCATCGCGCGCTCCATCACCGTCGGCTGTTCGGGCCCGGGAACGATCGTCCCCTGCACTGTTCCGCCGCTCCATTTGGGCGGCGCGAAATCGTCGCCGATGCCGACATCGATGAGCACGCCCGGCCCCTCGGCGCCCGTCCGGCAGTCGGCGATCATGCGGATCCCCGACTGGCCCTTGCGATCGGTGCCGCTGCGCGGATCCCAGCGGACGGGTTCAAGGCAGACGACGCTGCTCTTGCGATACAGGAAAGCATCGGGAACGGGCGGCAGTTCGGGATAGGCGACGGTCGACGACATCGCCATGTTGCGCTGGAACAGCGCGATCAGTGCCTCTTTCTCGTTCTTGCGCTGAAGCTGCCAGACGCCGAGCGCGACCATCGCCGCGACCGCGGCGAGAACGAGGATCGTCGGGATCAGCGGCCAGCGCCGGGCGGGCGCCTGGGCTTCGGCGGGATCAGTCATTCTTGTCCTCCACCTTGCGGCCCTCTGCCGCCTGTCGCTGGTGTTCGCTCGCCAGCAGCGCGCCCTTGCCGACGCGCAGGCCATAGACGACCGCGGCGGCGGTCAGCGGCACCCACAGGATGATATGGACCCACAAGGGCGGGCGCACGACGGCATCGAGCGTCAGCGCAATCGCGATGAGCAACGCGCCGATGATCAGCGTCAGAAACGCCGCAGGCCCGTCACCTACATTGTATCGGCTGTAATCGAGGGCACAGACGCGGCACTTTTCCTCGAACTTCACCGGCCCGTCGAACAGCGTCGACGCACCGCATTCGGGGCAGAGACCAAAAAGGGCAGCGCGCCAGACCGGCGGCTGCCCCTTTTGCATGTCGTCGCCAACCGGCAATTTAGTGCGCGGCGACCGGCGCGCCCCAGCCGCCCCAGACATAGACGATGATGAAGAGGAACAGCCACACGACATCGACGAAGTGCCAATACCATGCGGCCGCTTCGAAACCGAAATGCTGGGTCGGGGTGAAGTGGCCCTTGTAGGTGCGGACGAGGCAGACGATCAGGAAGATCGTGCCAACGAGAACGTGGAATCCGTGGAAGCCGGTCGCCATATAGAAGGCCGAGCTATAGTTGCTCTGACCGAAACCGAACGGCGCATGGGCATATTCATAGGCCTGGATCATCGAGAAGATCGCGCCGAGGATGATCGTCAGCCACAGGCCTTTCTTGAGCCCCTCGCGGTCGCCATGGATCAGCGAATGATGCGCCCAGGTGATCGTGGTGCCCGAGCAGAGCAGGATCAGCGTGTTGAGCAAGGGCAGCGAGAAGGCGTCGATAACTTCGATACCCTTGGGCGGCCACATTGTGATCGCGGCGGCGCCATCCTGACCGAACAGCGAGGTCACCGCGCCTTCGGCATATTCGATGGGCACCGGAAACAGCGAGAAATCGAACCATGCCCAGAACCAGCCGACGAAGAACATGACTTCCGACGCTATGAACAGGATCATGCCATAACGCAGGTGCAGCTGGACGACCGGTGTATGGTCGCCGGCATGCGCTTCGTTGATGACGTCCGACCACCAGCTGAAGAAGGTGGCGATCACGCCCATGAAGCCGAGGCCGAGGACCCATTTGCCGATCTCGCCGAAATGATCGGCGTGCATCGCCATGACGAGCCCGAAGAACATCACGAGCGCCGCGACCGAGCCGATGAGCGGCCAGACGCTGGGATTTACGAGGTGGTAGTCATGATGTTTCGCACCGGACATGGCGTGTTTCCCGTTTTTTGCAGCCCCAGCATGACGATTCCCCATCATCTGCCGGTCTTGTTAGACTCTTGTTCGCGGCCTTAGCTCGCCTTTTTACCCTCGTCTACAGGGTGGAAGGTGTAGCTGAGGGTGATTTCCTGTACGTCGCGCGCGTCGGGGTCGTCCATGATCTTGGGATCGACGAAGAACAACACCGGCATGCGCATCTGCTGCCCCGGTTCCAGCCGTTGCTGGGTGAAACAGAAGCACTGGATCTTGGTAAAATATTTGCCCGCCTGGTCGGGCGTGACGTTGAAGCTGGCGGTCCCGACAACGGGATGCGCCGAATTATTCTCGGCGATAAAGATCGCCATGTCGCGCGCGCCGACGCTGACCGTGTCGGTCGGATGCTCGGGATAGAATTTCCACGGCAGGTTCGGCGAGACATTGGCGTCGAAGCGGATCGAGATCGTGTCTTTCAACACCACCGGCTCCTCCGCCGCGGCAACCGGATCGTAGCGCTGCGTCGTACCGCCAAAGCCGGTCACGCGGCAGAAAAGGTTGTAAAGCGGTACCGCGGCGAAGCCGAGGCCCACCATCGCGAGCGCGAGCAGCGCGGCCAGGGTGGCGGTCTTGGCGTTGGCGGACATCCGCCCGATGACGGGAAGCGTCGTCATGAGAAAATCTGCATCTTGGCGATGGTGATGAAAAAGAACAGAATCGCCAGCGCGCCCAGCATCCACGCCATCATATTGGCGCGGCTGCGTTGACGGCGGCGATATTCGGCCTCGTCAAAGGGTTCGTTCGGCGGGTCTTCGGTCATAGCGGCCACCAATGGTCGGCGACGACTGCGCCGAACAGAATGAAAAGATAGGCAATCGAATAAGCGAACAGGCGCTTTTCCGGCCGCATCATATCGCCCTCACCCGTGGTGCGCGTACCGACCTGAACAGACAGCAGTACGAACACGGCCGACAAGACAACGGCGGTCCAGCCATAGAGCGCGCCGGTATAACCGAGCGGCCAGGGTGCGACGGCACCGACCGCCATGATGACGGCATAAAACAGGATCTGCCGGCGCGTCGATTTCTCGCCCGCGACGACGGGCATCATCGGAATGCCCGCGGCGGCATAGTCCGAGCGCATGAACAGCGCGAGCGCCCAGAAATGCGGCGGCGTCCACAGGAAGATCAGCAGGAACAGCAGCACCGGCAGCGGCGCGATGCTGCCCGTCGCCGCGACCCAGCCGATCAGCGGCGGAAAAGCACCCGCCGCGCCGCCGATCACGATATTCTGCGGCGTCCGTGGCTTCAGCCACATCGTATAGACGAAGACATAGAAGAGGATCGAGGCGGCGAGCAGCAAAGTCGCCTGCCAGTTCGACGCGAATAGCATCAGGAACAGCGAAAAGGCGGCGAGACCGACGCCGAATTGCAACGCCGTCTGCGGGTCGAGACGCCCTGCGGGAAGCGGCCGGCCGGCGGTCCGCTTCATCTTGGCGTCGAGCCCCGCCTCATACCATTGGTTGAGCGCGCCCGACGCCCCTGCCCCCAGCGCAATCGCAAGGACCGACGAGAAAGCGAGGATTGGGTGCACTGTGCCTGGCGCCGCGAGCAGCCCGCACAAGGCGGTGAACACCACCAGCGACATGACGCGCGGCTTCGTCAGCGCGAACAGGTCGCGCCAATCGGCGGGTAGTGCCGTTTCGCCGTGGGTCAGGCTCTGCGCCATATTCACTCCAGCCCGATGTCATGCGCCCCCTGCCGTCACCAGCAGGGGGAAGCACAAATCAGGCGATACGCGGCAGTTCGTTGAACTGGTGGAACGGCGGCGGGCTCGACAACGTCCATTCGAGCGTCGTCGCCCCTTCGCCCCACGGATTATCGGCGGCCTTCTTGCCCGCGAACAGCGAGTAGCCGATGTTCAGGAAGAAGAAGAGCATGCCGACGCCCATGATCACATAGCCGTAGGACGAGATCAGGTGCCAATGCGCATAGGCTTCCGCATAATCGGGATAACGGCGCGGCATGCCCTGCTGGCCCAGGAAGTGCTGGGGGAAGAACATGACGTTCACGCCGATGAAGAAGACCCAGAAATGGATCTGGCCGAGCGCTTCATTGTACATCCGGCCCGACATCTTCGGGAACCAGTAATAGAAGCCGGCAAAGAGCGAGAAGACCGCGCCCAGCGACAGCACATAGTGGAAGTGCGCGACGACATAGTAAGTGTCGTGCAGATTGGTGTCGACGCCGCCATTGGCGAGCACGACGCCGGTCACGCCGCCGACGGTGAACATGAAGATGAAGCCGAGCGACCACATCATCGGCGTCTTGAAGCTCAGCGAGCCGCCCCACATGGTGGCGATCCAACTGAAGATCTTGATGCCCGTCGGAACCGCGATGACCATCGTCGCGGCGGTGAAGTACATCTTGAGGTTCACAGACATGCCGACCGTGAACATGTGGTGCGCCCACACGATGAAGCCGACGACGCCGATCGCGACCATGGCGTAGGCCATGCCGAGATAGCCGAACACGGGCTTCTTGCTGAAGGTCGAGATGATCTGGCTGACCATGCCGAAGCCGGGCAGGATCATGATATACACTTCGGGGTGGCCGAAGAACCAGAAGAGATGCTGGTAGAGAACGGGATCGCCGCCGCCGGCCGCATCATAGAAAGTCGTGCCGAAATTGCGGTCGGTCAGCAGCATGGTGATCGCAGCAGCCAGAACCGGCAGCGCGAGCAGCAGCAGGAAGGCCGTGACCAGCACCGACCACACGAACAGGGGCATCTTGTGCAGCGTCATGCCCGGCGCGCGCATGTTGAAGATGGTGGTAATGAAGTTGATCGCGCCGAGGATCGACGCCGCACCCGCGAGGTGGAGCGAGAAGATCGCCATGTCGACCGCGGGGCCAACCGAACCGCTGGTCGACAGCGGGGCATAGACCGTCCAGCCGGTGCCGGCGCCATTGCCGCTGCCGCCCGGGACGAACAGCGAACCCATCAGCATGACGAACGCAACAGCCGTCAGCCAGAAGGACACATTGTTCATGCGCGGGAACGCCATGTCGGGCGCGCCGATCATCAGCGGCACGAACCAGTTGCCAAAGCCGCCGATCATTGCCGGCATAACCATGAAGAACACCATGATCAGACCGTGTGCGGTGATCATCACGTTCCAGAAATGCTTGGCTGCGGTCAGATCCTGCGCGCCGCCGAGCGCTTGCGCCCAGCTGCCCAGATACTGGATACCCGGATGCGCGAGTTCGAGGCGCATCATGCCCGAAAGCGCGCCGCCGACGATGCCGGCGACGATCGCGAAGATCAGGTAGAGCGTGCCGATGTCCTTGTGGTTCGTCGACATGAACCAGCGGACAAAGAAGCCGGGCGTGTCGTGATCATGATCATGATCGTGCGCGTGGTCGTGGCCGTGCGCGGGTGCAGTCGCTGCGATATCGGTCATCTGTCGGACCCCTTATTAATTCTTGGCGGCCGGCGCGGCGGCGGGTGCCGCTGCCGGTGCAGCTTCGGTCGTGGCGGCAGCCGGCGTCGCGGCGGGCGCCGTAGCCGGGGCGGCAGCGGCGGCGACCGGCCCCTTCGGATTCCCGCCCTTCGAGCGGACCCAGGCTTCCCACTTGTCGACCGGGAGCACTTCGACGGCGATCGGCATATAGCCATGATCGACACCGCAGAGTTCCGAACACTGGCCGTAATAGACGCCGACCTTGTTCGCGGTGAACGTCGTTTCGTTGGCGCGGCCGGGGACCGCATCCATCTTGGTCCAGAACGCCGGAACCGCGAAGCTGTGGATCACGTCGGCGCCGGTGATGATCAGCTTCACCTGACGGCCGACGGGAACGACCATGCGGTTGTCGACGGCGAGGTGATAGGGCTCGCCCGCGGCGATGGCCTTATCCTCGGGCAGAATTTTCGAGACATATTCGCCGATGCCCTGGTCGGGATAGGCATAGCCCCAATACCACTGATAGCCCGTAACCTTGATCGTCAGCGCGTCCTTCGACGGCGGTTCATATTGCGCCGCGAGCAAGCGGATCGACGGAACCGCGATCACCGCGAGGATCAGCACCGGGATGGCGGTCCAGATGATTTCGATGAAAGTGTTGTGCGTCGTCTTCGACGGAACCGGATTCGCCTTGGCGCGGAACCGGAACATCACCCAGAGCAAAAGGCCTAGGACGATCAGCGTGATCACCGTGATGACGGGCAGCAGGATGGCGTGGTTGAAGAAATAGGCCTGTTCGCCGATCGGGCTGACCTGCGGCTGGAAATCGATGCCCGCGTCGACCGGTTGACCGATCCCTGGGGTCGGCTTCATCGGGACGTAGGTGGCATCGCCAGCCGGAGCCGCGTCGGTCGTCGCAACCGGTGCGGTTGTCGGAGCAGCCGCCGCGACGGGGGCCGGAGCCGGATTCGCCGCCACCGTTGCGGCGGGTGCTTCGGCCGGAGCCGTCGCAGGGGCTTGCGCATGGCCGGCGCCCACCGCGCCGAGCGACAAAGCCGCCGCAATTACAAGGGTTTTCAAGCTCTTCATAAGGATAGTGCCGCCCGTTGCCTGTTGTTCTTATCGATGCCCCAGCCGACCTTTCCCCACTGCTGGACACAAGTCCACGCAGCCATCGGACAGGCTGAATCTCGCGGGCGCTATAGACCCGCTTGCCGCTTGCCTCAAGCATCTCTAACACTATTTTGCGGCTGGATAATCTTCGCCGCTTAAACCCGCTCGCCCGCTATGGGCGAAGCACAGGACAAAAGAATAATTCTCCCATGACCGATGACGAAATCCTGGCCGAATTCCGCGCCGCCGACGCCTTGCTGCAAGGCCATTTCCTGCTCTCCTCCGGCCGCCACAGCGAATATTATCTGCAATGCGCGCGCGTGCTGATGGACACCGAACGCGCCGGGCGGCTCGCGGTGGCGCTCGCGGCCAAGCTCCCGCGCGAGCTGAAACAGGCGATCGATGTCGTCGTCTCGCCCGCAATGGGCGGCGTCATCATCGGCCATGAAATGGGCCGCGCGCTCGGCAAGCCGGCAATTTTCGTCGAGCGCCCGACCGGCACCTTCGAACTGCGCCGCGGTTTCACCATCGACGCCGGCGCCAAAGTGCTGATGGTCGAGGATGTCGTGACCACTGGCCTGTCGTCGCGCGAAGCAATGGACGCGGTGCGCGCCGCCGGCGGCGAAGTCATTGCCGAAGCCGCACTCGTCGATCGCTCGGCAGGCAGCAACATCGACCTCGGCGTGCCCTTCTATCCGCTCGTCGCGATCAACTTCCCGACCTATGCACCCGATGAATTGCCCGAGACGCTAGCAGGAACCGAAGCGGTGAAGCCCGGCAGCCGGAGCGTGGCGGCTTGAACGCCGCGCCCTCCCCGCACCGCCTGCGGCTCGGGGTCAACATTGACCATGTCGCGACGATCCGCAACGCGCGCGGGGGCGAGCATCCCGACCCGGTGCGCGCCGCCGAAATCGTCGCTGCGGTCGGCGGCGACGGCATCACCGCGCATCTGCGCGAAGACCGGCGCCATATCCGCGACGACGACCTCAAGCGCATCCAGGCGGCGACCGACCTGCCCTTGAATCTTGAAATGGCGGCGACCGACGAGATGCTGGAGATCGCGCTGCGCCATATGCCGCATGCCGCGTGCATCGTCCCCGAAAAGCGCGAGGAGCGAACCACCGAGGGCGGGCTCGACGCCGCCGGGCAGCACAACCACCTCGCCCCTATCGTCTCGCGGCTGAACGACGCGGGCATCCGCGTCAGCCTGTTCATCGAACCCGACGCGCGGCAGATCGAGGCGGCAATGCGCCTCCGCGCCCCCGTCGTCGAATTCCACACCGGACGCTACGCGCATGTCGAGGGCGAGGAGCGTGCAGCCGAACTGCGCCGCCTCGCCGACGCGGCAGCACTCGCGTCGAAGAACGGCATCGAACCGCATGCGGGGCACGGCCTGACGTATGAGAATGTCGTCCCCGTCGCCGCCATCCCGCAGCTCGCCGAACTCAACATCGGCCATTATCTGATTGGCGAAGCGATCTTCACCGGGCTGGAGGATGCGGTGCGCCGGATGCGCGCGTTGATGGATGAGGCGCGCGGATGAAGAATTTCGTCATTGCGAGCGAAGCGAAGCAATCTCCAGCCTTCGGTATTGCGAGAGGGCGATGGCTGGAGATTGCAGCGTCGCCTTCGGCTCCTCGCAATGACGGCCCGAGGGGTTTGGCATGATCATCGGCCTCGGTTCCGACCTCTGCAATATCGAGCGCATTCAGAATTCGCTCGACCGGTTCGGCGAGCGGTTCGAAAAGCGCGTCTTTACCGATATCGAGCGCGCCAAGGCCGCGCGGCGGCCGTTCACCCGCGCGGGCACCTACGCCAAGCGCTTCGCCGCGAAGGAAGCTTTCTCGAAAGCCGTCGGCACCGGCTTCAAGCACGGCGTGTTCATGAAGGACATCGGCGTCGTCAACGCCCCCTCGGGCGCGCCGACGCTCGCGCTGACCGGCGGCGCCGCCGCACGCCTCGCGCAGATGATCCCGGCGGGCCACAGCGCGCATATCCATCTGACGCTGACCGACGACCACCCCTGGGCGCAGGCTTTTGTCATCATCGAAGCAATCAAGGACTGACATAGATATGGCCAAAACGAAGGCAAAGGGTGACGAAAGCTGGGGCAAGCTGATCCGCGATATCGTGGTGATCCTGCTGCTCGTGCTCGGCATCCACAGCTGCATCGCCAAGCCTTTCTATATCCCGTCCGATTCGATGATGCCGGCGCTGCGCAACGGCGACCGGCTGATCGTCAGCAAATATCCTTATGGCTGGTCCTATTCGTCGGTCAGTTTCCACCTCGCGCCCAAGGTCGAGGGCCGACTGTTCGGCAAACTCCCCGAACGCGGCGATATCGTCGTGCTCGAACATCCGGTGACGCGGATCGACTATATCAAGCGCGTGATCGGTCTGCCGGGCGACACAATCCAGCTGCGGGGCGGCGAACTCAGCATCAACGGCAAGCCGGTGAAGCGTGAGGTTCAGCCGATGCTGGCAATCCCGGTCGATCTCAACACCCCTGGCCCCGACAGCAGCCTGTTCCGCTTCGTCACCAGGGACGCAAGCGGCAAGGAGATGCTTGAACTCCCTATCGTGCGTGAAACGCTGCCCGGCGGCGCGACCTTCGACACCATCGACATGGGGCCCGGCTATTCGACCGATGATTATGGCCCGATCACCGTGCCCGCCGATCACGTCTTCCTGATGGGCGACAACCGCGACGGCAGCGCCGACAGCCGCGTCGGCACCAACCAAAAGGGCCTCGGCGGACCCGTCCCCTTCGACGCCATCGCCGGACGCGCCGAGATCATCAGTTTTTCGACCGATGGAACCGCCGAGTGGTATAACCCATTGAGCTGGTTTAGTGCCCTCAGATCGGGACGCGCGGGAACCGACCTCCGGCCCGCGCGTCAGGGCAACTAACACGACGGGGAAAAGACATGGCGGCGACAAGGAAGACAACCGGAACGCGCGCCGCCACTGCCGCCGCGAAGGCGGAAGCCCATACCGAGGCCCCCGGCCCTACCGAAATCCGTAGCCAGCCAGTCAGGACCGAGTTGCTGAAGGCCGGCGTATGGCTCGGCCTCGCGTTACTGATCGGCTTGTGCATCATTCTCATCCAGCCGATCTTGCTGATATTCGCCGGGATCGTGATGGCATCCATGCTCGATGGCGGAACGCGATTGCTAGGCCGCATTCTTCCGATCGCGCGCGGGTGGCGGCTGCTGATCGTTTGCTTGTCGCTGCTCGTCTTCATGGTCTGGACCGCCATGTTCGCGGGTTCGCAAATCGCCGATCAGGCCGCGACGCTGCAAACGGTTGTCATGGGTCAGATCGAGCGCCTGGCGGCATGGGCAAGCGACCATGGCATGGGCAATTTCCAGCTCGACACAAAGACCATCTCGGACAATTTTGCCGGCACCTTCGGCCGCGTGACCGCAGCGGTGGGATCGGTGCTCGGCGGCCTCACCAGCCTCGTCATGATCCTCGTCCTCGGCATCTTCATCGCGATTGAGCCGCGGCTGTACGAACGCGGCGTCGCGTGGATGCTGCCGATGAAGTCGCGCGAGAATTTCTATATCACCACCGCGCGCATGGGCTTCACGCTCCGCCGCCTGATGGCCGGCCGCCTGCTCGGCATGCTGGTCGAAGGCATCGGAACGTGGCTCGCTTGTATGGCGGTAGGAATTCCGATGGCGGCCCTGATGGGCCTCCTCACCGGCCTGCTCGCCTTCATCCCCAATATCGGCGCGATCGTGTCGGGCGTGCTGCTCGTCCTCGTCGGATTTTCGGCGGGCACCGACACCGGCCTCTGGGCGATCGCCATCTATTTCATCGTCCAGACCGTCGATGGCTATCTGATCGTCCCGATGGTCGCGAAGAAAACGGTCGACCTTGCCCCCGCGCTCGTCCTCGGCGCGCAGATATTGTTCGGCGCACTGCTCGGCCTCATGGGGCTGTTTCTCGCCGATCCGATCGTCGCGATGATCAAGGTCGCACTCGAACGCGAGGCCGAACGCAACGCCGACGGTGCCAAAACGAAAACGGCGGCGGGCACCTGAGCCCACCGCCGCTTCTGTTTCGTAGCGACCGCTCGCTTATTGCTGCGGCGGTATCCCCGGCGGCGGACCGCCCGGACCACCGGGAGCGCCACCCGGGCCGCCCTGCATCTGTTGCTGCTGCATCATCTGCTGCTGTTGCTGCATCTGCTGCTGCATCGCGCGAACCTCGGCTTCCGAGCGGAAGTCGAGCAAGGTCACGTTGAAATGAAGCGTGCTGCCCGCCGGGATCGGACCGACCGCGCGGTCGCCATAGCCCAGCTGTGCGGGGATCGTGATCTTGTACTCGCCGCCCTTTTTCATGCGGGTCAGCGCCTCCGAAAAGCCCGGAACGACCTGTGCAACCTGCATCGGCGCCTGTTCATTGGCGTCGAACACCGTCCCGTCGTCGAGCTTGCCTTCATATTTGACCAGCACGACGTCGGCCTTGGTCGGGCTTGCGCCGGTGCCTTCCTTGACGACCTCGAACCCGATGCGCGGGGTCATGTGCCACGCAAAGGCCGCGCCCGCGACGAGCAGCGCCGCAAGGCCGAACCACATCAGCCACAGGCCGCCCTTGCTCACCGGACGCAATGGAACCGTCGTTACGCTCATGTCTGCTGATCCTTCCGCAGGCGCCCGCGGGCGCAAATGTTGGCGAGGCCTATAGGCGGTGCGGCGCCGGGCGGTCCAGAGAGAAGTTGATCGCCGCCACCCCGTCATTGCGAGCGAAGCGAAGCAATCCAGAGCTTCCGTAAACCGCTCTGGATTGCTTCGCTTCGCTCGCAATGACGAAAGAAGGATGGGAACGAAAAAGGGCGCCGCGTTGCCGCAGCGCCCTTTTCTCAATCAGCATCCCGAACGGGAGTTGGTCTTACTTGATCCCGTCGCGTTCCATCCGCTTGCGCTCCATCTTGCGGGCGCGGCGAACAGCGGCAGCGTGCTCACGCGCGCGCTTTTCGCTGGGCTTCTCGTAATGACGGCGCAGCTTCATTTCGCGATACACGCCCTCACGCTGCAGCTTCTTCTTGAGCGCGCGAAGGGCCTGGTCGACATTATTGTCGCGAACGATGATCTGCATACGCCGTGTCGTCTCCGGTTCGTCCAACGATGAATGGCGACCGGCCATCCGGTCCGCCAAAAATCGCCGATATAAGGGCAATAAGAGAAGCGCCGCGAACCCGCGACGTTCCGATGGCTGGGCCACTAAAAGGATTCGCGGCAAAATGCAAGCCCCTGCGCGGTAAACTGCGCCTGCCCCGCTATCCCACCGCCTGCCCGCTCGCGGGATTGTGCGCCGCCCCATCCTTATGGCATAGGTAGCAGGACGAAACTAACATCATAATGAGGGACAGGCCATGGCGACCCAGCTCAAGCGCAACAGCAAATATAGCGAAGCCGAATGGACGGCGCGGCAGGAACTTGCCGCTTGCTACCGCATCTTCGCGATGATGGGCTGGGACGAGATGATCTTCAACCATATCACGGTGAAGGTGCCCGACGAAGACGGTGCCTTCCTGATCAACCCCTATGGCCTGCATTTCAGCGAGGTTTCGGCGTCGAACCTGATCAAGATCGACATCGATGGCAACAAGGTCGACGAGGATAATCCCTGGCACGTCAACAAGGCGGGCTTTGTCCAGCACAGCCTGTTCCACCGCGTCCTGCCCGACGCGCATGCGATCATCCACACGCACACGACCGCCACGGTCGCGGTTTGCGCGCTCGAAGGCGGGCTGCAACCCGTGAATTTCTACGCCTGCAACTTCGCCGGCCAGCTCGCTTACCATGATTTCGAGGGTGTTACGGTGCGCGAGGAAGAGGGTGAGCGTCTTGTCGAGAACCTTGGCGACAAGCGTATCCTGATGCTCAAGAACCACGGCCCTGTCGTGATGGGCAAGACGCTGACCGAAGCCTTCATCAAATATTGGGCGCTCCAGCGCGCGTGCGAGATCCAGATGGCGACGATGAGCATGGGCCAGCCGATCACCGTCCCGCAAGAGGTGATCGCGGTCCACCAGCGCGACCTGTTCATGGCGTCGATCCCCGGACAAGCCGGCAAGGCCGAATTCGACGCAATGGTGCGCAAGGTCGACAAGATCGACACGAGCTGGCGTGACTAATCTGGCTGCTCAGCTAACAGGAACCGCATGACGCGATTCTCGGTCAACGACCGCCCGGTCGAATATCGCATGGAACCCGAAACGCCCCTGCTGTGGGCGCTGCGCGACGCGTCAAACCTGACGGGCACCAAATATGGCTGCGGCACGGGGGAGTGCGGCGCCTGCACCGTCGACATCGACGGCGAGGCGATTCGCAGCTGCATGGTCACGATTGCCGAATGCGAGGGCCGCTTCGTCACGACGATCGAGGGGCTGGCGCGCGATCGCAGCCACCCGGTCCAGCAGGCATGGGTCGCCGAGCAGGTGCCGCAATGCGGTTTCTGCCAGTCGGGGATGATCATGGCGGCCGCCGCGCTGCTTCGGTCAAACAGCAATCCGACCGACGCCGACATCGACGCGGCAATGACCAATATCTGCCGCTGCGGCACTTACCCGCGCATCCGCACCGCGATCCGCCTCGCGGGACGCGTGATCCGCGGCGAGGAACGCATCGCCGCCGCGCCGCCGCCGGGGATCCGTCCCGAGGATGCCGCGCGCGCCGTTCCGGCCCTCCGCTTGCCGCCGGGGAGCTGAACATCGCCGTTCATCTAGCTGAACCGCAGGCAACAACGCGGTCAGCCATCGATCATCTTGCAAAGAGTAAGAATCACCTCATCATCCCGGCTGGCATCTCCAGCACAAGGGACATGAGTTGGAGTAAGGCGAGATGAAGAAGATGTTCGGAGGGTTGCTGATCGCTGCAACGATCCTGACCCCCATTGCCCCGGCCGCCGCCCAGGCGTCGGGCGAGCGGGTCCAGATCGCGCCGCGCGGCGACCGCGGGGAGCGCGGACCGCGCGGCCCCGAAGTACGCCGCGGTGGCGGCGAAGCGCGGGCTCAGCGCCAGCAGCCACAGGTCCAACGCCAGCAGCGCAGCGAAGTTCGCCCGCAGCAGCGCGGCAATAACCAGCAGCGCCAGGCGCAACGCCAGCAGTGGCAGCAGCAGCGGGGTGCCGATCAGCAGCGTGTGGCACAGCAACGCCAAGCTCAGCAGGCCCAACGCCAGCGCGGCGGCACCTATGATCGCAACCGCGACGGCCGCATCGACCGCCAGTGGGATCGCAACCGCAACGGTCAGGTCGACCAGCGTTACGATCGCAACGACAACAACCGCGTCGATCGCCGCTACGACCGCAATCGCAACGGCGATCTCGACCGCCGCTGGGATCGCAACAACAACAATCGGATCGATCGGCGCGACGGCCGCTATGATCGCAACCGCGACGGCCAGCTCGACCGGCGCTACGACCGCAACAACAATAATCGCGTCGATCGCCGGTATAACGACAATCGCAGACACAGCTGGAACCGCGATTGGCGGAACGACCGCCGCTACGACTGGCGCAGCTATCGCAACCAGAACCGCAGCCATTACCGTATGCCGCGCTATTACAACCCGTATCGCGGTTACGGATATACGCGCTTCAGCATCGGTTTCAGCCTGAACTCGCTTTTCTATAGCTCGCGCTACTGGATCAACGACCCCGGCTATTATCGCCTGCCGCCCGCCTACGGCGGCACGCGTTGGATCCGCTATTATGACGACGCGCTTCTGGTCGATACCTATTCGGGCCAAGTGATCGACGTGATCTACGATTTCTTCTGGTAATATTCCTTTCGGTTATCAGATGACAAACTAGGGGCCGGCTTGACCGGCCCTTTTTTTTTTGGAGGCGACCGCTACCGACCAGAAGTTGCCGTTCTACTTCTTGCTTCGTCATTCCCGCGAAAGCGGGAACCCAGTTGCGACGTCAGCACGCTGGGTCCCCGCTTTCGCGGGAATGACGAAATTGGGAATGGCCGTTTCCCACCCCAATGCGGAAATTGGCGACCCACAAAATAGCGCTGTCCTACTTTATCGCGCCGTGCCAGCCTCGATTTCGCTGTTTGAAATCGTCGGCTTCCGCAAACCGCTCTTAAAGCGACAAAGGAGACATTCTGCGCGGGCGCATGCGTATCTTTTGTCGCCTTAAAGCCGCAAAGGACACAAAAACGACGCCCGCATGCGGGGCTTTTGTGGCCTTAAGCGCCGACGCACCGACAAGGGACTTCGTGCAACGCCACTCCGCCCTTGCCCTCCCCCGTCCGCCGCGCCACGGTGGCGGAAACGGACAGGGGAGACTTCATGCGTAAATTGGGACTGGTCGCGGCCGCGACGCTGACGCTGCTCGGCACGACGGCATATGCGAAAACCACCATCGTCTATGCCGGCCGCGTCATCACCGACGCAAGCAAGCCTGCACAAGGCCCCTCTACCGTCACCATCACCGACGACCGCATCACCTCGATCGCCCCCGGCCGCACCGAAGCGCCCGCCGGTGCCGAAATCGTCGACCTCGGCGACAAGACCCTACTTCCGGGCCTCATCGACCTCCACGTCCACCTGACCGGCGACCCCGGCGACGATTATCGCGCCGCTGCCGTCGATCCCAATGAATGGGGCGTCGTCGTCGGCGCAAAGAACGCCGGCATCACGCTGCGCGCGGGCTTCACGACCGTGCGCGAGGCCGGTTCGGCGCAATATACCGCATATTCGCTCCGCCGCGGCACCGCGAACGGCTTTATCGAAGGCCCGCGCATCGTCGCCGCCGGCCCTTCGCTATCGATCATCGGCGGGCACGGCGACGTGACGGGCTTTCGCGAGGATATCCATGCCGTCCTCGATGAGGGCTATACCTGCACGGGCGCGGTCGAATGCGCCGAAAAGGTGCGCAAGGCATCGCGCGCCGGCGCCGACGTCATCAAGATCACCGCGACCGGCGGCGTCCTGTCGCAGCAGGCGCGCGGCCTCGAAGGCCATTTCACCAGCCCCGAGCTGCAAAGCATCGCCGACACCGCCCACTCGCTGGGGCTGAAGGTGATGGCGCATGCCCATGGCGCGGGCGGCATCACCTCTTCGGCGGCGGCGGGCATCGACAGCATCGAACATGGCACCTTCGCCGACGATGCGACGCTGAAGGTGATGAAAGCCAAGGGCACCTATCTCGTCCCGACGCTGATGGCGTTCGAGGGGATACGCGAGCGGCTCGGCAAGGGCATTTACACCCCAACGGTCGAAAACAAGGTGCGCATGACGCTCGGCGACGTCGGCAAGGCTGTTACGCGCGCCAAGGCGCTGGGCGTTCCGATCGCGTTCGGCACCGACGCCGGCGTCTTCGAGCATGGCCGCAACGGCGGCGAGTTCGCGCTGCTCGTCAAATATGGGCTGACCCCGCGCGAGGCGCTGGCGAGCGCAACGACGGTCGCGGCAACGCTCTTGTCGATGGACAAGGAAATCGGCCGCATCGCCCCCGGTATGTCGGCCGACATGATCGCGGTGACGGGCGACCCGCTCACCGATGTTACGGTGCTCGAAAAGGTCGACTGGGTGATGGCGCGCGGCCGCATCGCCCATTGACCAAAGCCGTCACGCGGCGCGGCGGACCCGTCCCCGCGCCGCTCCGACGGTCTTCGGACCGATCAAGTCTTCGATGTCGACCGCGACCGCGAATTTGACTCCGACGCGGTTGCCATCCGACCAGCGCGCCTCGGCATCCACGACCTGCTCGGAACCGAATTCCAGCCTTAACTGCGTCCCGGAGGGTACATTCCATAGCCCTTCGATCAGCGCGCCGTGCGGCGACATATTGCGGACGATCGCCTCATATTGATGGCCGCCGCTCGCGATCTGGATCGTGCGGAAGGTGGTGAGCCGCGCCTCGCGCGCACTCTTATACCCTTTCGCCTCGGCGCGCCCGCCGCCTTCGCGCAGCAACGCCAGCACCTCGACCAGGTCCATCGGCTTCCCATAGATATAGCCCTGCACATGGCTGCAGCCGAGACCGCGGATCAGCGAGAGATCATCGTGCGTCTCGACCCCCTCGGCGGTCGTCTCCATCTTCAGCGCGGTCGCCAGCCCGACGATCGACGAGATGATTGCCGCATTCATGCTGCTCGGATCGGCGGCGCCGAGGACGAAGCTCTGGTCAATCTTGATCTTGTCGAACGGCGCCTTCTTCAGATAGCCGAGCGCCGAATAACCGGTACCGAAATCGTCGAGCGCAAGCCGCACCCCGGTCCGCTTCAATTTCTGGAACATCGCAAGATTCTCGGCGCTCTCGTCGAGGAAGACACCCTCGGTGATCTCGAGCTCGAGCTGCTCGGGCCGGATGCCCGCCGCCGACACCGCGCTCATGATCGTCGCCGGCAGCTTTTCATTCGCGAACTGGCGCGGCGAAACATTGACCGCAACGCGGTATCCGGGGCCGAGATGCGCGATCGTCGCACAGGCGGTGCGGATGATCCACTCGCCGATCGGTACGATCAGATTGGCCTCTTCCGCGATCGGAATGAACTTCGACGGGCTGATCAAACCGTTGGTGGCGTGGCGCCAGCGGATCAGCGCTTCAAACCCCGAAATCCGTTCGCTTCGGACATCGACGATCGGCTGATAGAGAAGCCTCAGCTCATCGTTCGCCAGCGCGTCACGCAGCGCATCCTCGATCGCCTTCCGTTCGCTCGCCTGATTGTGCATCGCATCGGCATAGAAACGATAGACGCCGCGCCCGGCATCCTTCGCGGCATAAAGCGCAAGGTCGGCGTTGCGCACCAGCGCCGACGCCGAGACCCCCTGCCCATCCGACACCGCGATGCCGAGCGACGATCCGATGCGAACCTGTTCGCCCTCGATTGCGAAGGGCTTCGCGAGGCTCAGGATGATGGCGTTCGCGATGCCGGCAAGCTTCTCCGGCTGGCACAGCTGCGGCACGACGATCTGGAATTCGTCGCCGCCGAGCCGTCCGACCTGCCCCTTGTCGCCGACGATCTGCGTCAGCCGCCCTGCGACCTGCTGCAACAATTGGTCGCCCACCGGATGCCCCAGCGTGTCGTTCACCGCCTTGAAGCGGTCTAGGTCCATCAGCAACAGCGCGCAGGGCTGCGGCTGACCGCTATGGCTCTTGAGCGCGCGTTCGAGAAGGTCGGTGATGTGGCGCCGGTTCGCGAGACCCGTCAGCGTGTCGTAACGCGCAAGCTGGTTGATCTCGCGCTCGGACCTTTTCTTGTCGGTGAGGTCGGTGCCGCTACCGCGAAAGCCCTGGAAATTGCCGAGCTCGTTGCTGATCGGGTGGCCCGAGATCGACCACCAGCGTTCCTCACCGGGCACCGCTGCCTGCACCGTCAGCTCCTTGAACGGGGTACGCGAAGACAGGCTGAAACCCAGCGTGCGCTCTTCACTCTCGTCGTTGCCAAGCCGCTTGCGGATAATGTCGGTAAAGGGATGCCCGAGCAGGTCGGCGAGCGGACGATCGAGCCGCGCCGCGACGGTCGGCGAGATATAGACAAGCTGGCCATCGCGATCGGTTTCCCAGAACCAGCCGCGCCCCGCGCGCTCGAAATCGCGCATCAGGTTGAGTGCGCGCTGCTGATCGCTGACGCTCAGCCGCGCGGCGCGCGTCGCGCGGCGTTGGTGCCGGACATCCTCACGCATCATCACAATCAACAGGCCGAGAAAGACCAGTCCGGCGACCGCGAACGGCCAGGAGGCCACGCCGATTGCGCCGCCGAGCGCCGTCGCCCCCGCAAACGCGAAAAAGGCGGGACGGACGACCGCGACGGCCGACGCGGCGACAAGCATCGAGCCGATGTGGATCGCCGCAAAGGCATCGAAATGTCGGCTGCCGTCGGGGATGGCGATCGCGTCGAACATCGCGGCGGCGTTGAGCAATGTGCCGAGCGCGATCAGCGCCATGCACAGCATGGCCATCAGCCGTATGCGCTGATGCGCCATCGGACGGGGTTTGCGCATCACCTGCCCGATCACGGTCAGCGCGACATCGCATGGAAGGCCCGCCGCCATGACCAGCCAATGCGCCGGATGATCGAGGAAACCCGTAACGCCCGGGACGAAAGCGAAGGTCAGAAACGCAAGGACGCGGCCGATCAGCACATAATGCCACAGCTTCGCCACCCGCATCAGGTGCGTGACGAATTCCGGTGAATCGAACAATGATTCGCCCGCCGGCAAATCGCCGCCCGTCGGCCGGATGATGTTACGCCGAACCCCCAATTTCCCGAAATTTCCTGCTCATTTTGTCGGGGTAGCAGTGGCCGGAAGGGGTTTCTAAATCCTTACCGCAGGCGGGTGAATTCCGCCGATATTGTACCAAAACGGAAGGGGTTACGTTGCGGTTCGCAACTTGTTATAGATCGGCCATGCCCGCCGTTCGCCTGTTCCCGCCCGACCGCTTTTTCGACCGCGCCGAATGGTCCGCGATCACCCGCGCGTCGTCGTGGCGGGGTGTCTGGCTCGTGGCCCATGCGTGGATCGTCAGCATTGCGCTTGTCGGGTTTGCCGCATGGCTGCAGAACCCCGCCGCATGGTTGCTCGCGGTCATTTTCGTCGGCGGGCGCCAGCTCGGGCTCGCGATCCTGATGCACGATGCCGCCCACGGCGCGCTGCATCCGAACCGGAAAATCAACAATTTCCTCGGCCAATGGCTGACCGGCGCGGCGGTCGGATCGGACCTGATCGCCTATCGCACCTATCACCTCCAGCATCATAAATTCACCCAGCAGCCCGAAGACCCCGACCTGTCGCTGTCAAAACCCTTCCCCACCACGCGCGCCAGCCTGGGCCGCAAGGTGCTGCGCGACCTCACCGGCCAGACCTTCTTCAAGCAACGCATGGCGCAATTCGGCTTCGCCCTCGTCGGCCTCAAGGCGATGCTGCGCGGTGAACAGGGACAGAAAAGCGGCGCGAGCACCAAGGCCGGGACGCCATTCAACAAGCAGTCCGACGACGGCATGACGTCACCGACGATCGACGTCGCGGGCGCCATGGCCGTGGCGCGCGCAGTCGGACGTTTCCTGGGCATGCAGGCGGTGCTGCTCGCCCTGTCGCTCGCGCTCTACGGCTGGACGCCCTACCTGCTCTGGCTCGCCGGGCTCGCGACGACCTTCCAGCTCTACCTGCGCGTCCGCAACATCGCCGAACATGCGTGCACGACGACGGGCAGCGACGATCCCTTCACCCATGCCCGCACCACCCACGCCGGTTGGCTGGCGCGCGCGACGGTTGCTCCATATTGGGTGAATTATCATGCCGAACATCATCTGTTCATGGGTGTGCCCTGCTATCGGCTGCCGCAGGTGCATGCCGCGCTCGGCCGCGCGGGTAAGCATGATGCGATGACGATTGCGCCCAATTATACCGCGGTGCTGCGGCAGGTCACAGCCGCGGGCTGATCAGCCCTCCTGAACGAAACGCGACCCGGCGCGGTCCTTGACCGTCTTTTCGGGATCGAAGATCATCCCGTTCATCGCGACATAGACCCCCGGCGGCAGCGTCTGGACCGCCGCCAGCGCAAAGCCGACGTTGAATTCGGCATCGCTCGCGCGCACCGACGCGGGCTGCATCGCGCCCGTAATCACGATTGTCTTGCTCGCAATCCCCGCGAGCACGCGGCCGGTGACGACCATCGTGTCGGTGCCGTGCGTCACCAGGATGCGGGACGCGTCGCTCGCGGCGACCGCGGCGCGGATCGCCTCGCGGTCGGCATCGTCCAGCTCCAGGCTGTCCTTGCGCATCAGCTGCGTCACGCGGTGCGGCACATGGACATTATTCTCGCGCAACATGTCGGGAATCGCCGCGGGACCGATCTGGAACTCGCTGAGCGCGTCGAAATAGACTTTGTCGATCGTCCCGCCGGTGGTGAAAATGTCGATCATGTCGGTCACGCGCATTCATCCTGTACCGGCAGCGCCGACGTGCCATCGGGCGCGGCGAACGGCCGCTTGAAAGTGAAGGCTTCGGCGGTCGGCCCACTCGACTCGATCATCGCGATCCGCGCCATGCCCTCGGCAACCGTCGGACGATGCCCAGCGGGAACCCACCACAAGGCCTGATAGACCGCCATATGGTCGAACCACTCCTTGCGCCGCTTCATGATCGCGAGGTGATCGGGGGTGCGATAGACATAGGCCGCGAGCGCATCGATATCGCGCCAAACCGACATGTTCGCGATCAGGTGCGGATCGTCGGTGACGGGCACGTCGGTCGCATTGTTTCCATCGCCCGTCAGCCGCCAGACGAAGCCGTCGGCCGCCTCGGCAACCGCGTTGACATGGTCGAGCGCGTCCATGAAGTCGCGGTTCGCGACATGCGCGGGCGGCAGGCGAAAGCGCCCGATGTTGATCTGCGCCAGCTCGTAAGCGGCCATCTTATCCTCCCAATAAATCCCGTTCGCATCGAGCGAAGTCGAGATGCCCATCGGTTGCCCATTCCGTCGGCGTGTCTCGACTTCGCTCGACACGAACGGAAGAAGGAAAATCCTACGCCAAAGCCTCGGCGATCAGCCGCCGCGTATTCTCCACGCCGAACAGCGCGACAAAGCTGCCCATGCGCGGTCCGGCGCTCGACCCGAGCAGGGTCTCGTACAGCGCCTTGAACCAATCGCGCAGGCTTTCAAAGCCATAGGCTTCGTTCTTGCCAATCTCGTACACGATGTTCTGGATATCGTCGGCCGAGGCATCGGCGGGCAGCGCAGCCAGTTTCGTGTCGAGGTCGGCCAGCGCCGCGCCCTCGCCGCCCGCGGGCTTGCGGCGCTTCAACGTCGGCGCGACATAATCGCGGTTATACGCCATCGCATTGTCGATCAGCCGGTCGAGTTCGGGATAAGCCTCGGCATTCGCGCCCGCGACATATTGGCCAAGATAGCGCCAGATCTGGTCCTTCGACGCATCGGCGCCCATGACGCCCACGAGATTGAGCAGCAACCCGAAAGTCACCGGCAGCTCGGCGCTCGGCATATCCTCGCCGCGCGCGACATGGACGTGGTGCACGGGGTTGCCGAGCTTCTTGTCGGGTTCCTGCGCCGCGTAATTTCCGCGCATTTGCAGATATTCGTCGACCGCCTTCGGGATCACCCCGATGTGCAGCTGCTTCGCCGCCTTGGGCTCGCGATAGGCGAAAAAGGCCAGGCTTTCCTCGCTGCCATAGTCGAGCCATTGTTCGAGGCTGAGGCCATTGCCCTTCGACTTCGAAATCTTCTCGCCCTTTTCGTCGAGGAACATTTCGTAGATCAGCCCCTCGGGCTTGCGCCCGCCAAGCGCCTTGGCAATCTTGCCCGACTGGGTGCCGCTGTCGGTTAGATCCTTGCCATACATCTCGTAATCGACGCCGAGCGCGACCCAGCGCATCGCCCAGTCGACCTTCCATTGCAGCTTCGCGCCGCCGCCAAGGATCGAGTGGGTGATCGTCTCGCCCTCGTCCTCGAACGATACCAGACCGGCGTCGGCATCGACCACGGTCACCGGAACCTGCAGCACGATGCCCGACTTCGGGCTCACCGGCAGGATCGGCGAATAGGTCGCGGCGCGCTCGGCGCGGAGCGTCGGCAACATGATGTCGAGAATGTCCTGATTGTGGCGGAGGACATTTCGCAGCGCGTCGTCGAACGCGCCCGTCTTGTAGCGCTCGGTCGAACTGACAAATTCATATTCGAAGCCGAAGCGGTCGAGAAACTCGCGCAGCATCGCATTGTTATGATGCGCGAAACTCTCAAACTTCCCGAACGGGTCGGGGATCGCGGTGAGCGGCTTGCCCAGATATTCGCGCAGCATGTCGCCGTTCGGCACATTGTCGGGAACCTTGCGCAACCCGTCCATATCGTCGCTGAACGCGACCAGCCGCGTCGGCGCGCCGCCGGTCAGCGCCTCATAGGCGCGGCGGACCATCGTGGTGCGCAGCACTTCGTTGAAGGTGCCGATATGCGGCAGGCCCGAGGGACCATAACCCGTCTCGAACAAGACCGCCTCGCCGCCCGGCTTGCCATCGGGATAGCGTTTGACCAGCTTGCGCGCTTCCTCGAACGGCCAGGCCTTGGACGTTTGCGCGGGTTCGCGCAGCGAAGGGTGAAGGTGCAGGTCAGTCATGCCGCGCCCATAGCGGCAAGAAGCGAGGATGGGAAGAAGACCGGCCTTCTTCCCGTCGATCTCACCCGCGCGGCTGCGTCGCGGGTAGGAAGCTGCTCCGGCGCAGCAAAGCCGCCGACACGAGCGACACCAGCAACGCGACAGGTAATATCTCGGTCAGCGTCAGCGCCATGCGAAACAACGGATTCTTATATTGCTCCGCCATCGCGCCCATCTCGGCCGAAAATTCCGCGATCTCGGCGGCCGGTTTGCCCGCGGCGCGCATATCCTCGACGCTCTGGGCGATATAGTCGGTCATGAAGGTCCCGCCGGTCTGCCACATATAAAGCTCCCAACCGAGAATGTAGAAGAGCGACGCGACGAGCCCGATGCCGAGTCCGACCCCGAGCGCCTTCCAGAAGGTGATGACCCCGCCCAGATTGACGTCGCGAAAGCGTTTGACGCCGATGAAGACGAACAGCAATGCGACGAGCATCGACAGATAGCCGGCGACCATGCCCATCGTGCCATGATCGGCAACGAAGGTGATGCTGATGAACATGCCGATGATGACGATGACGCCCGCGATGGCGCCGTAAACTGCGATTATCCTGCCCATGATCTGTCTCCCCATTTGGTGAATGCCATGCGAGGTGAACCGAAACAACGGCTGGAATCTATCGCCCAAACGGGTGATTTGGCGCCTCTCACCCGATTTTACGGCAGAATGTCGAGCGCTCGCGCTTTCTGGACCGCTTGCGTCCGGCTGGCGACCGCCAGCTTTTCATATATCCGGGCGACATGCGTCTTGACCGTGTTGGGCGAAATATCGAGCTCGCGCGCGATCACCTTGTTCGCGTGTCCCGCCGCGAGCATTTCCAGCACCTCGCATTCGCGTACGCTCAGCCCCAGCGCCGCGACCGCCGCGTCGTTGCGTGCAAAAGCCTGGCGTGGCCGTGCGGTCAGCCGGTTGCCCGCCCATATGCCGAGCGCGACGCAAAGGACTGCGATGACCGCGACATAAAACTCGGTCGACCAGCGATGCACGACATGTTTGTAGTTCAGCCACTCGAGCAGAAACGCCGCGGCGGCAAGCGCGATACCGTAAAGGATGATCGGGCGGACCATGATCGGCATAGACCATTCTCGGCCATCGCTTGCAACATTGTCCCATGCCGAGCCAACATCGTTACCGGAAAATTTACCATGCAGGCGTAGCGTCCCGGTCATGGACAATTTTCGCACCCCCACCGCCCGCGGCCACAAGCGCACCGCCGTTTCGATCGACGTGACCGTCAACGGCGTGCTCAACTTCGTCGACGGCCGGATCACCGACCTGTCGGAGGGCGGCGCGCGCATCGGCGGGGCGAGCATGCCCGCGCGCTCGCGCTGCGAAATCCATTATGGCGGACAGGTGACTTATGCCGTCGTGATGTGGTCCGAATATGATCGCATGGGCGTGCGCTTTCCCTATGAGCTGGCGCATGGCGCGCTCTATAATGCGCTGAAGATCGCACGCGACGCATCGATGGTCGAACCCGCGCAGATTTTCCACAGCAACCGCCCGACCATGTTCGGACGCCGCGGCCTTTCCTGATCGATCCATCTCGCCCACCTTGCCGCGTTCGCCTTTTGTCCCTAGCTAGGGAGCCATGGCTCCCGATCCGCTTACCCTGCCCGCGATCCACGCGAGCCATATTGGCATCTGGATCGCCGACACGCACGGCCGCGTCCAGCGCGTCGGGCGCGGTGAGGCAATCGCAGCGGTCGCCGCCACCCCGCACCTGTTGCTCAATGCGACACTGACCGGCGACCGGCTGGGCTATCCTGAACTGTCGGGGCTCGACCTGCTCGAACTCTTCGCCTTCCTCTATCCCGCGCGCTTCGCGGTGCCGACCCCGGCGGGGATCGCCGCTGCAATCGGCCTGACACCGCCGACGAGCGAGGAGGATATCGCTGCTTTTCTGCCAAAGGCGGCGGCCGCGATGCTCGCCAGCATCGACGATCCCGCCTGGCCCGAGCGCGAGGGCGCGTGGCATGGCATGCAGGCGCTCGCCCGCCAGCGCTGGTCGTGGTCGCCACTGATCCAGCGCCTGCCCGCGCCCGACGCCAACGAGCGTTGGCTGTTTTCGCGCCTGCCCGAATGGGAAGAGGGGCCGCCGCGCGCGCAACCACGACAGGTGAAGATCAATTCGGAGGATGTGGCGGCGCGGCTCGACCGGCTAACCGGCGACGGCGCCGAGCGAAGGCCGGGGCAACAGGATTATGCCCGCGCGACGGCGTCGATCTTCGCTCCGCGCGATCGCAAGGATGCGCCCCAGATGCTCGTTGCCGAGGCCGGGACCGGCATCGGCAAGACGCTCGGCTATCTCGCCCCCGCCAAGCAATGGATCGACCAGTCGGCGGGCGCCGTGTGCATCTCGACCTTCACCAAGGCGCTGCAGCGCCAATTGGCGCGCGAGACCGAGAAGCTCTACCCCGACGCCGAAACACACCGCGAAAAGGTCGTCGTGCGCAAGGGGCGCGAGAATTATCTCTGCCTGCTCAACCTCGAAGACGCGCTGCAGGGCGGCTTTTCGGGCCGCGCCGCGATCCTCGCGCAGCTTGTCGCGCGCTGGGCCGCCTATACGCGCGACGGCGACATGGTTGGAGGCGACCTGCCCGGCTGGCTCCCCGCCCTCTTTCGCCGCAACGGCACCACCGCGCTGACCGACCGGCGCGGCGAGTGCATCTATGCGGGCTGCCCGCATTTCCGCAAATGCTTCATCGAACGCTCGGCGCGCGCCGCGACGCAGGCCGACATCATCATCGCCAACCATGCGCTGACGATGGTGCAGGCGGCGCGGCCACGCGACGGCGGGGCGCCCGCGACGCGGCTGATTTTCGACGAAGGCCATCATCTGTGGGACGCCGCCGACAGCATGTTCGCCGCCGCGCTGACCGGGCAGGAAGCCGTCGAAATCCGCCGCTGGGTGCTCGGCCCCGAGGGCAAGTCGCGCGGGCGACGGCGCGGGCTCGCCGCACGGCTCGCCGATGTCGCAAGTTATGACGAGGCGGGAGATCGCGCGATCCAGACGGCGATCGCCGCCGCCGCCGAATTGCCCGGCGACGGCTGGCTTGGCCGCTTGTCCGAAAATGACCCGTGGGGCGCGATCGAACGGCTGCTCGTCGCGGTGCGCGCCATGACGTATGCACGCAGCGTCGATACACGCACCGCCGACGCAGGATACGGCCTCGAAACCGAACTCGCCGATCCAGATTCAGAGCTGGTTACCGCCGCAGCGAGCGCGAGCGACGCGGTCGAGGCGCTGCTCCGGCCGCTGATGGCGCTCGGCCAGCGGCTCGACGCGCTCGTCGACGATCCGCCCGACTGGCTCGACGGGCAAGCGCGCGCGCGCGTCGATGGCGCGCGGCACAGCCTTGGGACGCGGATCGACACATTGGGCGGCTGGCTGTCCTTGCTCGGCCGCGTCGGTGGTCCCGCCGCCCCCGATTTCGTCGATTGGCTCGCGGTCGACCGCTACGACGGGCGCGAATTCGATACCGGACTCCACCGCCACTGGCTCGACCCGGCAAAACCGATCGCCGATGTCGTCTACCGCCCGGCGCAGGGCGTGCTCGTTACTTCTGCGACGCTGCGCAACGGTGGCCATGGGAGTGGCGGCTGGGCCGATGCCGATATCCGCACCGGCGCGCGCCACATGGACGGCGGCGTCCAGCATTTCGCGGTCCCTAGCCCGTTCGACTATGCCCGCCAGTCGGAGGTACTGATCGTCACCGACATTGCGCGCGGCGATCTCCCTGCCCTTGCCGGTGCGTACAGCAGGTTGATCGAGGCGTCGGGCGGCGGCGCGCTCGGACTGTTTAGCGCGATCCGGCGGCTGCGCATCGTCCATGCCCGCATCGCCGACCGCTTGGCGCGTGCGGGGCTGCCGCTCTATGCCCAGCACGTCGATCCGCTCGACACCGGCACCCTCGTCGACATTTTCCGCGCCGATCCGCACGCCTCGCTGCTCGGCACCGATGCCCTACGCGACGGCGTCGATGTCCCCGGCGAATCGCTGAGGCTCGTCGTCATGGAGGGCGTGCCTTGGCCGCGCCCGACGATCCTGCATGCCGCCCGCCGCGCGGCGCAGGGCGGCAGCGCATATGACGATATGGTCATCCGTGGCCGCATCGGGCAGGCCTTCGGCCGCCTGATCCGCCGCGCCGATGATTTCGGCCAATTCGTGATGCTCTCGCCCTCTTTTCCATCGCGCCTGCTCAGCGCCTTTCCCGAAGGCACCCCGATCCGCCGCCTGCCGCTCGACGAAGCGGTCAACCATGTCGCCGCGGCGAATGTCGAACGCAGAAAAACCGCGTTTCCCGCCTTTTCACCGTCATAAGTTTCCGGCACAAGGCGGGCGAACCGAGGGATAGCGCAGCGGCGCGGGGAGAGATTTTGAAGACTTTGACGATCCTGCGCCACGCCAAATCGGGTTGGGATGTCCAGGTCGAGCGCGACTTCGACCGGCCGATCAACAAGCGCGGCGCGCGCGGTGCCGAACTGATCGGGCAATGGCTGAAGCGCCAGAAACTGCCCGTCGACCGCATTATCGCTTCGCCCGCAGTGCGCGTGACCGAAACGCTCGATATCTTCCAGCCCGCGGCCGATCTCGACGGACTTGAGCCGCACTGGGACCGGCGCATCTATCTCGCCTCCGCGGCGACGCTGATCGACGTGATCCGCGACACCGGCAAGAATGCCGAGCATCTGCTGATTTCCGGCCATAATCCGGGGCTCGAGGATCTGATCCTGATGCTCGTTCCCGAATCGGCGGACGATGAACTCCGCGCGAAAGTCGAGGAAAAGCTGCCGACCTCAGCGCTGGCGCGGCTCGAACTCGACATCGCGGACTGGCACGATCTCGACACGAACAGCGCGCGTTTCAAGGGCTTCATCCGCCCGCGCGACCTCGACCCGGCGCTCGCGCCGGCGATGGACAACGACTGAAGCCTTAAATCCTGCCTTAGCCGAGCGCGGCGGCGAGCCGCTGGCGGAGTGCGACCAGCGCCTCGACCGGGATCCCCGTCTTACCCTGCGACGGCGCGGCGCTATCGAGCATCTCACGCATCAACGGCGCGCGCGCCGTGGGCGCCGCCCCCGGCTCGGACAGCGCCTTGCGCGCCCCCTCGACTGTGAAGCCCTGCACATGCAGCAGATGGTGGATGCGCTCGGCAAGCGCGACGTCCTCGGCGCGGTAATAGCGGCGGCGCCCCGAACGCTGGAGCGGTTTCAGCTGCGGGAAACGCGTTTCCCAATAGCGCAGCACATGCGTGGGGACACCGATACGCACCGCGAGTTCGCCGATGGCGAGCATGGCGCCGGACGCCTTGCCGCCATCGTCGGTCAGGTCAGAACCCGACATTAGGTAAGGCCCGGTTTATTTGCCGGCAACGCGGGCTCGCATCGTCTGGCTGGCGCGAAAGGTCATGACGCGCCGCGGCAGGATCGGCACTTCAATACCGGTCTTGGGGTTGCGGCCGATCCGCTGCGCCTTGTCGCGCAGGACAAATGTGCCGAAACCCGAGATTTTGACATTCTGGCCGACCGCAAGCGCGTCGGACATATGATCGAGAATCGATTCGACAATCGATGCCGATTCATTGCGTGACAAGCCGATCTGCTGGTTGATCCGCGTCGCAATGTCGGCTCGTGTGAGCGTCCCTGCTGTCATGTTGATCCCTTCCCCCTCACTGAAGCAAATATGGTCGATTGCTCCCCGGACAGCCCCCACCGTCACGAGTCCCGTTACCATATGTAACAAATGCGAATTAATCCGCCAAACTGAAACGGATGGAGCGAGAAGTTGACGCGACGGGGCGAAGCGTCAGATGCGCAGGACTGCGGCGCCCCAGGTGAAGCCGCCGCCCATCGCCTCGAGCACCACCAGATCGCCGCGCTTGATCCGTCCGTCGCGCACCGCCAGGTCGAGCGCGAGCGGCACCGAAGCCGCCGACGTATTGGCGTGCTGGTCGACGGTCAGCACGACGCGTTCGGCCGGCAAACCCAGCTTTTTGGCGGTTGCGTCGATGATCCTTTTGTTCGCCTGATGCGGAACGACCCAGTCGATCTGTTCGGCTGAGAGGCCAATATCGGCCATCACTTCGCCCAGCACCGAGGCGAGGTTGGTAACGGCATGGCGAAACACTTCGCGGCCCTGCATGCGGACATGACCGACCGTGCCGGTGGTCGACGGACCGCCGTCGACATAGAGCATGCCTGCGTATTTTCCCTCGGCATGAAGCCGGGTCGCGAGAATGCCCTGGTCGTCGTCGACATCCTTGGCCGACAGGACGACGGCGCCCGCACCGTCGCCAAAGAGGACGCAGGTCGTGCGGTCTTCCCAGTCGAGGATGCGGCTGAAGGTCTCCGATCCGATCACCAGCGCATGTTTTGCGGCGCCCGTGCGCAGCATCGAGTCGGCGACCGACACCGCATAAAGAAAGCCCGAACAGACCGCCGCGACGTCGAACGCGATGCAATCGGGCACGCCGAGCAGCGCCTGCACCTTGGTCGCGCTGGCCGGGAAGGTGTTATCTGGAGTCGCGGTCGCGACGATGATCAGGCCGATGTCGGAGGGCTCGAGCCCGGCGGCGGCCAGCGCCTGCTTCGCGGCATCGGCGCCAAGCGTCGCGGTCGTCTCATCGGCCTCGGCGATATGACGAAAGCGGATACCGGTGCGCTCGACGATCCATTCGTCGCTAGTGTCGACGCGCTTCGCGAGTTCAGCGTTGGATACCCGCGTGCGCGGCAAAGCCGAACCGGTGCCGGCCAAAATGGCGCGCAGCGTCATGCCGCGGCGCCGCTACGGAAGTTCGCGAGATCTTCGGTCACTTGACGCGTAATGTCCTTCTCGATCAGCTCGGCGCAAAGGTGTACGCAGTTGGCGACCCCCTTTGCATCCGCGCTGCCATGGCTTTTGAGCACCACGCCGTTCAGGCCCAGGAAAACAGCGCCATTGTGATTGTTGGGATCGAGGTGATGCTTGAGCAATTCGGTCGCGGGGCGCGAGATCAGGAAACCGATCTTCGAGCGCGTCGAACTGGTGAAGGCGCGGCGGAGCAGGTCGGTGACGAACCGCGCCGTGCCTTCGATAGTCTTGAGCGCGATGTTGCCCGAAAAGCCGTCGTGGACGATCACATCGACGTCCCCGCGCGACAATTTGTCGCCTTCGATGAAACCGGTAAATTCCATCGGCAGCCCATGCGCCTCGCGCAGCCGCGCGGCGGCATCGCGAATCTCGTCGGTGCCCTTCAATTCCTCGGTGCCGATGTTGAGCAGCGCGACACGCGGCTTTTCGAGCCCCATTGCGGTGCGCGCATAGGCGGCGCCCATGACCGCGAACTGGATCAGGTTGTTGGCGTCGCAATCGGTGTTGGCGCCAAGGTCGAGCATCACGACGTCATTGTCGCCCAGCGTCGGCAGCAACGCCGCAAGCGCCGGCCGATCGATCCCCGGCATCGTACGCAGCGCCAGCTTCGACATCGCCATCAGCGCGCCGGTATTGCCCGCAGACACGGCGCCGCCGGCATCGCCGCGCTTCACCGCGTCGATCGCCAGCCCCATCGAGGTGCTCTTCGCCTTGCGGATCGCCTGGCTCGGCTTGTCCTCGCCCCTCACCACGCCATCGGTGTGGATGATATCCGACGCCGCGCGCAGATTGGGGTGATTTTCGAGCGCCGCCTTGATCTGCACCTCGTCGCCGACGAGGATGAAGCGGAGGCCGTCGTGCTTGTGGCGCGCCATCGCGGCGCCGGCGAGCATCATGCGCACGCCGACGTCACCGCCCATCGCATCGATTGCGATTCGCGGTGTCAGTGCCATTCAGCTGCCCTCCGGCTTAACGATTAAGCGCCGACCGACACCACTTCGCGGCCATTGTAGTGGCCACAGGCGTTGCAGAGGTTGTGCGGGCGCTTCAACTCGCCGCAGTTCGGGCATTCCTGAAAGGCTTCGACCTTCAGGCTGTCGTGGCTGCGACGCATGCCGCGCTTCGAGGGCGAGGTTTTTCGCTTGGGAACGGCCATGATATTTCCTGCATTCTAAATAGTGTGTCACGAATCGGCTACCCGGATTTGTCACCCCGTCGCCGGAAATGACTGGCCCGCCCGCCGTGCGAAGGCTTGTTCCTGCCCGGTTATGACAAGAAAATCTTCCGCCGGAGGGTGCCTCAACGCCAGATGGTGTCGGGTGCCGGATCGGGCGGGGCTATAGCGTTTTTGCCCGCAAAGGCAAGCCCATTGCGTCCATGTTCGCACAGGCTTGCCGCCCCGGTCCGGGGATGCCACACCCTGCCCGCTGCCGGCAAGCGACACGCGCCGGTCCATAAGGGGGAAACCAGATGATTATCTTGCCGATCAGCCTGACGATTGCGGCCGGAGCGGCGCTGCTCAACCTGTGGCTTTCGGTGCGCGTGGGGCGCGTCCGGACGAAGGAAAAGGTTTCCATCGGCGACGGCGGCAACGAGGCTTTGACGCGGCGCATGCGCGCGCACAGCAATTTCGTCGAAAACACGGCCTTCGTGCTGATCCTGCTCGCATTGGTCGAACTGGGCCTTGGCTCGTCGCTCTGGCTATGGGGCGTCGGCGCGCTCTACCTTGTCGGCCGCATCCTCCACGCGCTCGGCATGGACGGGATGATGTGGGGCCGGATGGTCGGCACGATCATCACCATGCTCACGCAACTCGGCCTCGCGCTCGGTGCGCTCGCGATCGTCTATCTCACGCCAACCGGCATCACGACGACCGAAATCGAGGAAACGGTGGTTTCGGCACCGCGGTAAACGCCTAACTCTGTCGTCATTGCGAGCGGAGCGAAGCAATCCAGAATGTGACAAGCCGCTCTGGATTGCTTCGCTCCGCTCGCAATGACAGTGAACTCAGCCCGCCGTCCCCATCGCCATATCGCTTACGAACGGATTCGTCCGCCGTTCGTGCGCAAAATTGCTGTGCGCGCCGTGCCCCGGCAGGAAGGTCGTATCGCCGCCGAGCGGCCACAGCTTTTGCGTGATCGAATCGAGCAATTGCTGGTGATTGCCGCGCGGGAAGTCGGTGCGGCCGATCGACCCCTGGAAAATGACATCGCCGACGATCGCCAGCTTTGAAGGCGCGTGATGAAAAACGACATGCCCCGGCGTGTGTCCCGGGCAATGAATGACGTCGATGGTGAGGTTGCCGACGGTCACCGTGTCTCCGTCGACCAGCCAGCGATCGGGCTCGAAAGATTCGCCGACCATCCCAAACCGCGCGCCGTCCTCGGCGAAGGCTTCGATCCAGAAACGGTCGTCCTCGTGCGGCCCTTCGATCGGCACGCCGAGTTCCTTCGCAAGCATCCCCGCCTGCCCGCAATGATCCATATGGCCGTGGGTGACGAGGATCTTCTCGACCTCGACCCCGGTCTGGCGCGCGGCTTCTTTCAGCTTGTCGAGATCGCCGCCGGGATCGACAAAAGCCGCCTTGTTGGTCTCGGTGCACCATAGAAGGGTGCAATTTTGCTGGAAAGCAGTGACGGGCACGATGGCGGCGCGGAGCGGAGGATTGGGAGCATTCATGGCGCTCGATGTGGGGAAATGCGCGCCGATTGGCAAGTCCGGGCCTCAGCGCAGCGTCATCGTATCGCCTTCGACATTCACCGCCGCGAGTTTCGAGAGGAAGCTCTGCCCAAGCAAAGATACGCCCATATCGGCGTCGATGACCGCCGCCTGCACGCCGCGCACCTCGATCCCCTCGACCTCGACACTGTCGAGCGTGACCATCCGCATCGGCACGACGCCGCCCGCGGTGTTCGCGCTGCCGCCGACCGGAAGATCGTCGACGTTGATCCCGATCGCCTCGGCATCGCTGCGGGTCAGCGCGACGATCGACGCGCCGCTGTCGACGAGCATGCGAATGTTCCGCCCGTCGATCTCGGTATCGGCATAGAAATGCGAATCGCTTGCGCGAGCGAGCAACACCTCGCTCGGCCGGCCCGAACCGCCATTGGCCTGGGCCGCGGCCAAAGCCCGGTCCTTGCGGACCTTATGCGTCGTCCAATTGTCGTGATTGCCCGAAAGGACGTTCGACGTTTCGACGACGTCATCGGACGAAGGCCGGCTGGCGATGCCCGCCAGACCAACCGAAACCGCCGCGATCACCGCAGCCAACCCAAGAAAGCGCCCCAACATGAGGCGCTTTTCGCAGAAGAGGGTTGGCGTTTGGTTAAGCGGGCTCGCGCTGCTCGATGAACGCGCGCCAGCTCGGCGTTTCGCCGCGAATGCTGTATGCGATCCGCGCGCAGGCATAGGAGCGTCCCGCCCGATTGTCGGCCTCGACCGCGGTTTCCGGCCACCGCGCCGTGTCATTGCTGCCTGCCGACCAGCAGACGAGCGCCTCGGCCTCTGGGCCTGCCTCGATCGCAGCGCGTTCCTCGGCACTGAGCGACGCGGGCGCGTTCCAGCCGAGGATTACCCGACGCGTCACGTCTTCCGACAGGAGCGCTGGCAGGAACGGGCTGTTCCGGTCGCCAAGAAGATTCCTGACGCGCGCGCGATCCGCGGCGGACAGCCATTGCCCACCAAGCAAGGGCGCCCACTGCGCTTCGTCGCGCGAACGAAGCGCCTCCGCCAATTTGTCCGCCGCTGCGGCAAAGCGCGGCATCCATGCCGAATCCGCTGCGAGCGGCACGAGTCTGGAAGAAGGCTGCGCCGCCTCGGGTTCGGTCGGCAGCAACGACGTCGGCGCCGCAACTGCGGGAGCCGACGAGGCGAACGCGGCGACGAACGCCGACGAAATCAGCAAAGCGCGCATGTCCGGCAATCTAGCAGCAAAGGCTGCATCTGTCATGAACCGGCCGCGAGCCCCTCGCGCATCCAGGGCGGGGCCGCGGCGGCATCGATCGCCTCGACGCGGCGATGCTCGACCGACCAGCCGAGGTCGGGATAGGCGATCACCTGCCGCTTTTCGTCGGCCTCGGCGAGCGGCACGACGACCAGCCGCCGGTTGACCTTTTGCCGCCAATTCATCCGCGCGGTATTTTCCTGCCCGACGTAACAGCCCTTGCTGAAGCTGACGCCGTTAAGTTCGATGGCATTGCATTCGAGCCAAAGCGTCGTGCCGTCGCCAAGCTCGCTACGCCCCTCGGTCACGCCAAGCGCAAGCCGGTGCGCGCGCCATACGGCATCGGCGCCCTCGCCTTCGTCGGCGGGCGCCAGCCAGCGCTGGCCAAGTTCGGGCAGGCGCGGGTCGACGACGCCGAGGTCGCCTTCGGGTGCCCAATGGACCGCAAGACCTGGCTCGATCGCGATCGTGATCGCCCGGCGCAAACGATAAAGCGTCAGCCGCTTCGCGAGCGCCTCGGCGGCATCGCGCTCGCAATCAATGAGCACATCGCCCTCGTCGCCCCAGATCAGGAAATCGAACAACGCCTTGCCCTGCGCGGTCAGCAGCGCGGCCCACACCGGCAGATTACCCGACGTGTCGTTGGTGACCAGCCCCTGAAGGAAGCCGCGGACATCCTCCCCCGACAGACGGATGAGGGCGCGGTCGTTGAGGGTGGTATTGATCATGGCGATAATCTAGGGACGCGGCAGCCAAAACCAACCCACAAGTTGACGAGTCCGCCCATGACCGACCGCCTGACCATCCGCCGCCCCGACGACTGGCATGTCCATCTGCGCGACGGCGCCATGCTGGGTCATGTCGCGCAATATACTGCGCGCCAGTTCGCGCGCGCGATCGTCATGCCGAACCTGTCGCCGCCGGTGACGACCGCCGATGAAGGCCGCGCGTATCGCGACCGGATCAACGCGGCGGTGCCCGCCGGGATCGATTTCACCCCGCTGATCGTCGCCTATCTCACCGATCACAGCACTCCGGATGAAATGGCCCGCGGCCATGCCGAGGGCGTGTTCACCGCCGCCAAGCTCTATCCCGCGCACGCGACCACCGGCAGCGCGCATGGCGTCACCGACATCGCAAAGATCATGCCCGTGCTCGAACGCATGGCTGATATCGGCATGCCGCTGCTGATCCACGGCGAGGTCACCGACCATGAAGTCGACATCTTCGACCGCGAGGCGGTGTTCATCGACCGTACGCTCGAACCGCTGGTCCGCGCCCTCCCCACGCTAAAGATCGTCTTCGAACATATCACCACCGCCGAAGCCGCTGGGTTCGTCGCCGACGCCCCCGCCAATGTCGCGGCGACGATCACGCCGCAGCATCTTCACATCAATCGCAACGCGATGCTCGTCGGCGGCATCCGCCCGCATGCCTATTGCCTGCCCGTCGCGAAGCGCGAGCAGCACCGGCTCGCGGTGCGGGCGGCCGCGACCTCGGGCTCGCCCAAATTCTTCCTCGGTACCGACAGCGCCCCGCACGCGGTGCATACGAAAGAGGCGCCCTGCGGCTGCGCGGGGATCTTCAACGCCCCCTATGCGCTCGAAAGCTACATCGAGGCCTTCGACGAAGACGGCGCCCTCGCCCATTTCGAAGGCTTCGCCAGCGAACACGGCCCGCGCTTCTACGGACTGCCGCTCAACACCGGCACGGTCACGCTCGAGCGCGGCGAGACACTCGTGCCCGACCGCATCGGCGAAGTCGTCCCCTTTCACGCGGGCGAAACGCTGGGCTGGCGGCTGGTCTGATAATCCTCTCTGTGGCGAAGCCATGGTGGAGGGGCCGCGACGGTAGCACCATTGGCCCCGATCAGCGCTTCGCGCTGCCACCTCCCCATCGCTCCGCGACGGGGAGGATATAATCAAGCCACCTCGATCATCCGCTCGGCGCGCATCTTGCGCAGCATGTCGAAACTGAACACCGCGATGCTCGCCCAGATCAGGATGAAGCAGGCGAGCTGCGCGGGCTTCAGCGGCTCGTGGAAGACGAACAGGCTCAAGACGAACTGGAGCGTCGGCGCGAGGAACTGGACGAAGCCCAGCGCCGCATAGCTCATCCGCCGCGCCGCGGTCGCGAACAGCAACAGCGGCACCGCAGTGACGACGCCGCCCGCGGCGAGCAGCCAGCTGATCTCCGCGTCCGATCCAAAGCCGCGGCCGTCGCCGAGCCAGATATAATAGCCCGCCCCCGCGACCGCGAGCGGCAACAATAAGGTCGTCTCGATCGCGAGCCCCGGCAGCGAGCCGACCGGCACGATCTTGCGGATCAGGCCATAGGTGCCAAAGCTGAACGCCAAAGTCAGGCTGATCCACAGTGTATCGAGCGCACCTGCGAGCAGGATCGCGACGCCGATCCCGGCGATGACGACCGCGAGCGCCTGTAGCCGGCTCAATCGCTCACCGAGGAAGATCATCCCCAGCATCACATTGACCAGCGGATTGAGATAATAGCCGAGACTCGCCGCGAGCACATGATCGGTGAAGATCGAATAGATATAAACGAGCCAGTTGAGCGCGATCAGCACCGAACTGACGAGCAGCAAGCGCAGCACCCGCCAATCGCGGAGCGCCGCAACATATTCGCCGATCTGCCGCCTGAACACCATGATCAGGAAACAGAGCGGCAGCGACCAGACGATCCGCTGTGCCAGCACCTCGGCGGGCGGCACGCTCGACAGCAATTTGAAAAAGAGCGGGACGAAGCCCCAGATCAGATAGGCGCCGATCGCAAAGGGCAAGCCGCCCTGATTGCTCCCCGAGGGGGCGCCAGGCTGGTTCATGATCGGCTAGTCCGGCCGGATCAGATGATGCCGCCGCCGAGCATCAGGCGGATGACGCCGATGACGATGACGACGATGTTGAGGTTCCGCCCGCTCGTCTTATCCGACATCGCGCCCAGCGCGAGCCCGACGACGGCGAAAGGCACGATCACCCAATTCGCCCAGCCGAGCAGCGGGATAAACGCGAAAACGGCCAGAACCAAGGCGATAGCGCCAATGACGAGCGATCCGATGTTGAGCATGTCCGGTTTGTCGCATGCCGCCGTCGATGCGGCAAGGCCCTTTCGGTTCGTCGACGGAAACGCTCATTTCGTCTTGTTGCCTTGGGTTAATGCAACGGGTTTCGGACCCCGCTCGTTTTCCCGTCGAAGCGCCCGGTCTTGCCATGCGGGATAAGGCGCGGAACCAGGAAAGGATTTTATATGCGTAATTTCACCAAGGGCCTGATGGGCGCTTTTGCCGCCGCCAGCGTCGCGCTGACCGCGCCTGCCTATGCGGGTATCGCGGCTCCGGCGAAGGCCGAAGGCTTCCATCAGCTCGACCAGTCGTCGAACTTCTATCGCAAAAAGGATCGCCGCTATTATGCCCGCGACCAACGCGTCAATTCGAACACCCGCGTATGGCGCGATCGCGACGGTCGTTATCGCTGTAAAAAGGACAATGGCACGACCGGTCTCCTGATCGGCGGCGCGGTCGGCGGTGTCGCGGGCCACGAGATCGCCGGTAACGGCGATAAGCTGCTTGGCACCGTTCTGGGTGCGGCTGGCGGCGCGTTGCTCGGCCGTGAGATCGACAAGGATAAATATCGTTGCCGCTAAGGCAAAAACGTAAACCGTCTCGCGTGTGAGTTTGGACCCCTCCGCTCACGCACGCTGATGGCGAGGGCGCCGGTTTTACTGCCGGCGCCCTCAAGCGTATCCGCTTGCCGAATACGCTCGTCTGCCGCAGAAGCATCGGCAATTGCTGCGGGAGAATGAATATGTTGAACGGCCCCCTGCTCGTCACCGAGCGGCTGATCCTGCGCCCACCCGCGACCGAGGATTTCGACGGCTTCGCCGAAATGTGCGGCGAAGAAGAGACGATGCGCTTCATCGGCGGCACCTGTCCGCGCTCGCAAGCGTGGCGTATGTGGTGCACGCTCGCCGGCGCCTGGCATATTCGCGGCTTTTCGATGTTCTCGGTGATCGAGCGCGCGACCGGCGAATGGGTTGGCCGGCTCGGCCCATGGGAGCCCGACGGCTGGCCCGCGCCCGAGATCGGCTATGGCGTGCGCGCCAAATTCGCCGGCAAGGGCTATGCGCTCGAAGGCAGCGTCGCCGCGTGCGACTTTGCGGTCGAGTTCCTGAAATGGCCCGAACTGATGCACAGCATCGACCCCGCCAACACCCGCTCGCAAGCGCTGGCGAAACGGCTCGGCGCCACGAACAGCGGCCCGACCCGCCTCCCCGCCCCCTTCGAGGACGCGCCGGTCGATGCGTGGACGCAAAGCGCCGATGCGTGGCGCGTCAAGCGCAAGGAGTTCCTGCCGTGAGCGACCAGCATATCGACCCCGAACGCGCGCAATTCGACGCATTCAAGGCCTTGCCTCGCGACACCGTCATCCACATGCTCAACCTCGTCCGCTTCAAGGACAAGGCGACCTACCCCGACGGTCACCCGTTGGCGGACAAAGCCCTCACGGGCGCCGAAGCCTATCGCCATTATGGCGCCGACAGCGGCCCGATATTCCAGCGCGTGGGCGGCCGTGTCGTGTGGAGCGGCGCGATGGATACGATGGTGATCGGCCCCGCCGACGAGCATTGGGATGCGGTCTTCATCGCCGAATATCCCAGCAGCGGCGCCTTCATGGAAATGGTCACCGATCCCGTCTATCGCGAGGCCGTGATCCACCGCCAGGCGGCGGTCGAAACCTCGCGCCTCATCCGCTGCGCGCCAAAAGCGTCTCGCTCCGAGACAGGTTTCGGCTAATAAAGCCCGGCGCGTTAACGCATTTTATTTGGGCCTTTTTGAGCGAAATCGGGCATCCCCTGTCAAGGATAAGGGAGTGTTAGCGATGATGTTGCGCGGAAAATGGCTGGTCACCGGCATGCTGATGGTGGCGGCGCCGCTCGCCGGGTGCCGGGACAATCCCCAAGCCAAGTCCGATCTCGCACCGCTCGACGACGGGCTGGCGAGCGACGACCCCGCGATCAAGGGTTCGCTTGAAGACAAGATCATGGTCGACCCCAAGCTCGCCGGCCAGTCGAACAAATATGCTGTGGGTCCGGGCAATCGGCCAGTCGACGGCGGCGTCCCCGGCATCGCGGGCGGCAAGGCGGCGACGGTCGCCGAGGCCGCCGCGGCACTGAAGGCCGGCAAGCTGCTGACCGCGCCGAAAGCCTTGCCCTTCGAGGCCGGATGCGACGATTGCGAGGCGCAGAAACGCCCGGTGACGATCGGCGCGCTCGCGCGCGACCAGCAAAAGGGCAGCTGCGACGCCAAATTGACGTATAGCAACGGCTGGGCCGAGCGCCTGCCCGCCGCCTTCAAAGTCTATCCGCGCGCGACGCTGCGCGAAGCCGCGGGGATCGCTGGCGGCAAGTGCAACATCCGCGTGGTCAACTTCCAGACCGCGGCGTCGATGCAGGCGGTGCTCGATTATTATCACACGATGGCGATCCGCGCCGGCTACACCAGCGATCACCGCGTCAACGGCAACGAGCATTTGCTCGGCGGCACGAAAGGCGACCTCGCCTATGTGCTGATGATGCGCCGCGACGGCGGGATGACGGATGTCGATCTGGTGGCGTCCGGCGGCAAATAGACCCGACCAGGCAACGCATGAAAAAGGCCCCGGGGAGAGGGATACCCCGGGGCCTTTTCGTTGCTTACATGACGTGCAAGCGGGAGCTGTTGGCGATCAGACCTTGTCGCCGAGCGCGCCTTGGACCTTGCCCTTCAGGTTCTGGGCTTCGCCCTTGCGTTCCTGCGCCTCGCCTTCGGCGCGCAGCCGCTCGTTGTCGGTCGCCTTGCCGGCGGCCTGCTTGACATTGCCGGCAGCTTCATTGGCAAGGCCTTTGGCTTTTTCGGTCAGTTCACCCATGGGGTATCTCCTATTTTGCAGAGGCGTGAGGGGCTCGCCTCTTGCAGGATCAACGTGGGGTGGCCCGTAAAGTTGCGTATGTTTGCGACTAACCGTTTGCCGTAAAATGATTTTCAGAACGGAACATCGGCCGTTACGAAGCGTTGATGCTCAAATAAGCCCCGCCAGCGGACTCGAAGGGTCGGCGTAGCGCCTGAGCCCCATCCGTCCCGACAAATAGGCATCGCGCCCCGCCTCGACCGCCAGCTTCATCGCCCGCGCCATGCGAACGGGGTCTTTGGCCTCGGCGATCGCGGTGTTCATCAGCACGCCGTCGCAGCCGAGTTCCATCGCCACCGCGGCATCGCTCGCCGTCCCCACGCCCGCGTCGACAAGCACCGGCACCGACGCGCCTTCGACGATCAGGCGGATCGTCACGCGATTCTGGATACCGAGCCCCGATCCGATCGGCGCGCCGAGCGGCATCACCGCGACCGCGCCCGCATCCTCGAGCTGCTTCGCGGCGATCGGATCGTCGACGCAATAGACCATCGGCAGGAAGCCCTCTTTCGCAAGCACCTCGGTCGCCTCCAGCGTCTCGCGCATGTTCGGATAGAGCGTCTTCGCCTCCCCGAGCACCTCGAGCTTGACCAGATCCCAGCCCCCCGCCTCGCGCGCCAGCCGCAAGGTGCGGATCGCGTCGTCGGCGTTGAAGCAGCCCGCCGTATTGGGCAGGTAGGTGATCTTCTTGGGATCGATATAGTCGGTCAGCATCGGCGCATTCGGGTCCGACACATTGACGCGGCGCACCGCAACGGTGACGATCTCCGCCCCCGACGCCGCGACCGCCGCCGCATTCTGTTCGAAATCCTTGTACTTGCCGGTCCCGACAATCAGCCGCGACGTGAATGTCCGCCCGGCAACGCTCCAAGTGTCGGTCAACAACCGCCTCCCACAAAATGAACGATTTCCAGCGCATCGCCCTCGGCGAGCGCAACGTCAGCCAGCGTCGAGCGCGGCACGATCGCGCGATTGCGCTCGACCGCGACCTTTTTCACGTCGAGCCCCAGCGAGGCGACGAGATCGGCAACGCTGCCTTCGCGCACCTGCCGCGTTTCGCCATTGAGGATCACAGAAATCACCGCGTACCCGCCTTGCTTTGCCTTTGCCGAGCAGCCCATATAGGGGGAGCGCGCGTCCTCGCAACCGAAAGCCAAGCCCTTGACCAACGAGCGTACCGACAAGCCGACCGTCTTTGTCTTCTCCGGCCCCAATCTAAACCTGCTCGGCACGCGCGAGCCCGAAATTTACGGGCATGACACGCTGAATGACATTCACGCACGTCTCGAGGCGCAGGCGGCCGAGCTGGGCCTCCGCGTCGAATGCCGGCAAACGAACCATGAAGGCGTGCTGATCGACTGGCTGCATGAGGCCTATATCGCGGGCGCCAAGGCGGTATTGCTCAACGCCGGCGGCTACACCCACACCTCGATCGCGATTCACGACGCGATCAAATCGATCAAGGTGCCGGTGATCGAGGTCCATCTGTCGGACCCGATGAAGCGCGAAGAGTTCCGCCATATCAGCTATGTCGGCATCGCGGCGGTCGATCATTTTGCGGGTCACGGCGCCGACAGCTATACGCTGGCGCTGGACGCCGCCGCGCGTCTCTGACAATAGGGCGCATCAAAAACGGGGTCTGAGCGTCGGAACACCGACGCCGCAACAACAGGAAATATTCTCATGGGTGACCATAAAGACAATGGCATCAACGTCGATCCGGCCTATGTGCGTGCGCTCGCCGAGCTGCTCGACGACACCGGATTGTCCGAAATCGAGGTCGAGGACGGCGAACGCAAGATCCGCGTCGCGCGCACGCTGACCGCCGCCGCGGCGCCCGTCGCCTACGCGCCGGCGCCGGTTGCAGCGACTGCCCCCGCCGCACCGGCGGCTGCCCCCGCTGCCGCTGCACCCGCCGTAGACAGCTTCGCCGAAGCCGTGAAATCCCCGATGGTCGGCACCGTCTATCTGTCGCCCGAACCCGGCGCGCCCAATTTCGCAGCCATCGGTTCGGCGGTGAAGGCCGGCGACACCATCCTGATCATCGAGGCGATGAAGGTCATGAACCCGATCGTCGCTCCCGCAGCCGGCACACTGAAGGGCGTGCATGTCGAGAACAGCCAGCCGGTCGAATTCGACCAGCCGCTGTTCACCATCGGCTGATCCAAACAATGGCCATCGAAAAGCTCCTGATCGCCAACCGCGGCGAGATCGCGCTGCGCATCCACCGCGCATCCCACGAAATGGGCATCAAGACCGTCGCGGTCCATTCGACCGCCGACGCCGACGCGATGCACGTCCGCCTCGCCGACGAGGCCGTGTGCATCGGCCCGCCCGCGGCGAAGGACAGCTATCTCAACATTCCCGCGATCATCTCGGCCGCCGAGATCACCGGCGCCGACGCGATCCATCCGGGCTATGGCTTCCTGTCCGAAAACGAGCGTTTCGCCGAGATCATCGAAGCGCATGACATGATTTTCGTCGGGCCGAAGCCCGAGCATATCCGCACGATGGGCGACAAGGTCGAGGCGAAACGCACCGCGGTCGCGCTCGGCCTGCCGGTCGTTCCGGGGTCGCCCGGCGCGGTCACCTATGGCGAAGAATGCCGGAAGATGGCCGAGGAGATCGGCTATCCGGTGCTGATCAAGGCGGCATCGGGCGGCGGCGGCCGCGGGATGAAGGTCGTACCCGACGCCGACAGCCTCGAAAGCCTGATGGGTCAGGCCTCATCCGAAGCGGCGGCGGCGTTCGGCGATCCGACCGTTTACATGGAAAAATATCTCGGCAACCCGCGCCATATCGAATTTCAGATATTCGGTGACGGCCGCGGCAACGCCATCCATTTGGGCGAGCGCGACTGCTCGCTCCAGCGCCGCCACCAGAAAGTGCTCGAAGAAGCCCCCTCGCCGATCATCTCGGCCGAGGAACGCGCGCGCATGGGCGGCATCTGCGCCGACGCGATGGCCAAAATGTCCTATCGCGGCGCCGGCACGATCGAATTTCTGTGGGAAAATGGCGAATTTTTCTTCATCGAGATGAACACGCGCATCCAGGTCGAGCATCCGGTGACCGAGATGATCACCGGCTTCGACCTAGTCCGCGAACAGATCCGCATCGCCGGCGGCCGTGATCTTTCGGTCAAACAGGAAGACCTGGAGTTTCGTGGTCACGCGATGGAATGCCGCATCAACGCCGAAGATCCACGCACCTTCCTGCCCTCGCCCGGCAAGGTCACCAACTATCACGCCGCGGGCGGCATGCATGTCCGCGTCGATAGCGGGCTCTATGCCGGCTATTCGATCCCGCCCTATTATGACAGCATGATCGGCAAGCTGATCGTCTATGGCCGCACGCGCGAAAGCTGCATGATGCGGATGCGCCGCGCGCTCGAGGAAATGGTGATCGCCGGGGTCAAGACGAACATCCCGCTGCATCAGGCGCTGCTCGCCGACCCCGATGTCATCCACGGCGACTATACGATCAAGTGGCTCGAGGAATGGCTGGCCAAGCAGGACGAAGCGGCGAAGGCCTAAGCCATCAATAAATAGGGACTGTCCCTATTTAATGATCGCGCTGCGCCGAGCTGAGCGGCAGCTCACTTTCGCTGTGGATGCTTTTTGGCTATGGGCTTTAACCATGGTCAAAAACTCCCCCTTTTCGGCACGTCCCGCTGCGGCGTTCATCCTTTCGCTGAGCTTGCTCGCGGCACCCGCGCTGGCCCAGGCGGTCAAGGAGGATTCGGTAATCCTTCAACCCGACAAGGTGAAGGATGACGCCCCCGTCGTCGCGGCGCAGATAGAGATGCCGAACTGGTCTGAAGACAATGCGACCGCGCTCCTGAGCTTCATCGAAAAGGTCGGCGACGAAGGCCTGTTCGCAAAGGATTATAATCCCGACGGCCTCGCCGCCGCGATCCTTGGCGGCGATCAGGCGAGGCTCGACAAGACCGCAACCGACACCTTCCTGCTGCTCGCGACGCACCTGCGCGACGGCCGCACGCCCAATGCGGCGCGCAAACAATGGTTCATGGTCGACAGCGACGGCGACAGCGAACCCCTGATCTCGCTGCTCACCGCTGCGCTCGGCGCCGGCAGGGTGAAAGAGACGCTCGCGACGCTCGACCCTGTCCATCCCGATTTCGCGGCGCTCAAAACGTCGCTCAAGAAAGCGAAGACGCCTGCCGAGGCCAATGCGATCCGCGTCAATATGGAACGCTGGCGCTGGATGCCGCGCGCGCTCGGCGAACGCTATGTCGTCAGCAACGTCCCCGAATATCTGACGCGTGTCGTTCATGGCGGCACGATCATCGCCACGCACAAGGCCGTCGTCGGCAAGGCATCGACCGCGACGCCGCAATTGAATCCGATGGCGACGGGCATCATCGTCAACCCGACCTGGACGCTGCCGCGCAGCATCATCAACGAAGGCATTGGCGCGACGATCGCCAACAATCCGGCGTCGGCGCGCCGGCAGGGCTATACCTGGACGGGTAAAGGCAAGACGCTGTCGGTCGTGCAGCAGCCGGGCGCGAACAATGCGCTGGGCGTGATGAAGATGGAGATGCTCAACGAGCATGCGATCTATCTTCACGACACGCCGTCAAAGGGCGCGTTCAATGCCGCCGCGCGCGCGTTCAGCCATGGCTGTATCCGCACCGAGCGCGCGCTGCATTTCTCGGGCCTGATGGCGGTGATGTTCGCGGGGCGGAGCCCCGAGGAGTTTGGCGAAGCGATCGCGAGCGGCAAGACGACGCGCTTCGGCTTCGACCAGCCCTTTCCCGTCTATGTCGCCTATTGGACCGTCATTCCCGACGGTAAGGGCGGCGTGAAGAAGCTCGCCGACATCTACGGCCGCGACGCGCCTGTCGTGGCGAGCTTTTCGCAACCCGGCCGCCCGACCGCGACGATCATCGCACCGGCACCGCCCGAAGTCGTGCCAACGGTCACGACCGTACGCACGACGACGCCGGGGACTTCAGGGATTTATTGAGCGCCGGATAGCGACCAGAGCTAGCCGTTTCCGCATCCCCAACCCGTTCGCATCGAGCGAAGTCGAGATGCCCCTCAGGCTAGGCGTCGCGCCGATGGGTGTCTCGACTTCGCTCGACACGAACGGAAAACGGGAACGGCCGCTTCCTACCGCAAAACTGACGCGGCGTTATCAATCCGCCGTCTTCGGCAACTGCCCGCTGACCGAACTCGCGCGCCGCAGATTCTCCATGCCCGGCAGCGGATCGGCCGGCGGCAGCTCGAACGGCCCCGGCATCGGCGGCGGTGCACTTAGCCGGTCGGCGAACAACAGCCGCCCCGGCCCGAGCTTGTAAAGAATCATCGGCAACAGCTCTTCGCCGAACACGAAGCAGCCTTCGCTGCGTCCCAGCTTGCCCTGCGTCGCGATCAGCGCCGGATCGGCGTACCAGGCGCCGTGCACGACGATCGCGCGTACATCGGCCGAATAATTGTCGGGCTCCAGCCCCGCGAGACGCATCGACGACCCGTTGGCGCCCCAATAATAGTCGCCGGTGCGATACGCGCCGCGCGAGGTCGCGAGCGATCCCATGCGGTTCGAAAAACTTTTGAGCCAGCCGTCGTGCTGCGGATCGGAACCGCGGCCGTGCGTCACCGGGAACATCTCGACCTTGCCCGCGATCATGTCGACCAGCGCAAAGCGCGGACGCGACGAAGGAAGCCCGAAATCGACGACGCCGACGCGGTCGCTTTGCGGGATATTGCGTCCCTGCATCGCCAGCTGTTTCTTCGCCACGGCCAGATAGTCGACCGGCGGCGGCAAGGGCGCCACCGGCTGCTGTATCCAGTTGGGCAACTGCGCACGCGCCGAAGTGGCGGCCGCGGCCCCTACCCCTGCGATCCCGGCCAACAGCGCCCTGCGATCGATCAATTCATTCACTTGAGCAACAACCCCGCATAAGCCGCCGTTTGACGGTCCCTCGACTTTGCATAAGTCGTGCGTTGGCCGTGAAAGGCAAGTTGATGGTTCCCCTTCATGCGGGAAGATGTGCCATATATGCTATGAATAGCGGGTTTACGCTGCTGTAAGCGCGCGTTAGGGCGGGCTGATGAACGCGACCATCTGGCACAACCCCGCTTGCGGCACCTCGCGCAAGACGCTGGCGATCCTTCAGGAAACGCCGGGTGTCGCGCTGACCGTCGTCGAATATCTCAAAAATCCGTACAGCACCGACAAGCTGCGCCAGCTGTTCGGCGACGCCGGCCTGACCGCGCGTGACGCCCTGCGCCTGCGCGGTACCGACGCCGAGGAGCGCGGACTCAAGGACGCGGGCGAAGACGAAATCATCGCCGCGATGGCCGCCAATCCGGCCTATGTCGAACGCCCGTTTGTCGAAACCGACAAGGGCGTAAGGCTGTGTCGTCCGCAGGACCGGGTGCACGAGATCCTTTAAATCGATCGACTGCCATGGGGTGGGAACCGGGCGTTCACCCTCTCCCGTCGGGAGAGGGATATGCAGGCTTGGTTGCGCAGCAACCTAGCCGAAGTTGGGTGAGGATCACCCGTCAACTGCGCAGACGAACCTCAGACACCCTCACCCAACCCTCTCCCAAGGGGAGAGGGCTAGACGGGCGAAAGCTAACCGGCGACGATCCGCCCACCCGCGATCCGGAACCGCGTTACCGGCCCCGGCATGTCGTCGAACAACGCCGCCTCGGTGCCCGTAAGCCACGCCTGCCCGCCCTGCCCCGCCAGCCGCTCGTAAAGCGCGCCGCGGCGCAACGGGTCGAGATGCGCCGCGACCTCGTCGAGCAACAGCACCGGCCTTTGCCCCCGCGCGCGCGCGACGCTGTCGCTGTGCGCGAGGACGAGCGAAAGCAGCATCGCCTTCTGCTCGCCGGTCGAACAGCGCGCCGCCGCACGGCCCGTCGCGGCGTGGACGGCGGCCAGATCGTCGCGATGCGGGCCGGCGGTCGCGCGCCCTGCAGCGGCGTCGATGCGGCGGCGCGACGCGAACAGCGCCCGGAGCGCCTCGACCTCGTGCGGCGCGGCCCGTGCCGCGCCCTCGCTGTCGACCAGCGTCAGCAGCGGCCGCGCGAACGGCGCATCAGGCTGCCCGGCAAGTTCCGCTGACAACCCCGCGAGCATATGCTGGCGCGCCGCATCCATCGCCGCGCCATGTTCGGCAAGCTGCGCCTCAAGGCTCGTCAGCCATTGCTGGTCGGCCTGCCCCGGATCCGCGAGCAGCTTTCCCCGTGCACGGAGCGCCGCCTCGTAACGATTGCTGTGCTGCGCATGCCGCGGGTCGAGCGCGAGGACGAGGCGGTCGAGGAAGCGCCGACGATTGCCCGCGGTCTCAACGAACAGCCGGTCCATAGCGGGGGTGAGCCACAGCACGGCCAGCCAGTCGCCCAGCGCAGTCGCCGCAGACGTCGCACCGTTGATGCGGACGATCCTCCGTCCCGGCTGCGCGGCCTCGATCCCCGTCCCCAGCGCCACCGGCGCGAGGTCGGCTCCCGCCTGAACCTCGGCAAAGACGGCGAAACCACCGCTCGCCCCGTCGCGCACCATGTCGGACAGTGCTGCACGGCGCAGCCCGCGCCCCGGCGCGAGCAGAGAAATCGCCTCCAATATATTGGTCTTGCCCGCGCCATTGTCGCCGTAGAGCGCGACGAGCCCCGGTGCGGCCGCCATGTCCGCGCCGGCATGATTGCGAAAATCGGTCAGCGAAAGGCGGGTCAGCGTCATCTGCCCTAGCGCCTACCCCAGCGCCCCGCGCGTTTCCAGCCCAACTCCAGCCAAGGTTCCGTTGATATTTTTCCTAAGAACGGGATTTTTCACCATTCTAGCGCATTTTTCGCGACGAAATAATCTGTCGCGAGCCGTAAAACCGCAGTTAACCGCCGATGAATGGAATTGGCACGGTCTCTGCATTAGTGTCGGCATCCCCCGGATGGCCCGGATGGAAGGTTCAAGGAAGGAAAATATCATGGCCCATTTCAATGTCGACTCGTTCAAGAGCTACGCGATCGCCGCTGTTGCCTCGCTTTACTGCTCGATCATGTTTCTCGCTGCTGTCGGCCCGAACGGTCTGGTCGCCTGATCAACCGCCGCGCTGAATAACGCCGGCCTATGGCCGGGATGGAAAGGAAAGAAATGAAACAGGGTTTTCGCAAGAATCGTCGCGACGGGATGATCTTCGGCGTGTGCGCCGGCATGTCAGACCAGTTCGGCATCGACGTCTTGTGGACGCGCGTCGGCTTTGTTGCCCTGACGCTTTTGGGCTTCGGCCTGCCTCTGCTGCTGTACCTCGCCGTCGCGATCCTCGCGCCCTAGGACAGCCAAGGGCCGGACGCCTTAGCGGCGCAGTCGCACCGGCCCGAACAATCCCAGGACCAAGGGCTCACCGGCCACCCCGGTGGGCCCTTTTCATTGGGACGCGACGCGTGCTTGCGCGGGTGGCTTGGCTCCGTGCCGGCTGCGCAGCATGATCCACGGCACATGGGCAGAGTCGAACCGCATGCGCATATCGCGCTTGAAATAAGGCGGCATATGATCGCCGACGATCAAAATGTCGGTATCGGGAAAATCGGGCTTCATGATTTCCGCACTAATGCTGTCGGCGAGTTGCCGTTGCAATTCGAAGCCGCGGCACAGCATCGGATATTGGTCCCGCCATGCCGCATCGCCAAGCCGGCAATCATCGGTGCCCAGCTCCGGACT